>JAAYKG010000175.1 GCA_012522555.1 Armatimonadota bacterium
CTAGGGTGATGCTGGTTTTTGCAACCGCTGTTCGCCTCAAGTTTTGAGGCACAGTTGGCGCCTGAACGTCAGGAGCCGATGTGGTCACGTTCTTAGCGGCGCTCTGAGCTGAATTGTTGCCGACTGCATCGTAAGCGCTTACGGTATATGAATACGTCGTCTGCGGCTGGACGGTCGAGTCAGTATACGCCGGCGAGATGCTCGTGCCGATCTGGGTTCCGTTTCGGTAGATCTTATAGCCATTAACCCCAGTCGCATCGGTCGAAGCTGTCCAACTCAAGCTTACAGTATTGCCGGCTGGTGACGTCGCCGCCAATCCGCTCGGAACGGTCGGCGCGGTAGTATCTTTGCCAAGCTGCGCCCCGGAAATCTCATCGACTATCCAGCGTGTGTTCTGGTTGTTCTGGTCGAAGTCAACTCTGAGTCGGGTGATGTGCTGGCCAGCCCATATACCCGTGGCGCCCACCGGCACATAAACATCCGCCCACTCATTTTTGGCGTTGTAGGTCACAGAACAGGACTTCGTGTCCGACCAAGTAGAATCACTGGAGTGTATCCAATATACCCTGAGATCGTGCGCTGAGGTTGTCGGGTTTTGCGGGTAGACTCGGACTTTAATCCAGTCGTTCTCCCCACCTATGTAGTTGTACGGGAAGCCCGTGCCGGATAAAGTCGGGCTGTACATATATGAATCGCTGCCGGTTTGGTCCGTGACCAGGCACCCCGGCCAGCCGCTGGCGGTATGCCAGGGAGCGGACAGAGAGTTGCCCACGGTCCATCCGTTCGTGTCGCTGTTGAATGGCCAATAAAGCCCGTTTTGCAACACGACATGATTGACGATGTATCTTGTGGACTGGTTGTTGTTGTCAAAATCCAGCCGCAGTTGCTTGACCGTTTGGCCGCTCCATTTTGCATTGTTGATGTAGAGATTAACCGTCGCCCAAGCATTCTGTGCCTGATAGTAGGCAATGGGGCTGGCTTTATCGGCTGCAAACGAGCCTTCTGCGGCAGTGCGCCAATGAAGCTGCATATCGTGATTGGCGGATGCACCGCTCTGCGGGTAAACATTCACGTTCAGAACCATCGGCGAAGAGCCGGTGAAGTTGGTTTCAGGGCTGAAAATATAGCAATCGCTGCCGGTCTGATCGAAATAAATCGAGCCGCCCCAGTTGGAGCCGGTGTGGACAAGTCCGTTAGACCATACGCTGTTACCGGCGGTCCATCCGTTTGCCCCATCACCGAATAAATACGGCGGGTTGATATAGGTGGTGCCATTAACAGCGTTGATGAAATAGTTCCAGTCCCAACCTGCCCCCGGGTCCCAGTGGCCAGGCCCGCACCAACAGTTGTTAATATCAACATGCCCAAGGATCGAATGCGAACACGGGCTATGTGACTTTGGGATCCCCCATCTGTTGCAGGCATCGCGCACTACTAATGCTGATGCGTTGTATAGGGCGGTCGGGTGGCTTGCTGATGCTGCGTAACCCTCGTGCTCTGTGCCGATTGAACAATAGTTCATACAAGTCACATGCCACGACATATCCACTTCATCCACGCACTGCCAAATACCGCCGGCTTCGGATACAACGTAGTTCGCCGAGCACTGTGCGGAACAGTTTCTGAACCAACTCAAGCAGCCTGCCGCGCTGCCTTCTATAGTGTGTATGGCGTAGATGGATTTGTTGTAGCGTGTGGTGGAGTAGTTGCAGGTAGCCGCAGGATACCAGGTCGCTCCGGAATAGCCGGTGACGTTAGTTCTCGGCAGCCCCTGCAGGTTAAGGGCAGCAAGGTCGACTTTGCCGATATTCTGAGGAGCGGCGCTGAAGCTCTCCCCCATCGAGTTTATTGTGGCAACCCCTGACTGCAATTTTTGAAAGACTTCCATTGCAAAAAGCCGGCTGAACACCGGAACGGGGTTTTCGGCATCGAGCTTATCGATGGCTGCGTATTTTATCACTACGTCGAGCCATTCGTCGATGCCGGCGCTGCGATTGATTTGAAGCTGTTTTGCATACGCATCCAAAACCGCGGCAGCGCCCATAATATTGAGGTTCGCGTTGACTTTTAGGTCTTCTTCGGAGACACCAGTCAGTGCCGCTGCGTCGGCCAGCGAGGTCCCTCCCATATCGTTCTTGCGAAGAGCCATTACGCCGTAGCCGTTTTCGATAGTTCGGGCGTCCCCGCGGTTCTCGAAAGCGCTTCCGAAGTGGCCCAGCGCCAAAAGCAAAGGCAACGGCACGTTATATTTGGCCGAGGCAGCCTGAAAAACGGGGCCAAGATCATAATCCCAAGGCTTAACATTGGAGAAAGCAGGCGGCCTTTCACTGTTTTCAGCATAAGCAACACCTGACACAAGCAGCACTACGCAGAGCGCAACAAATACAACGCGCTGCATTCTCATAAATATACCCCCAAACTTTTCTACCTGCGGAAAATCACTTGCAGGCACACAAAAACATTATCGGCGCACCCGGCAGACAAATACAGCCGAAGTGCGCCGCCTACTACGCAATTTACGTTACTATCGCCCGGTTGTCAAGAACATTTGAGCTTCCAGAGTCGTTCAATGTAAATGTTTCCAGCGATATTCCGCCTCCATTTACGCACTCGGAGATTTTCTTTATTTCGTCTTGCTGGGCTGTGAAATAGAACACCTGTCTGCCGGTTTTGGCTATCTCAACGATGGTCTGCCCAACCTCCGGCGCACGAATGTCATCCGTTATGGCCAGAGCCTCATCGAAGAACAGAGGCAGCTTCGGCCCCTTTTCTTGATTTTCGACGAAAGCAAGCCTCACTGACAAAAGAAGCTGCACACGAGTGCCGTCTGATAGTTCGTCGAGTTTTTTTGTCTCACCAGAGTTTTTTTCCTTGGCCACAAATGTGCCGTTGTGAAGTTGTAGATCATAACTATTGCGAGTGATTTGGTCGAAGTGAAAGCAGGCTCGTTTGAATATTGCTGATTCATCATTCCGGCTCATCTTCTCAATATAATCAGCAAGCACTTTTCCTGCGCTCGAGGCATAGCAATCAGTGCGATGTTTGCGAAGGGTTCCCCGCGCCTCTTCAACACTCGCGAGCGCCGCTTCAAGTTCCCGTGAGCTTTTATCTTGATTCACCAGAGTCTCGATCTCGGTAATTTTCGCGCTAAGAGTTTTGTATTCGTTTGCAATAGTGTCCTGAACTTCTCGCATCGAGACGAGATCATCTGTGCGCGCGTCCCTAAAGTACGTGCACGTCTCACCTAAACTGCGCGCAATTGAGAGTGATCCCAAGGCCTCTATTTCTCTTTTAATAATCGCCGTCAGCTCAGCTGCAGAGCTATCCGCCAGCGCCTTTGACTTTTCCTTGGATGCGCATTTTTCGAGATAGTCTTCTCGCGTCTCAACAAGTCGGTAAAGCTCTTGTTCATCACCTTTATCGACATCGACCTTTTTGAACAGCTTTTCGATATCCGATTGAACATTTTCGATCTCGCGGGTCGCGTCGTTGATTTGGCCCTCCGCTTCGCCCAACTCTCGCCTGGCATCTCTGTATTTTGCAGCTCGGTCTTGCAGGTCTTTGGTCAGTGCTTGAGCTGAGGCAAAATCGTCGCACTCTCCATCCGAGTATGGTGCGATTGCCGCTTTGATTTTACCGATTGTATCCGATCGCTGCTTAATAACCTCATCGTAAGTACCCTGAGCTTTTAATTGGTGATTGCAATCCTCGCGCCAGTTTTTGATAGTCTCAGCCAGAAGCGCCATTCCAGATTCGTCATCCTTTACTGATATGCCGAGCCTGTTTTGCAAATCCACGCTGTTCATTTCCAGCTTAACGGCCTCTTCTTTGAGATTTTCATCTATACTCCGCAATTCTTTAATTCGCCGGTCGATTAGAGTGTTAAATGTCAAAGACTGTGCTTGCTTGCGCAGCTCTTGAAGAACACCCAGGACCGACTCTCTCGTCCATTGAGAAGGTTGCGCGATCGGCATTTTTTTGTAAGCAGACTCGTATTTGTCACGCTTGGGCCGGGATATTCGAGATATGACCAGAAAGGCGACAAGGCCTGCGCCTGATAGCACACCAGCGAGAATCGCCTGGCCGACAAATGCGGCGCAAGCTGATACCAGCGAGGCAGCTACAAGAATCCAAACCGGGCTCGACGACTTTGTGACGCCCGCATCCAGCCATTCGTATAGTTTTGAAGTTCCAATCTCTATTGCATCTGCATCTTCCTCGTTGACGGAACTCACTTTTGAGGACAGCAGGATACTCTTTAGTTCTTCTTGAGCCTTGCGTTTGCTTCGTAACAATTCAGCATTGCGAGCGTGCTCTTTTTGTTCTGCCCACTCGCCTGGATCGAAAATCTTCTCTAATTGCTCATCAGTGACTGCCTCGCCTATCCGTCTGCGGTGCTTAGCCAGTTTCTCATCGGATCCAGCCAGTTCCTTGCGAACTGCCTCTACCTCCACGTCTAATCGGCCGAGATCGCCAACATAACTGGAAAGTCTATCGATATCGGACTTAACGATCCCTCCTTCCGGCAGTTTAACTGCCTCCATCTCGGTTTTTGCAGTGCGCGCTTTCGTCTCATACTCCTTTAAGCGATCGGACAAATTTTGGCGCATGTCCTTCAGCCTATCGATTTCTGTTTTTTCGTTGCCGGTCATTTTTTGCAGTCGTGTGTCACACGCATCGACCGTACTTTGCTTGTCAATAAAATCATCACGACGTTGAGCGTATTTGATTGCCACATCCAGCACCTTTACGCGTTTGCCAGCGGATTCAGCCTCGTTGAGCTGATGCTTCAGATTGTCGAGATTGGAGGCGTCGTCGACAAGCCGCTGCAACTGTTTTTGCTTGTTATCTCTCTGAGCCGATACCTCCGTGAGTTTCTTACACTCTTTTATCCCTGCGGTTGGTGGTTCTTTTCCAAAGTTGAGCTTACGGGCCGCGCCCGATATATCATATCCGCCGACCATTTCATCAGCGATACGCTGCGCCAGATCCTCATCCTCGTCCATCAGGAGGTCCCGCAGAGATAGATAATAGCTCTTGCTTTGCTCGGCGGCTATCACTGACGGGCCATCATCTCGTAATATTCCGTTGATCAACCAGGTAGCATTTTGTTTCGATAGATCAACATCCCATTTTTGGCCATCCAACTCAAACTGCCCCGATATCTTGTCCGACTTACCGGCCTTAGAGGGCCACAACAGAGCCTGTAGTGCCCTGCCGGTAGTGCTCTTGCCGCTGCCGTTAGCGCCAAAGATAATGTTTACGCCAGGATCAAATTCAGCAATTTCGGGACGACCTTTTTCATACCCAGGCACTTGATTGATTTTGAGCTTCGTAAACAATAGTCGATTGCTCATTTTCTGTCTCCATTCATCAGGGCGTCAAGCAATGCCGTGCACTGTGCATAAAGAATATCCACAGCGGCTTGCTCATCGGGAGGAGCGTCCTCTTCATTTTCTGACTTGTTATCGCTAATGTTAACGTACGCATTAGCTTCGTAGACACTACGCATCTTGTCAAGGGTGTTTTTTAACAGATCGCTGTGCTCTTGTGCAAGGGTCTTATTCTCAATACATAACAACACCTGCGCCGCAACCGCTGCTGCGCTTTTGCCATTTGCTAGAGACTCAAGATCAAGCGGCCGTGACGTTTCGTAAGTGATGCTTTCGATGTGAACGTTGTTGACGGTGGCAGTTTCTAAAGTGCTCAGTTCCTTCCGAATATTAGCGTAAATATCTGATTTGCCGGTAATTTTGATCCGAGTGGAAATAACGCGGTCAGTGTCCCGGGCTTGCTCTTTTCTCAGGTTGCGTATTTCTTCTAAAACAGATTGCTTAATCTCCTCAATCCTGTAGCTTGATATATCGACCTCCATCGGGCAGTATTTGACTGTGGACGTAATAATCTGTCGCGTCTCAGACAAAGTTTTGCCGTTCAGTTCCACAATCCAGGGGCCGTGATCTCCTCGTTCGTTCGGATGCATTGCCTGGGGAGAGCCGGGGTTCAAGACAAGCGGGCCATCACCGTCATACTGCGCGGGAAGATGAATATGACCGATCAGCCAAAAGCTGAGATTGTCTTTACCCTTTAGATCATTAAGAGGCGTCGGGGCGTATTTGTTATCCGACGAGTCCACATCGCAGTGCAGCAGCCCTATTGTCGGTATATTGTCGTCTTCAACCTGAAAGGAGTCTAGTGGATTGACAGACACGTGTTGGCTCGGGAAAGACCAGCCGACCACGCGCAGCTTGTCTCCGTTTCGCTCGATAATTTGCGATTCCCATCTTCCATCCAGACCGAGCAGGTGCAAATAGTCTCCTGCAATAGGATTGAAAAACTGCGGCAGAGCCTCAAAGTCGTGATTCCCCGCTACAGCACAGACGTGAATTTCCTCATCTACCAGCCTGCGCAGCCCCGTCTCAAGCGGCCCGGCAGCCTCAAAGAACAGATTGTCTCTGTCCATAAGGTCCCCGCTGAGCAAGACAACATCCACTTTTTCAGTCAGCGCCGTATCCACCACCCGAGACCACCCGGCAGCGCAAGAATGTTTCTCGTCGCTGGGTAAACCTGAAGACCTCCTACCGACATGAAGATCTCCCGTACAAAGAAGCTTCATATATATCCTCCAATTTGTAATGTGTAATGCCGATTCGCACCGATCGGCACAAATACTATCACATTAACGTTATAGACCGAGCACATAATTCCTCCTATCTGAAGAACATTGGAATACACATTGAATATCGACTCGCAGTTTGCTGTGGGATGTGCGTCGATTTGCCTCAGCATCTTTTCACACCCAATGCAAAACTGAAATTCAGGGCTTGACAGGCTTTAATTGCTGGTGGTACAATCATTTTCGCAGTTGCCGAAGTGGTGGAATGGCAGACACGCATGGTTCAGGACCATGTGCTCGCAAGGGCATGAGGGTTCAACTCCCTCCTTCGGCACCAGCTCTCCTTTTTGCCCCGATTAATCTATTTTTAGCAG
>JAAYKG010000176.1 GCA_012522555.1 Armatimonadota bacterium
CCTTTATACTCCGCGCCGTGAGCTTGTGCGCAGTCCTCCACCACTTTGAGGTTGTGCTTGCGCGCGATTTCGAGCAGGGGATCCATATCCGTCGGATGACCGTAGAGATGCACCGCGATGATCGCCTTGGTGGCCGGGGTGATCGCGGCCTCCAGTTTGGATGTATCCATAGTATATGTGGTCGGGTCGATGTCGACAAAAACCGGCTTTGCCCCGCGCACCGAGATCGCCTCCGTGGTGGCTATAAATGTGCGAGGAATGGTGATCACTTCATCTCCAGGCCCAATATCAAGCGCCCATAGAGCAAGGTTGAGAGCCGATGTGCCCGACGAGCAGCCGATAGCGTGCTTGCAGCCGCAAAACTCCGCGAAACCACGCTCCAGATCCTTTATAGCCGGCCCCATTATAAAGCTGCTGGTGTCTATGATTTGTGTGATTGTGTCGAAAAGCTCCTTGCGAATAGAATCATGCTGAGCCTTGAGATCAACAAACGGTATCATGACATTCCTCTCCATTAAATGTGACGATCGGTTTACGGCCGACAAAATAAACCCCTCCGGCCGCCAGGTAACTATACGGACTCTTCACTAACAAAGTGTCCAGGTATTTCCACGGAAACACAAGCAGCCGGCCTAATCTGAACATTATCTTTCGCATAAACGGCCCTCTTGCAAAAGCCTGGCAGAAACAGACAAATAACCAACTCAACCCCGAAGCCGGGCCGATGTGCACCCCAGACTCGACTTTTTCGAAATCCTCAAAGAGCTTCCGCAGCCCGTCCTGAGTGAAACGCCAGTAGTCGTGCGGGTCGCTATGATAACCCTGCATAAACGGTGTGTCGATATGAACCAGCCCACCGGGCTTTGTTATTCTGGCGATCTCCCGCGTCGACTTCCACGGATCGGGCAAATGCTCGAGTGTCCCTGTGCAAAACACGCAATCGAAAGTATCATCCGCAATCCCCAAGCGAGCCGCATCCGAAAGAATGTCAGTGTCTTTCGCCCAAAAGGCATCAACTGTGACAATATCCGGCGTAATTCGCCTCCCACCCGCGCCGATATCGCAGATAAGCGCATCACTGCTTAGCCTTGCAAGCGTCGCTTCAATTCGCTGATTCGCCACGATGAACGGCTCGAAAAGCTGCTTCCACTTGCCGTATTTAGCCTCAAGAAACGGCATCGCTACACATCATATGGCTTCTCGCAAAGATCATATGGGCAATCGAGATCGGCGACGTTTTTGATGATTTTAGCCGGAGCGCCTGCCACAACGACTTTATCAGGGACATTTTTAACGACCACCGATCCCGCGCCAACCAACGACATCTCGCCGATTGTGACATCCGGCAAGATAGTCGAATTGGCGCCGATCTTGGCTCCAATCTTAACCGTAGCCCCCTTCAAACACTCTTTGACGTGCGCGCACAACGGATGCAGCGCGTTTGTGAACACTACATTCGGCCCCACCCAACAACCCTTTTCGAGCACGGTAAACTCCGGCACAAATGCCTGCGAATGGATGCGCACGCCGTTTTGTATCTCGAGATGGTGCTCGATGACGGTGTGGCTGCCGATGCTGACATCGCTGCCGATCTGATTATCCTCGCGGATCAGCGCACAGTGGCCGGAGTTGAAATTATCCCCAATCACATTGCCTGCGTAGATCACCGTATGCGAACGAATGACCGCGTTTTTGCCAATTTTTGTTTGCAGTTCCCCAGGAGCTTTGCCTCTAGGCGGCAGACCAATGATGCAAAACTCTCCTATCTCGGCGCCGTCCTCGATAATTACGTTGGGATATATCTTAGCAGTCTCAGCTATGTTGCTCACGAAACGACCTCCACAGGGCATGCGCCGGATTTCATCGACTTTTGTGCCGCCTCCAACACTTGAACCACCTTCTTGCCGTGGACACCATCGGTGAGAGGGCGCTCGCCGCTGATAATGCAATCAACGAAATGCTGACATTCTACTTTGAGCGGCTCGGTGGCTGCGATCTTTGGAATCAAAACATCTCCAGCCCGCAATAGAAGCTGGAACTCCCCAAAGCTGGAGAACGATTCGGCGCTGCCATTGGAGACCTTGGTGACGCCTTTGTCGTATATTTGTATCTTTGCATCGGCATTGGCGTCGTCGTAGATCACCATTTTCTTGCTGCCGACCAAAGTCAGCCTGCGAACCTTGCCCGGATCGAGCCAACTCACGTGCACATGGGCGGTGATATTGCCGGGGAAGTCCAAATACATGAATACGACATCTTCAATGCCGGGCTGGACATGAGTTATGCCCTTCGCGCTGACCGATACGGGAGTTTGCCCGAACAAATACAGAAATATCGCTATATCGTGCGGGGCGAGGTTCCACATCGCATTGACGTCCTTGCGAATCCTGCCAAGATTTACACGAGTGGAATAGGCGTAGTATGCGTCCCCGACCTCGCCAGTTTCCACCAACTGTTTCAGCTTAAGCACGGGTGGGCTGTAGAGAAACGTGTGGCCGACCATCAGCTTGAGGTTTTTGCTTTCAGCCAGGTCAATCAGCTCATCGCATTCCGCGCTGCTCATCGCCAGCGGTTTTTCCACCAGAACATGTTTGCCCGCTTCGAGACACCGTCGGGCGAGGTCAAAATGCGTCCCCGCAGGGGTGGCCACCACGACCGCATCGAGGTCGGTCGCGTTCAGCATATCGCTGATGTCCGTCGCGGTTTTCACTTTCGGGTAGATCGCCGTGATCTTATTGAGCGAGGCCCGATCCGCATCACAAACCCATTCCAAACCAGCGTTCTCTACGTTATTGAGATTTCTTGCCAGGTTCGGGCCCCAATACCCCACCCCCGCAAGTCCAAGGTTGATCATCATATGCCTCCTGCAACACAAGGATCATGCCACATCATCTATCGAAACTTTCTCACTTTCTGCGGCAATACATTCCTTAGGCTGATTGTTTTGATTCCGCAGCCTCACATTCAGCGCCACTTCATAAGCTTTCAAGAGCACTTTTTTGCTATGTGACCAAGACAAAGCCTGCTCCACTCGTTTCTTTCCGTTGTCCCCCATTTTTTTTCGTCTTACTGGATCATCTAAAAGTTCAACTATTTTGTCGCCGAATTCTGCAGTATCGTTCGGGGTGGCATAAATTGCGGCATCCCGCGCGGTATATCTCGATTCTGTCAAGTCGAAACCTACCACCGGTTTTGCCATCGCCATATACTCGACGATCTTTATGAGAGAGCATTTGTCGTTCATTATATTTTGTGGATCCGGCGCGACACAAACGTCCGAGGTCGACAGGTAACTAGTCAACAGAACATCATCGTTGACCCTTCCCGTAAACACAATGTAGTCGTCCACGCACAATTGGCCCGCTTGCTCTTTTAAGCTCTCAACACGATCCCCCGAGCCAATAAGAGTAAACGTAATATCTTGTCTGCCCAACGTGTTGACGATGTGGTCTATGGCTTTTATTAGATATTCCAAACCGTCTTGTGCCGCCATGACCCCCACATAACAAACCAGATATTTTCTGCCCTGCCTATGGGCGGGATTCGGGGCGATCGGCTGAAATCTGCGCAGGTCGGGAGCGTTCCTGACTACATAGACAAGATCCGAGTCCTTTCGTCCACGGCCAGTGGCAAGATTCTTTACCGATTCATTAACCGATAACACCACGTCAGCCGCATTAAACGAACATTTTTCGAGCCATAGCAGCGCTTTATAAACGAAAGACCCTGGTTTACGATTAAATCGAATTGAATATAGCTCTGGAGAAATATCATGATGGTCGAAGATAAATGGGATGCCATACAGAGCCTTATAATATTTTCCTATTAAGAAAAACGTGTCCGGGGGATTACACGCATGAATCACATCAAATGCGCCGCGTTTGTAGACAAGCCGCGCAAGCCGGAATGACGCAATCATAGAATACGCGAACTCCCAAAGATAACCCAGGCTGCCTCGGCCTTGCGCCGGGGCGGGATACGAGTAGACATCGACTCCGTTGATGCAATCCAGAAGCGGCCTATCCCGTTCCGAGGGGCAAATCACTGTTACGTGATAACCATCCTCAGTGAGCGCCTGCGCTTCTGCGGTCACCCTTCTGTCGTGGGCAAGAGGCAAGTTCTCTATCAAGATCAACGCCCTGGCTTTTGGCTGGACAGTTTTTGACTGGCCCAGCAAGCTTGCAACAACCGACAGATACGCCTGCCTCTCAGTGGTCCAGTTCCATCGCTCTGAGAAGCGCCTCGCATTACAAGACATTCTAGTTCGCTGAGCAGGGTCCTCATAAAGCTCCAGAACAGCTTTAGCAAAAGAATTCACATCACCCGCTTCGCAATATTTCACGATGTCTTCGTCAAAATAGCGCTCGATTGTGTGAGTTCTGGTGACAATAGTCGGCAGCCCCATATTGACAAATTCCGCCACCTTTGTGGAGAAATATAGCTGCATAAACTCATCGTTGACGTGCGGCGATATGCCCACATCACACTCGGCGACAATACCTGGGATCTGTGACAACGGAACAGGCGGCCGAAACTCGACAACATCTTGAAGCCCGAGTTGTTCAACTTTATCTCGCAAGCTCGGCAAGTCGTCGCCTTCTCCGACCAACAACAGCCTCAGCCCGTGAATAACAGCCCGCAACTGAGCGACCGCCTCGATTGCGACAGCCAAACCATACCGTGCGGACATCGTTCCCGTATACAGCAATGTAAACGTCTCGTGCGATCGACGGTCTGATAGATCGTAAGCCGGACGTTGAAATATTGACTCGTCAGGTACGTTCAACGCAACGGAAACAGGGGTGTATAACGCCGGACCCTGAAGTCTCTCTTTCATCACCTCGCTGACAGTCAAGACGTGATGGCAGTATCGCAAGCTGATCTTTTCCTGCCAATTCAACAGTCGTATGGTCAAACTGCGGCTGCTTATCCCGTATTTAGACTTGAAGACTTCAGTCATCGGATCGTGGACATCCAAGACAATTTTGGCCCCAAACAGCTTGGGCAAAATAGTAGAAAAGACGAGAAAGTCAGGCATATTGTTGATATGGATGAGGTCGTAGCGTCGAGTGAAAATACGCACGGACATCAATGCTGAAACAGCCAGGAAGAATAGCGAATATTCCAACAGATACCGAAAAACGGTTGCGCGGCGGCGAGCGAGAGGGACGCGAGTAATATGCACCCCATTGACAGTCTCTTTGCGACGCCGATTTTTTTCCTTTAATGCTATGACATCAACGTCGTAACCCTCGCGGGCGAGAGCTTCCGCCTCGCGTCGAACCCGAGGGTCGCGCAGATAATTGGACTGCACCACGTGACATATTCGCTTGACTCGCGGTTTTCCCATACCCTAACTTCCGAAATAATCTACTATTGCATCCACAATTTTGAGACAGGCCCGACCGTCCCCAAAGAGCACAGGATGCTCCTGCGGCGGCTCGAAATTGCGAATAGCATCAGTTATTTTGTCGCGGTTTGGCCCTGCGACTATTTTCCAGCCGGATTTGATCAGGCACGGAAACCATGTTATATCTATCGCGACAATGGTAGGTTTGGCTAGTATATATGACTCCCGCCGCACTCCGCCGGAATCAGTGACAACCTTATTGGCTCCTGCAAGCAACCTCACGAACTCCAGATAGCCGCACGGCTCACTGAAGTCTATGGCCTCGGAGTTTTGGTACTGGTCCCACAAGTCAAATTCTACCAGCCTCTTGCGAGTCCGCGGATGAACAGGAAAGATGATTTTTTCGCCGCTGGCAGCCAGACCCGCGAGAATTGCGGATAAATTGTCCTTATTGTCGACATTTTCGGCTCTGTGCAATGTACATAGACTATATTCGCCACGGTACACTGGAACATCGAACCGCTTCACCGTGTGGAGCAATATATCCTGCATTATATCGCCGGTCAGCGATATTTTCGAGCCTGTGTGGTTTTCTTTTACCAGCTCATCGTAGGCATCCTGACAGTTTGCAAGCAGCAGTTCAGAGACAGAATCCGTTGCACGGCGGTTAATTTCTTCGGGGTTGTAGCGAGCCAGAGTTCGCACCCCTGCCTCAACATGTGCTACCGGAACATTTAGCTTCACCGACGCCAACGCCGCCGCCAGGGTGGACGTGACGTCTCCGTAGACCAGGGTAACGTCTGGTTTTTCCTCGACGATTATGCTTTCGAGCGATTGAATTATCTCAGCGGTCTGTCTGCCCGGCAGCCCGGTCGAAACCTGCATATGGTAGTCGGGGTCCGGAATGGCCAGTTCCTGAAAGAAAACACGCGACATTTCATAGTCGTAGTGCTGGCCGGTGTGCACCAACACCTCCTGAACGCCGCGATTCTTGAATTCTTTGTTGATGAGGGTTTCCTTAACAAAATTGGGCCTGGTGCCAACCACCGACAATACTTTCAATGCAATTCACCCGTTTTCTCTTCGCTATATACACTCCCCAACTGCAAGACCGCTTCATCAGAGAACCTTGTTTTGACTATCTCAAGGTTCTTTCGCCCAAGCTGCGCTCTTAGATCCCGATCATCGGCCAGGCGCGCTATCGCTTCAGCGAGACCATCAATGTCATTTTCTTCGACCAATATTTCTTCTACAAGCTCAGGAATGCCCGCATGGCTACTACTGATGACGGGTTTGCCGTGTGACATCGCTTCCATCAGAACAGCCGGAATGCCCTCCCTGTCGCCATCTGCCGCGACTCGGCTCGGAAGAACGAACATGTCGCATGAGTCGTAAAGGATGTTCAGAAGATCCTTGCCGACCATCCCCAGAAACACAACCTGATCTTGAACCCCCATATCTCGCGCCATTTTTGGCACATCGAGATAGCCTTCGCCCACAAGCCAGACGGCAATATCCTTACGCTCCAGTTTCTTTACGGAAGCAAGAAGGATTTCGTGCCCCTTCTTCTCCCGGAACTCTCCCACCATCAGTATCTTGATGCCGGTGGGATAATTAGAGTCCGACATATCCCCATGCGCTCGGACAAGCTCGATTTTATCTTCGGCTAAATCGAAGTTGCGCATTACACATTGTTTGTTGAAGTTGGATTGAACTACAACTTTTTTGCAGATTGCAAGCGCTATTTTCAGCATTTTCGGGTTTGGGTTGCTGTGAATCTCATAGGCATGCGCCGTCACAGTTATCGGCAGATCCAGCCAAACCGCGCAGTAATAACCCGTAAACAGCTTGCTATCGGCAAAATGGCAATGGATGTGAGATGCGCCCCAACGACGCATCTGACCGGCAAATTGCATTCCTAACACGAATTCGCGCAGGGTGTGTGTCCTGATCGCAGTCGATAACAATGAAAAATACAGTGCGGGTTTAGTAATCAAACTAACGAATTGTGCGCCCAACATAGCGCTTTTCGACGGCCTGAAGAGGGGCCAATCGGGCTTAGGCATGTATGGGCCGGTGCGATATGTAAGTGGGAAAATCGCTATCTCGAAGCCGTTTTTACATAAAATATCGATTTCGCGATAGGTGAAAGCAGGGATTCCTGCTTTGACCATGCTGATTATGTAGGCGACTTTTTTGCTCATTGCCACTCCTCGGAAGCGCCCACCAGCAAATGCCGCAAAATCATAGCCTGATTTCTTGGATATGAACGGCGGTCGGAGAGTATGCCATAGTCCCCCAGAGAATAATCAAACCCTCCATCCGCCTTTTGCACGCCTAATAAGCGATCGTATCCTCGCGCGGCAACAGATCTGTAATCCCCCAGGCCGATCTGCGAAGCGCGAGTCAGAGCCGCCGAAACCGCCGCCGTGAAATAATGGATAACCGGATTATCCACCTCGCAATCGTGTCGGGCATCGCCTGCTTCGGTCAATCCACTGCTAAGGAACCCAGCCAGCCCCTGCATCACCTGCCAGGCCAAATCGTCCTTTGATATAAGATAATATTCATATAAATCGAGAAACTGAAAAGCGTTGTATTGAAAACAAAGGTAATGCACACGACCAGGGCCATGCTCGCTTTTCAGAACATAGGGTAACTCACCCTCGTCGGTCTGACACCGTGCCAAAAACCTCACCATTGCGGGGCAATGCTCGAGATACTTCTCCTCATCAGCAGCTTTCGCCAGAGCAGCGCCGAACCAAACTGCAAGAGTAGAGTTATTGGGAACAAGCCCCCTTCCGACATTGGAAAAATAGTTGATCGCTTTGGAGTTGGAGTCGTAGTCCTGAAACCCGACTTTTTCAACCATGTAGTCGTGCCATTTTATTGCACCATCAAGGAGGCGCTGATCCAAAGACAAGTTAAATCCCATTAGCAAACAGAGCGCACCGAAGCAGCCTTCAACTGTTGCCACTCGATTCTTCCACTCCGCCTGCGGATAATGCCACCAACCTTCGTCGGTTTGTCTTGAAGCGACCACGCTTGCGCATCGCAGAGCTGCGTCCGCATAATTCCTGTCAGTAGTAATATCCGCTAACACAGCGTTGTTCCAGATCCAATACGCCTGCGCCTGCAGATAATAGAGGCGGTCTCGCCAGGGAATCGCTCGCAGATATGATTTGACAAAACGGGTCAAGCGTAGATTGAGGCTTACCCCGGGGTCCGGCCCGGCAATACTACCGTCATCTTGCACGAAACGATCGCTGAGATATTCGTGTAAGCGCAGAGCCGCATCTCTGCATGCCCCAGTATCCATTGTTGTCTCGTTTGATATCAAAACGCTATTCTATCCCGCAATCACTTTCCAGACAATGCTTCCCTGTACACTTTGACTGTCTGAGCGGCGACGGATTCTTTCGAGAATCGCTCAATGGCTTCTTCGCGTGCAGCCTCGCCCATTTTTGCACGTAGATAATCGTCGCCGAGAAGTCTATCTATGCACTCCGTAAATCGATCATTATCTCTCCAATCCGCGACATAGCCGGTTTCGCCATCACGCACTAGATTTGCAATTCCTCCGGCTGTGGACGCAACGACAGGCTTGCCTGCGCCAAGAGCTTCGCTGATTACAAGGGGAGCGGTTTCCTGTTTGGAAGGCAAAAGCAGCATTGTCGCCCGTGAGAGTTCCTCCATCATTATCTCTACAGTAGTTTGCCCTAAAAAGTCGACGTTGCCTTGCATTCCATTCTCTTTGACAAATGCGAGACATCGCTCATAGTATTCCTGGTCGGCAATCTTACCGGCGATTCTCAGCTTGAGGCCGGGACGGGTTTCGATTAACCTGCGGGAAATTTCCAGAAGCCCGAGCACGTTTTTACGATCGTAAACCAATCCGCCGTAAAGGAGCCTGTCAGGCTCTTCTTTGTTAGAAACGCTGAAGAATCGCTCGTCAATGCAGTTGTCGATAACATGAAACTTCGCGTCGGTGCGGCCCTCATATTCTTTGACTACATAAGGACTGGTCGCGATTACGTGCTTCACTTTGGACATAGCTTCGCGGTCGTATTTCATATAGAGTTTATAACGAAGACGATCCAGCGGATGTGTCCAGACCTGGGCTTCCTTATGAATGACTCCGTGAACAGTAAACACCGTCGGCAGACCCGCGCGCAGTGATGCGACCGCATATATCACCAGGTTTCCGTTCACTATATCCGGGTTCATCTCGCGTAGTTCTTGCGTCAAGCAAATTATGTTGCGGCTCATATTTGGGATTATGCGCACTCTTGGTTCAGACAAAAATCGCACTCGAAGCCCGTCGTCGACACGATCCATATCGCCAGGAGCCTGGCCGCTGACCGTCAATACCCGAACATCGACATCGTCTCTGGCCTGCAATCCACGCGCCAGATAGTATCCCGCCGTGTGAACGCCTCCGGGAAATGTATCAGTCTCGAAAGGATATTGTTGTGCAAGCGCGATTCTAATCATTTGTCTCCCATAAGGTCTTTGGAGTCGGTATTGCAGCTTTTCTCACGTTCGACAATTTCTCGGTAATAATCCACGCTTTTGCCGACTACAACCGAACGTCTGAAACGCTGCATAGCAATCGCTTTTCCGGCTTCGCCCATTCGCTTTCTCAAGTCTTCATCACATAAAAGCTGATCGATTCTGCCCGCGAGCGCTCCTACGTCGTCCAACTCCACCACAAACCCGCTCTCTCCATCAGCCACCATCTCCGCGACCCCGCCGACATTTGTGGCCACTACCGGGTTTCCAGCCGCCATGCCCTCTGAAATTATGACCGGCGCGTTCTCTTGTTTTGAGGTTAGGGCAACAATGGATGCCTTTGATTGCTCCTCCGCCATCTCATCGACCGACATCGCTCCTAAAAAATCGACGTTCTTGCTGATTCCTTGTTCAGCTACAAAAGAGACGCAGCGATTGTAATATTCTCGATCCCGCACCCCTCCAGCCACTCGAAGCCGGATATGCGGGTATTTTTTCGCCAAATAAGCTATCGCCTGCACCAAATAGAGTACGTTCTTCAAGTCATATATGAATCCGCCGAATAAGATGCGCCCAGGTTCGGCTCGGTCAGGCACATCAAACCAGAAATCTTTGATTGAATTGTCAATGTAACGCACGTCGCCGCGGATGATCGAACCGTAAGCATTGATCGAGTAGCGATTGATCGCGATCAGGTGACGAGCTCTGCCTATATTGGCGGCCTCATAACGCAATGCAAGATTGGCTTGAAGTCGGCCTAACCCTCGCCTGGATGCTGTTTCGCGTTCCAATATGCCGTGTATCGTCAAAACTGAGGGCCACTCGCGGCCTATTCCTGTATGAGCATACATAACCTGCGTGTGGACATGAAGAATGTCGGGGTTGATTTCCCTGAGCTTTTTTGCAACCCTCGCTCGGTCAATCGCAAACCCAGTCAAGCAGCCCAGTGTGCCAAACAGAGGGACTGAATGGATGTGAACACCACTGGAGGATATCCGATCCGTCGGGCGACGAAGCCCTTTTACGGCGGTGACAGTGTGGACTTCGATCCCTTCGACCTCAGCCAGCCCATCCGCCAGCGATGAGGTCACAGCTTCCACTCCTCCGAATACACTGCCTTCGGTTGTGGGGTATGGTCCCACAAGAGCCACCCGCAGCTTGTCCATTCTCTAGTCTCCCCATCCCCGCCTAAGTATGCGTCAGAACTGGTGTCTCCTGATCCTTTGCTTGGCTTTTTTGTGCGTGCGCCTCTTCGTTTAATATCTCACCTAACCGTATGACAATGGCATAGGTAGCCCACAACACGTAATTGGGATATTTGAAGAAACGAATATCATAGGTCAAGCACGCCAGGAAATGCCCAACACAAGCAAGAATGAGAAGCGAAACCAGATCCTTGTTTAGCACGCCCTTGTCAGGCAATCGAGCGCGAACCTTTATCAAGTGGACCAGAAATGCGACGAAACAGCCTACATATAACACTCCACCCACTATGCCTTCTTCCGCAAAGATGGTCAGAAGTGAATTGTGCGATGTGACAATTTTCCAGAGTTTTCGCTGCGGATAGACCTTGCTAGGCTCTATTCCTCTGGCATACCAGCCACTGAGAGCGCCGGCATTGGTCATATATTTTTCCAGGCCGTTGTCTATTTCGCCCAGACCAATACCAAATAAAGGGTGATGTTTTATAATGTTGAACGTGCTGGCTGTAACGGCGACACGAAATAATACCGTGCTCTCTTTTGTCAACCTTGAATGCACATTCCTGTTGGACATAACGATTGGAGCAGCAATAATCATCGAGACCACAGCGACTAAAAACAAACCCACGTATTGTTTTCTATATCCTATAGCCGCGAACGGCATCCCGACTAAAAGAAGCGCGGGGCCGACGTAGGCGCCTCTGGTATAGGTAAAATAACAACCAATGAGTTGCAAGAGCATTAAGACAAGAAGAAAACCCTTGAGCGATTTGCGCTGGGCGGTAACATAGAAGTGATAAGACAAAAATGCCGTCAATCCTAGAAATGTCCCCAGTGCGGAAGGGTTAATCAACGGGCCGCTTGCCCGGCCGATGTCTGCATATGCAAGGCCAAATTCCACCGGCAGAAACGAACTGAACCATCTCAGACCAGTGTAGTGTTCATAAAACGCAGACAGAGCAGAATAAACCCCGGCTACCAGCAGCGCGATAAGCGCCCCGACAAGTTGTTTCCTGGTGCGAAGAACAGATTTGGCGATAAAATACGCCACCAAAGCAAGCGCGATATGGTCGAATTTCTCCGACAAAGTGCGCAGAATGCTAGGCAAATTGCCCGGCTTCATCACAAATAGCGCTAGGATAATATAAGCTATCTGGATCAGAGCAAACCACTCCCCGGCGATCGGCCTTTTGATGCGATGCCGGTTGAGTAAGGTTCTAAGAATCAGAAAAAACGATAAAGCCGCCAGGGTTACACGGTCGAAAGTGATGGCTGGTAACCCTGCGCCAAAGTCCATCCTCAGAAAAATAAACCCCAGTGGTGAAAACGCCAGCCAAAATATAAAAGTCGCCGCCGGCTTGGCCGCAGCAAAAACCAGGCAGGCTATCATAATCATAAACGCGATTATGTAGACCCACATCAGTTGATTGCACAGATAAGCCAAGACCAACTGCAGTCCAAAGTAGGCGGCGAATCCTAGCGCGACCACCCCCCAACGAACGAGCTTGCGCCATCCGGGAGCGGTGCGAGTGCGCAGGAAGCCCAACCCATATCCGGCCTGGGCGATAACCCCAACATCTCCCCCCGATACGGCTGTTGATCTACCCTGCAGCCAATCCCATATGATCGCAACCGGCTTTAATACCGCCCGTAGACTGTCTCGAAGCAACCTCATAAACATCCTCTAGCCGCGCTTGCTACTCGAACTGCGGCGAACTGGCAACAAACTCCCGGATGAACCTCGTCAACCGTTTAAGAGCATCGTTGGTGTCCTCATAATAAGTCGGAGCCTGGAATCTGTAGCAATATGATTGCCGGGTAGCGTAGCTGGCTTCGGCATTTTCCGCGCTGCCTATTCCAAACCAGCTCTTGGCTATCGTCTGGAGATCGTTCAGTTGAGCCTTTCTCATCACAAGTCTAACCTGGCTGGTTCTGGGGTAGGTCTGGCCGTCGGTGCTATACCAATAGACCAGCAGCGAACTATCCCCGGTTTGAGGGCTGGCGATTCTCAGGCAGGATGCTTTTACGCTGAAAGGCCTGGGTTTGTCGAAGTTGATCGTGACTACGCGATCTTCTTCGATTGCGGCTCCCCCACCAGGGATACAACTATGCGGATCGTGAAATGCATCAGTATCGCGTGCCGCCTGGACCAACACGGCCGCACTCTCTACGTCGTGAGCGCGGTTGATATAGACCCGGCTGAGCATGTCCGCCGTCTTCAGCTCAGTTTCGGTGAGGGTGTCAATCTCCCTATCCAGCGATTCCCAAGTGCCAAATCGTTCAGGGAAGTTAGCTCTGTCCAACTCGCCTTTAGCTGTGGCTTCGAGCGGCTTGATGCCGAAGTTGGTGAGAACGACCACGCAAAACAAAAGCATAACAACAAGCCCGGGGCGGCTCCAGACCCTGGCTTGCCTGGCAGATTCACCCTTTGCAGCCGTCTCTGGATCAACCACCGGATCTGGAATGCCAAAATCTACTGCATTGATTAAGCGTGCAATTCCGAACAAAATGGCAAACGACAACACCAGTTCAAAAACCATCGCCCATGAATCATGAAATTTGAACATCTTCTCCGCGTTGTCCGTCCAAATGCCCACATAGCCAATCACCGCGATTCGTAAGCCGTTTACAAACAAGCTCAGCGGTAATGAGATGCCTACCAGCAGGACTTTCTTCCACCAAGCCGTATTCAGCATATACACGAAGAATGCCGTAAATGTGATAAGCGAAATCAACATCCGAAAGCCGCTGCATTCCCCCTCCACTCTCAGCACACCTTCGGATTCTCCTGAGGCTGCCGGCAGTCTGGGAGAATAGATCAAGTTACCAGCCTGCCGTATCCCCCACCCGTCGTCTGAGTCACTGAATATTTTCCCCGAATAATGCAGGACCTTAGCGGCCAATGTGGTCGACATTCGCTGCACAGGGGACGAAGCCGTATCAAGCAGAGTCGATGGCGCAGGAACCATAAACACCAGGTAGAGCATCGGGAACAAAAGCAACCGCGTCATCCGAGCGCCGGTGAACATCAACACCCCACCGATCAAAAACGTGAGAAATGTGATCGCGCAAAGGTTTCCGGAGCCTGTCCAACGCCCAAAGACGTATAGAAATATGGACGGGATAATCAACGCCAAGCCCAGCCACGAAGGCTGTATTTTCACAAGAGCCAGTCGTTTTCTGTTCGCCCAAACCATGAACAGAGCGATAAGCGGCACAAGTGGGCCGTGCGAATAGTAGGAGTTGGGCTTATTCCACGACTTCCACCAGTCAATGAACGGAAAGCCCCATTGCATAACTATAAACAACACCCCTGCCACAAGCATCGGCCAATAGGTTTTGAGGGCTTTCATTACATAAGATGGTATGTCGATTTTTGGCTTATTACCTGGCTTAGTGTCCAGATCTTTGCAGCAGTTCGGGCACGTTTCTGCGCCTTCTTCAATTGGGGCGCTACATTTTGGGCACTCAGACATTCCCGCGATTCCTCCTGATATATTAAGCGGGCGCTGTCCGGCGGTCGGCATAACCCATCCGCCGGACACTAATATCAACTTCACCCACTCTTGAGGGCGAACACGCTCTTACACACCCTTGCTGGAAATCCTTCCGCCGCTCGCCAGTTGAGGCATCCCCACTCCTTCGTAGGAGAGATGATAATGGAAGTAGCTGCTGGAATCCTCGCGTCGGACCTTATTCAGCACGGCACCAAGGATTCTGATGCCGCTGCTATCCATTCTGGCCCGCAGTTCGGCCTCGCTGCCTCTTGGCACTCTCCCGGCCGAGTGCACGACCACGGCGCTGCCGATTATGCTGGCCACAAGAACAGGGTCTGGGAACGCAATCCCGGCAGGAGTATCGTAGATTACGAAATCCGCCAACTCGGCTATCTGCGCAGCGAAATCTCTCATCTCCGGAGAGCGAAGCAACTTGACCGGGTTGTCCGGTACAGGCCCGGACGGCACCAACAACAGACCCTGCACACGAGTTGGAACCAGTGCATCCTCGAGAGTGGCAGCTCCACTGAGAATATTAGTCAACCCTGCACGGTTATCGACCCCGAAGATTAGATGCTGGGTGGGTTTGCGCAAGTCTGAATCAACCAGAATCACCCTGGCGCCTTCTCTGGCCAAAGATGCCGCAAGGTTGGATGCAGTCACACTGCGGCCAGCATCCGGCTCGGCGCTCACCATAACAATGGAATTGCTCTCGCTTTCCTGAGTAGCAATCCAGAGGTTGGAGGTAAGCATCTGGTATGCCACTTCCATAATCTCCGGGCAGCTCTGCCTTGGCAGCGAGTGCGCTCTGGCTGTCGGAACCGCAGTCAACACAGGCAGGCCAAGCAGTTTCTCGGCATCACCCACTGTCTTGACCGTGTTGTCGGTATAATGCAGAAGAAACGCAACACCGACCCCCATCAACGGAGCCAACAGCAAAGCGAGTATAATTTTAAGCCCATGCTTTTGATCAACAGGCCTGACGAACGCCGCATCGATGGTCTTGAGCGCCACGTCATTCCTGTTCTGCTGCTCGAGGATTTTGGCCTCGTCGAGTTTGTTTTTCATCAGGGAGTAGGTTTCGGTCGCGGTTCTGAGGTCGACCACAAGCTCCGCCATTCGGGCTTCCTTTTCAGGCATTTGGGCTATCTCGGTCTTAGCTTCATTCGACACATTCTGAGCCGCTGTCAGCTGCGCCGCAGTCGCCGTATCCTCGACCCGCGCATTGACGTAAGCATTGGTGGAGTTTTGATATATCGGGTTTTTCGACTCCGTTGTGCTTGCAGTATAGTCTTCTTTGGTCTCCAGAAGCTGCCGCTTGACGTTATCGATCTGCGCTTGAACGGCCAAAACCTCAGGGTGATTAGACCCTCTGCGTGACTGACCGGGGCCGCCGTTGAGCATGCTGGCCTTTCGCGTCTCCAAATCAACCAATTGTTCGGTCAGCCTCTGCCAAATGGGATTCCGAGCCACAGTCTTTCCGCTATCTTCCCATTCTTTCATACCTTCTAGTTCTTTGACCACCTGTGTTACTCTTGCTGCGGCGGTCTGATGAGCGATTTGCGCCGACGCCGCGGTTTCTTCAGCGCGGCTGATTCTTTGTATGGCGGCAGCGGCCTGCTGGTCTATCTGGATAAGCCCGCTCTCTTCTTTGTAGCGCTTAACCGCATCCTGTGCACGCACCATTGCCGTTCTTGTGGCCTCGATCTGGGCTTCGATGAACTCCCTGCTCTGACTGACAGATGCGTTGTTGAGGTCGGCGTATACCTTCTTGAACTCCGCGGCAATGACGTCAGCGGCGACTTTGGCTGCCTCCGCATTGGTGAGTGTCACTTCGATAGCAAGTATATTAGTGTCTCTCACCGGGGTAACAGCCGTGGCCGACAGAATCTGCTGCGGGGTATAGTTCATACCCAGGTCAGCCAGTGTCTGTGCTGAGTTTTGCAGCACTCTCTGGCTTGTGGCAAGGTTGCCCAGGTTTGATATTTGCAGTTGCAAATCAACTGAACTACCCAGCATCTGGGATTGGTACAATGGAACTCCAATCTGTCTAATGCTCTTGGATTCCATCACTGTAGTGCGGCCGGTATATAGAGGTTCTGAGTTGTAGTTCCAGAACGCAACGGCAATCAGCGCAGCCAGCGTGCCAAGTAAAATCAGCCAACGCCTCCTGCGTACTACTCTATAATAACGCCAAAATTCCACGGGCACATCCTCCTGTTTGCCGGCAAGACCTAGAAACCTACCCGTCGCAGGTAGCTGAGGTTGACAACAGTGCTAACCAACTGGGAAACTCTATTCCAATCGAATTTCTTAGAATCAGGCACCACCACAACGTCGCCAGGGCTCAAAACGAGATCCTGGGACATATCGCCTGTGTCAAACAATTTCTTGAAGTTCACTTTGATTCGCTCAGGGTTAGCCGGATCCCCCCGCAGCAGCACCGTCTCACGAACCGAACCACGATCATTCGCTCCACCCGCAAGACTCACTGCAGAAAGAATCGTTGTGTTGTCTTTGAGGCTGTATTGACCGGGCCGATTCACCTGACCGAGCACATAGATTTTATTATTATAATCTTCGTGTGGGATATATATCACGTCGCCATTTACAAGTTCGTAATTCTGTGATAGATCGCCGGCGAACAGTTTTTTCAAGTTGACAGGAATCGGCTCATCAGAGTCTTTATGGGTCAGCGAGGCGGCTTCCAACATCGCGTCATCTCTATAACTTCCGCCCTGCGCCACAGCGTCAAAAACCGTATCGCCATCTTTGAACTCATACGAACCCGGCCGCAACACCGCGCCCAACACGCGCACCTGTGGTTTGTGCAAGCTGATCAGGCTGACCTGCACCTTTGCATCATAAATAATATCCTGGTCGGCCAGCATCTTCGCTATTTTATTAGCGATTTCGGTTTGCGTAAACCCCAAGACTTGTATTTCACCCAAATACGGCACGTTGATTGTCCCACCCGGGGTGACCTGAAACTGCATGGCGCTTAGCTGCGACTCTCCCCAAACGTCAAGCCGAAGCACATCTTCCGCAACGATGCGATAATTCACATCAGTGACGATTGCCGGGGGACTGGGAGCAGACTCCGCCGCAGGTGTTGGCGTATTGCCGACCGATTGAGTCGTGGCCAAAGATTGATTCGTATCCTGTGTTTGGGCAAATGCAGGCGCAGTCACAATCAAGAAAGCCACGACCAGTGCCCATATCAGCCATAGGACGCGTGTTGTCACGTTTGGATCCTCCTGGATAACGCACAGCGTTCCCGCCGCCTCTCCGCGGGCGGTTCCTGTAGTATCAATTATCGACTCGAGCCTCCATATCTTTAGGTTTAGCTTGAGTATTAACGCAAGCTTTGTTACGGACGAGTATTGGTCGGTAGTTCCCAAACGCCCTCGTTATAGTCTTTTTTCACCAGCTATTTTCCGGCAAAATGCCTGAAAGCTGCCTCAGCGATGCTTATCCAATAGTTTGGCACATTTTGAGCATATACCTTCTGTGAGTACGCCGAGAGAGCATTAATCGGCGACCGATACCGCGGCACATCTGCCCGCGGCCAATAGAGGTACGTCTTATGCGAATATTAATGCATGTGCTATTAGTCAGTCTGGCGGCGCTGCTGCTGGTGGGAATCTGTGTGTTCCCGGCTCTTGCAGCAAAGAAAACGCCACCCGGGTCATATCTCAGAAACTCCGTCGCTTCAGTCGACGAGTTGAGGACCCAAGTGGCGAATGATTCGGTGGTTCGTTCGAGATATTCGATCCATTTCGGTATCTCGGCGCAAGACCTCGACGAGTATATAGCCTCCAACCTGCAAATCACCACCCTGAAACAACCGCTGCGAGTGCAGGTCTGGTATGTGGACAAGCACGGTCGAACTTCGGTGAAGACGAAAAATCTGCCGAAAGGTACCAAGGTCTTCTCTACGAAGGAAGGCAAGCCGGTGCTGCAGTGGGCTTGCGGAAACCCGCTCACCACCCAACTTCCAAAGGTGGAGGTCACAAGCCAAAGCGAATCAGCAGTTGCAGCACTGCCGGAAGAGTCTCCCATAACAGCAGTGGAGACCCGGGTTCTGCCGGCGCCAGAAGAAATCATCACCTCGGCAGTAGTAATGGCCCCACCTGTAACTGAGGTCGTGGCTGCGCTTCCGGTTGTTGCGGCGCCCGCAATGCAAGCCGCTGTCGCTCCGGCTGTGTCGTTTGCACCGGCGGTTGTAGCCGCGGCAGGCGCAGGCGGTGGAATGGGCGGCATACTGGGCGTGCTTGGCGGCCTTGGAGCAGTAGCAGGCCTCGCAGGCGGCGGTGGCGGCGGATCATCCAGCCCTGCGATTCCGGAGCCATCGAGCCTGTTGGCGCTGATGGGCTGCCTGACCGCAGTTCCTGCGGCGCTGAGATTCAAACGCAAATAATCTTGATTTAACAGCATTAATATTCGTTAAATTGGGCGCAGCCTTAGCTTGTATAGAGCAGGCTGCGCTCTTGTTTGTCTGTGGACTCGGAAGACAGTTTAACCGATATGAGTTTGCTTATCCCGGCCTCCTGCATCGTTACGCCATACAGGGTATCGGCGGACTCCATTGTTGCGCGGTTGTGCGTGACGACGATAAACTGTGAGTCTTTGGAGAAATCTTTTAACACCTCAACGAATCGTTCCACGTTGCTTTCGTCAAGAGGCGCGTCGACTTCATCCATAACAACGAACGGGCTGGGCTTGGCCATCAACAGCGCGAATATGAATGCGCAGGCAGTCAAAGCCTTCTCCCCGCCGGAAAGCAAAGACATATCCTGAAGTTTCTTTCCCGGAGGCTGCACGCTGACATCGATGCCCGTAGCGAGTAAATCGTTTGGCAGGGTCAGAGAAAGCTCGGTCTTCCCTCCGCCGAACAATCGCTTGAACATCACATCGAAGTTCGCCGCGACCGCGTTATAGGTCTCGGTAAACAGGCCGCGAGTATTGGTGTCGATTTCCCGGATGGCGGCGTTTATCTGGTCGCGGGCTTCTTCGAGGTCAGATCGCTGGGCGGTAAGAAAATCCCATCTTTCTTTGATTCGTTCATATTCCGCGACAGCGCCTGTGTTGACGAGGCCCATATCCTTAATTTCACGACGCAAGCGAGCAACCTCAGTGGCGGTGCCGCGCTCTACCTCGACCACCTCCGGCCAATCCATCGCCTGCTCCCGAGATATGCCGTATTCATCAGTAAGCCGTTCCGCCGCCAGCGTCGCCTGCACTTCGAGGCGAGCCTCCCTGACATCGGCCTCGTGGCTCTGTTCAGAGAGTTGGTTTCGCTGTTGCGTCGCCTCTTTCAAACGAGCCTCCACATACATCGCACTCGTCGATTCGGTGGATTTCTCGGTGGAAAGAGTCCTAAGATTAGCTTCCGCCGCCTCAAGCAGTTCACGCTGTCGATTTCTTTCCTGTTCGACGGTCCCTCGTTCGGCAACAATGGAATCGATGTTCGTCGCAGCGCCTCCGGACGTGGACTGGCGTGTCTGCAATTCAACGGTCATCTGCTCGACAGACGACCTCATCTCAGTCAAATTATACCGCAAAGAGGATAACCGTTGGGTGGACGCGGCGAGATCGGCGTTCAGCCCCATCAACTCCTCGCGAGCCGCCGAACGCCGCTGCCTGAGGGTCTCGATATCCTGCTCGGCGCCGGCGACCTTCTCATCGAGATCTTCGTTTGCTTGCCCCACCGTCTCCAGCAGCTGCCGAAGTTGATCTGCCGTTTGGGATTCTTCACCGACGAGCAATTCGGCCTCTTCCTTTTCTATACGCGCAGTGTCCAATTGTTTTGCGAGCCGCTCCGACTCACGGGTCGCAAAATCAGCTCGCCTGGTTTGTTCGTTGTGCGCTGCTCTTGATTCTGCTGTAAGCGTTTCGATTTGCGTGATCGATTGATTATGCGCTGCTATCTGCTGCTCGATCGCTTGTGATTGATTGAACAGCTCTTTTGATTGGTCGCCGAGTGACGCAAGTTCTTTCCCGAGAGAATCGATTTCTTGCTTGCGCACCAGCAAACCGGGACCTTTGCTCCTGCGCGCACCGCCTGTTATTGCGCCACTGGGGACAATCAACTCCCCTTCGAGGGTAACGATTTTGTTCCAGCCGGAAAGATTTCGTGACAGCCCCACCGCGTGATCGATGGTTTGGGCGATTACTGTGCGGGAAAGCAGGGATTTCACCGCCGGATCATATCGCCGATCATAACCGATAAGTTCAGACGCGATCCCAACGGCTCCTGAGCGCAGGTCCATATTACCGCGAACTTCCTGGCGCTGCGATCTCATACCGTCGAGCGGCAGGAAAGTGGCGCGCCCAGCCTGCTGGGTCTTGAGATAGCTAATCGCACCTTTAGCCTGCTCGACCGTGTCGGCAATGATATCCTGCAAGCTGGCTCCAAGAGCGGTTTCGATGGCGACTTCGTAACCCTTGGGCACATCAATTACATCGGCGACGACGGCGAAATTGCCCGGCAGCTTGTCGGTTTTAGCCGCAGCCATCACACTTTTAACACCTTCATAGAACCCCTCGTGCGATTCCGCCATCTCCTTCAGGGTTCCCAGACGGGAAGACTTAGAAGCGATCGTGCGCGCGAGATCGGCGATACGGCGGTTCGTTTCTACTATCTCCGCTTCCGCAGCTTCGCGGGTCTGCGTAACCCCGGCGAGCTTATCAGTAAGCTCCTTGATGCGGGATTGCGGCGTTTGGGCTTCCGATGCAGCAGTTTCGCCGGATTTTTGCGACTCGTCAAGTTGAGCCTCAAGCCGCACGATCTCAGCCTGGCGTTTGTCGACGGCGGTCTGCAGGTCGACTAAACGCTGCCGAGAGTTCTGCAGCGCATTTCTCTTGGCGGCAATCTCCTTGGCAAGTTCCAGATAGCTGGCCTTTTGATCGTTGACCGCACGCGAAGCCTCGTCAAAAAGCCTATCCAGTTCGGCTAGTATATCGGATTTCGAATCGACGCTTGATTTGGCCCTATCCGCAACCGCCGCGCATTCCTGCTCTTGGATTTCCAGATTGCCGATTCGAGATCGAGTCTCATCGATGCGGCCCGATAAATTGGCGATCTCTTCGTCGGTTTGCTTAATTTGCGATCTGGCTGAATTGAGGCGCTCGTCGAGCAGCGCCGCTCGGCTGTCCAATCGCTGAACATTACCCAACAAGCTCATCTGGACCCGCCGAGCTTCCTCAACTTGTTGTTCGAGCTTGTTGAGTTTTTCGGTCTGCTTTTCGTGCTGCGCTTCCAATTCGGCCAGCGCTTGCTCGTATTTCTCTAATTCAGCGACCGCCTCGCGCTTTGAGTTGCGCACCTCTTCCAAGGATCGCATGTATTTCAGCAGGTCGCGGATCAACAGCCCTATCTCGATTTCGTTGAGCCTGGCCTGCAGTTCTTCGAATTTTCGCGCCTGGTCCGCTTGATGCGCAAGCGGTTCGAGTTGTCCGTCAAGCTCCGACATAATGTCGCAGATGCGCAGCAGGTTTGCCTGGGTTTTGTCTAGTTTGCGATTTGCTTCTTCGCGGCGGTAGCGATATTTCTTGATCCCTGCGGCTTCTTCTATAAGCTCGCGTCGATCCTCTGATTTCGCGGAGAGAACCGCATCAAGTTCGCCTTGCGTGACAAAAGAATAGGCCTCCCTGCCGATGCCCGTGTCAAGAAACAGTTCGTATATATCTTTGAGCCGGCAGCGAGTCTTGTTTATTAAATATTCGCTCTCCCCCGACCGATATGCTCGTCGAGTGACTGTGACTTCGTTAAAACTGACGGGCAGAGTGCCGCAGGAATTATCCAATGTGAGCGATACCTCGGCCATACCCAGAGCACGCTTCTTGTCGGTGCCGCTGAAGATGACATCAACCGCACGCTGGGCGCGGATGTTGCGGACATTAGATTCGCCAAGGACCCACATTAGCGCGTCGGCGATGTTGCTTTTGCCGCATCCATTCGGCCCAACGACGCTGGTTATGCCGGAGCTGAATTCAACGTCTGTTTTCTCGGCAAAGGACTTGAAACCGAGAATCTCCAAAGATTTAATAAACATGGGCTGCAAATCCAAAAATGGGGATTACGTTGAGATAGGATAACATTACGGGCGAGCCTGGTCAACGTTATTTTGGTGAACTTGTTGCCGGAACTGGCGCATCTAATTGTCCGGCTCTACCATGAGACATTCAGGCAAAGCCCGGTAATTTTGCTGGTTTTTCTTTTGTAAAAGGAGAAAAGGAGGGATACACGAGGCAAACAGGGAATAGTATAAATGTCCGACCCTCGTTAGTGGTTGGGAATAGGCTGCTCCTCGCGGGATAGGGCTCGCGAAGCCAGCATTCAAGGAGGATCGAATGGTCCTTCCCCTTTACCACCGGCTCGATACATGCGAGCCACGGACCTGAGCCAGGCGAGAAGGAAAGTTCGGGGAAACTTCGATTTCCAACTACCTGGCTCTCTTCGTATTTTCCGCAAGCAGGTATTTTGATGCCGCATGATTAACCCCTGCACTGTGAACGAATCCACTTTTATTGTTGATGTCGATGATTTCGGAAAACGGCTTGATGTGTATCTGGCAGAACGAATGCCGGAGTTGTCTCGGTCGCATATCCAAAAGCTGATCACAAAAGCTTGTGTGACTGTCGGCGGAATGCCGACCAGAGCCGGCCATAAGATACAACCTGGCGACGTTGTCCGCATAAATGTTCCTTCCCCGGAGCCAACCGATATTCGGCCGGAGGAAATCCCGCTGGATGTGGTCTATGAAGATGACCAGATACTCGTCATCAATAAACCAAAAGGTATGACCGTCCACCCGGCCCCCGGCAGCCTATCCGGCACTTTGGTCAATGCGGTGGTTGCCTATAGCAAGGATTTATCCGGAATCGGAGGGGTGGAACGGCCTGGCATCGTGCATCGCCTCGACAAAAACACCTCCGGGCTGCTGGCGGTCGCAAAGACCGATTTGGCGCATTCCTCGCTGCAATCCCAAATTCAGGCCCGAACGGCGGAACGGCAATATATGGCGCTGGTTTGGGGGGCTGCGAAGTTTAACGAAGCGGTTGTTGACGCTCCCATAGGCCGACATCCCACCGACCGCCAGAGACAAGCTGTGATTAAGGACACCGAGCGATATACGGCGCGCGAAGCCATTACCCACCTGAAAGTGCTGAATAGATTTGAAGGCTTCACTGTGCTGCACGCAAAGCTCGACACAGGCCGAACCCATCAGATAAGGGTGCATTGCTCGTTCGTCGGACATCCGGTGGTCGGCGACCCGACTTACGGGGGGACAAAACGCGCGATTCCGTCCACATACAACAAAATCGACCAGCACGAGCTTATGCTGTTGATAGACGCACTGCAAGGCCAGGCTCTGCACGCGTTCGCCTTATCGTTTGATCACCCTATGACCGGTGAGCGGCTCAGCTTCGATGCGCCGCTCCCACCGGATTTCTCCGCTCTGCTTGATTGGCTCCGCGCAAAGACGCAAAACTGAGCCAAATTCCAAAGTTTGCGCTAGTCGGTTGTAGTTGGATCCGGCGCTCCGTAGAAGTATGAGTTTCTATGCCAGGGGCACCGGCACTGAGTATTTGCCCGGTGCGTAACTCCTCCCGTGTGCAGCGCCTGCGTCCTCAGTATCTCTTTTTTGGCGATCCATCTGGCGTGACCGTCAGTAAACGAGCAAGTCGTTCCCTCCCAGTGGATATCCCCTGGATCGTCAACGGAAGTGTAGCTCCACCACTGGTAGAACCCATCGTTCTGCCCATCAAGGCCGTCGGCATTGCCGCGCTTCTCATGGATAAGGAACAGAATTTGACTGGCCCGGCCCGCTGTCGCGGTGGCAAGCTTTACTGTGTATGGTTTTGCGCGCTTATCGCAAAGGTCCTCGTTGACCGAGTAGCTGACTCCAAACCCTGCAGGCAGTCCGCCGGCATTGGTGACACCCGCCGGCCAGGAAGCCTGCTCCGACCATGCAATCTTTCGCCCGCCATAATAACACGGGATATTCATGTCGGACGGGCAGTTGAACAAGCCTATCCCCCTTGCGTATCCTAATTGATGTAAGGAGCCACGACGTGGGTCGCAGGGCACGATTCGTGTGTCTCCGCCGACACCGCCAAATGTGGAACCTGTCCATTCGATCGGCGTGCCACCGGCGAGGTTTCCCATGCGCCTCCTCGAGGAGACCGGCAATAGCCCATTATTGTCATCAGCATAGTTGAACATAGCCGTTGTAAGCTGCTTCAAGTTGGAGCAACAGGTGGTTTGGCGGCCGCGTTCTTTGGCCTGCATAAAGACTGGAAAAAGGATAGCAGCGAGAATCGCGATGATAGCGATGACGACTAGTAACTCGATCAGCGTAAAGCCTCGTTTGGCCATAGTGGGACCTCATTTCTCCGTCATATATGTTTCACGAACACTCGAACAGACGCGATAGCCTGCAACACAGTATGTCATGCCCAGCTTCTGATGTCAACATTATTGGCGGATTTCAGAAATCCTTGAGCCATGCACTTATGCTGTCCATTTGATTAACCGATACTATTATTGTGACAGTTATTGGAGGGGATGTTATATGGAGGAGAATATGATCATTCGGCCTCACGGCGCGACAGATCAGCACGTGCCCTACGCTGCGGGACGATTCACAAAACGCGATGCTTTTGCCGTCAATCAAATAGGTGCAGCCAGCCCATTTGGTGGACTTCTTTGCAGCGTAGGCTCGGATTATTCTGTAGAGTTGCTGCCTGATGGTTCCGGTTGCAGTCGATTCGGCGGCCGAGAGTTGACTCATAGTTCTCGCCTCAGCAAAGCCTGGTATATTCGTGATAAAGTGAGCGGGGAATACTGGACGTGCTTTTTCAGCCCGACGGGCAAACGAAGCAATGAGTATGAAGTAGTCTATGAGCCGGGCCAGGCGAGCGTTTTCAGTTTGAAAAACAAGATCGCATCGACACTTACCATCGCTACCGTGCCTGGTCTGCCGTGTGAGGTATGGCGAATATCGCTTGAGAATCGTTCGGCGACTCCGAGGGTGCTCGAGTTCACAACCTACATTGAACCCCGCGCAGCCGCAACAATGGAGGCTGTTTTTCGCCGAAGTGATAATGTTCTACTGATGCGTCGGCCCCTCGGCGCACCAGAAATTATTCCAGACGAAGCTCTCGCGGATGATTTGGTGCTATTCCATTCCTGCACCCTGTCTGCTGCTCGCTATTGTATTGAAAAATCCGATTTCACAGGGGATCGACGATCCCTTGCTACGCCCGCTTATATTGAAGATTGCGAGAAAACCTCTGAGGATGGATGCGTGCGAGATCTGGTGGCCGCATTGACCGTGGAGGTCGAATTGCCGGTAGAAGGAGAGGCCGAGTTCGGTTTTACCTTTGGCGTTGCTCCTAACCCGGAGTCGGCGCTGCGCATCACCCAAGCTCTGTCCAAGCCTGATGCCGTCCGAGACGCAATCGAAGTATCGAGAAAGTGTTGGCAGGAGCTTTCAAACACAGTGCAGGTGCAAAGCTCGGATCGAGTCTTTGACGCGCTTGTAAACACGTGGCTTCCATATGAAGTGTACGCAAGCTGGATTCGACAGCGTAATGCCCCCGCCAATCTCGACCCAGCACAAGTCGCCGATATTTTGCGCTGCCTGCATCCTATAACCGGGGCCGCGGCACACATCGTCCGCCCGGCTTTGTTGAGTTTTGCGGCAGGCTTGTCGCTGTTGGGTTCATATTCGCCGGATGATAAATCCATTGTGAGCATACCGCCGACCGAACTGCTATGGCTGGTGATCAGCGCCGGGAGATATGTGGCGGAAACGGGGGACAGCAGTATCCTAGCCGAAAGCATCGCGCTAAAAGACGGGCCGGCCATGCCGCTGCAAGAACACTGCGAACGGGTGCTCAGGATGGCGCTGAACGCCAAATCGACGGATTCGAATTTCGGGGATGATCGGCTGCTGGCGGAGACTATTCGGATGTGGTCGCTTATACGCCAGGATTTTGCCGAACACGCCAAGATGTTGGAGACTCTGCAGCGCAGAAATCTAACGCGAGAAGATCGGCTGGAGAAACGCATGCTCCCCAGACGCCTGAAATATCTACAGTCGATTACCCCGGTGATGGCCGATAAAGCGGTGCTTGATGACCTGAGTGATCATCTCGGCTCAGGGTCGAACACTATCGGCGATGTCAGTGCTCTGAACTCGCTTTATAGCGTGCTCGTCGAATGGACCCTCGGCCTCAGCGTGACCAGCGAGGGGTTGGTGTTGGATCCCAGGTTACCGGATTCGTGGATTGAATGTGAGATGTACAGGCAATTCCGGGGAGACAAATACAAGATACTGCTGAAAAGAAATACTGTGGAGCCTGGCTGCCGATCATCGATAGTGGTGGATGGGGAGCCGATGCTGGGTAACATGCTGCCTTTCTTTGGGGATGGCGAACAACATATTGTCGAAGTTACTGTCGGTTGACAACAGCCTGCAGGCGAGCGTGCAGCTCTGCATCAGACAGGCCAATAATTTTAAGAGTTTTCTCTCG
>JAAYKG010000177.1 GCA_012522555.1 Armatimonadota bacterium
TGAACTGCGCCGGATGCCCCTCCCTCGCTTTGCATCTCCGTCACGGAGGGAATCGTTCCCCAGATGTTGCGCTCGCCGCGAGCGGTCTTCTCATCCGCGATTTCACCCATAGTTGAACTTGGGGTGATCGGGTAGATGGCGATGACTTCGTTTGTTGCGTGCGCTACGTGGGCGACTGCGGCATTGCCGTCGTAACTCTCCATTTTCTTTGCCATAATATCTCCTTAATGGTCTAAAGCCAAGGCGGATACCTTCAGCTTTTTAGATTTCTCTTCTCCACTGGAGGGCTTGTATCAGCGTGGCCTGATCTGCATAATCCATATCCCCTCCAACAGGCATTCCGTGAGCGATTCTCGTGACTTTAGCGCCGAGCGGTTTGAGCAGCCCGGCGATATACATCGAGGTAGTATCGCCCTCTATCGTAGGGTTGGTGGCCAACACAACCTCTTTAATCTCGTCTTCGCCCACTCTGCTAACCAGTTCGCGGATCTTCAACATCTCAGGGCCAACCCCATCCATCGGCGATATTACCCCACCGAGCACATGGTAGACTCCGCGAAACTCGTTTGTTTTTTCCATTGCTACCGCGTCGCGAGGCTCCGCCACGACGCACAGTAGTGAGCGATCTCTTTTGGGATCCGAACAAATCACACATACATCCTGATCCGTATAGTTGAAGCAAACCGGGCAGAGTTTGATCTGCGCTTTTACGTCGAGCACCGCTGCGGCCAGAGCCTGTGCGCTTTCCTCGGTCATCCGCAGCACGTGAAACGCCAACCGCTGGGCCGATTTCGGCCCGATTCCCGGCAATTTTTCGAACTCTCCCACAAGTTTGGCTAGTGGTTTAGCGTATTCCATGACTAGTACACAAAAATAACTGACGAGCCTTGCACCCGCCATCCGCTGATTTTATAGAAGCGTTTACATTATATCAGAATCCCAGAAATTATTGAAGCGTCCACGGAAGCGGCCCGCCCCCTCTACCCTTTGATTGGGGAACCAGTTATCAGGCGGGGGTTAGGGGGTTAGTCAGCTAAACCGGATAATTCTTGATGAGATTGAAAGGGATACACTCTGCTGTTGAAGGAGACTCATTGTGAAAAAACTCTAGCGGAGGTATCCCTGATGAAGAGTTCGGATTTAAGCTTCGAAATTCCTTTCGGTTCCAAGACCATCTCAACCAACTTTGATCGCGGCGATGTTGAGAATCGTATAAAGGAGCTTAAGGGCGATGTGCTTTCAGGCAGAACGAGTTGTCATCGATTTCTTGCCAACCATTTTCGGCTTATCCTGCATTGTGCGGCTTTCGTGTTGTTGCAGGCTTTGAGGAAACTTTTCGCTGGAACGGATTTCGCGGATGCTCAGGTCTCAACCCTATGATATTGACGAGACAAGCGGCCAGATCAGCCTAGAAGGGATAATCGTGCGCCAGACAAGCCAGCTCAGCGCTCATGAATAATGCGGGCCAGCAAGCTATAGCAAGTGGATCCCGAATTCGTTATGTCACAGTGTAGAATATCATACGCACCCGGCCGTGCTCATCGAAATAAACGAATGTCAGCTTCATTAGGCTGAAATAGACCCAAACCTCTTGCTTGCCTTTTGGTGGATGAGGAGGCTGCGTCACATAAGTGCCCATGCGCTCATTCGGTAAAAATACTTTGCCGGGCTTCCCGAGTGCTGAGCGTATGTCGTGCTTGCTCGGCCTAACAAATAGCTTGTAAGAAGGAGATCGCGTGGCTACTAGGTAGCAGCACGTCATAATCAGTAAAGCAATAAGCAGAATCAACATTCGGCGCATCATCGTATCCTCCTACTTTTCAACTGATCAAGGCAGCATTGTCCACACCTGCCAGTGTACTGACCGGCTGCGCAAAGCCATGCGCAGTCCAAACCAACCATCCCTGCTTCTACATCGGCTGGTTCATTGACACCGCCCAAGTGTTCATATAAGATGAACAGGAGTCTCATGATGTTAGCCTCAGCAACCAAGCCCAGGCAACGCTTAATACGGCAACCCATGAGGCAGTGGGCGAGTTTGTCGTTGTTAGGTACCTTGCTCGCCTCATTTGCGGCTACCCAAGCCATGCGTAAGCAGTATCCTTGGTAGCATGTATATACGATTCCCAAAGCCGCCAAAACAGGCACCCAGGCGATTTTCCCGCTCGGATCAACCATGTAGTTCGGTGCGTTATACGAATAGGCGTATAGATTGTCTCCATCTCTTGCCGGGTCTTTCTGTAAAAACCTCCCCACTTCCGAATCATAGAACCTCACCCCAAGCTGCAGCAGCCCAAAGTTCGGCTCCTGCCAGTGCGTATAATAACCCAGCCGACCAACATACTGATACGGCTGGTTTATTGAGCCGGTGCGTCGGTTGTGAGACAGAACTGCGCCGTACGCGTCGTAGGAGTATTCGTCCGTTACGGTGCCGTCGGCACCCGTCAGCAGCCTTGTTGAACCGAGTTGGTCGAAGTGGTAATGGTTCATATTCGGCCCGTCCAATCTCGCGATTAGCTCCCCCGCCGGCTCTCGAACGTAGTATATCCTATTTTCTTGAATAACCGCTGGAATTCCTGCTGAAATATCGTAGACGAAGGTGTGGGTTGTTCAGCCACCCCCTCACCCCAGCCCTCTCCCTCGAGGGAGAGGGAGAAAAGCAATCCTCTCCACCGGGAGGGAGAAAGATAATCCCCTCTCCTGGGGGAGAGGGTCAGCACACGTATCACCTCTCCTGGGGGAGAGGGTTAGGGTGAGGGCGAAAACAGTTATTTCATGAGCTTTTTCAGAAGCGGGGCCAGAGCCTTGTCCAGAGATTCATCGGTATCCCCAGCTTCGACGTTTTTGAACAACTGCCAATGCTCGACATGAGTCGCAGTCTCGTTTGGCTCGAGTTTTGTCAACGGGCCAAGGGTCTCGACTTCCATAAAATCCCCATCTGTGTAGGTTTCGAAATTGCAGCCGAAATCCGGATAAGCAGCGTTCTCCACGTACGGGAAGGTCTTTATGAACAGGGTTTTCTCACGCAGATACCCAGCCCAGCCCTCTCTGTTGGCGACCCCCAGTTTTTGCGGCTTATCTTTGATCTTCGAATCGGTCCGCAATCGGATGTAGCGGCTGCCGAATGTGAATCGCGAATCACTCATATCGGTGAAGTTCCACAGCGCCAGCGAGCGAGCCGGCAGCAGCTTGTCACCGTGCGCAATAAATGGCTCCTGCGGAACAATCGTTGTCCCTCCCCCTCGAACAATCGTCAATCCCCAAGGCGCAAGTTCCACCGGCCACAGCCCCTTATTTTTCAACGTGTGGGTTATGGTTACCCTGGTTCCTTCCCGAGCGAGTGAAATCATCATCTCTTTTTGAATATGAGTCGCCTCCTCCAACGGCGGCGCCACGCGCACAGTGCTGTTGCCGATTATTTCAGAGGTCACAGGCCCGTTATCAGGCAAATAGCTGCGAGGCATCACCTCCGGAGCGTGCCACAGCCGATGGCCGCCCCACGGTCGCCATTCGCCTAATTCGTGTTTGTTCACAGGCCCAGGGCCAAGCTCGGCAAGGTTGTTCTCCTCGCCGGAAAAGCCGTAAAATATCACTCTCGGCCCGACATCCAGGGTAACAAGCACATCAACGCTTCCGTTGGTAAGCTTATAGCAATTGCCAAAATCGGCATACTTGACCTTTTCAATGGTTACCGGATTGGCGGCAGAGACAGCGCTTCCCGTCAGGGTGGCGATGCCCAGCAACGCTGCAATAGCGTTATCGTACATATTCTCCTCCAGATAAATAGTGTTGCCGAGGCGCAGGGCTTCTGCGCCAAGAGTCTATTGCTCCATTCGATCGAAAAATCCTTCACCGACCAAAGCTAGCGATTTGACTTGCTGTTAATGTGTCGATTGTATATTTGGGAGTGAACCTTTCGCGCCGCATCGACCAGCTCCGAATACGGCTGGTCGATGACGTTGACAAAACCGATGTTATAGTTTTCCCCATCAAGGCATCTTCCCGTAATCGCCTGGTCGATATATTGAAACCACGCGACCCCGACCAGCGACGGGCAATCCGCTGCGGAAAGCAAATATCCGGTGTAGCGATCGGCTCTGCCCTGCTGGGTTTTGGCGTCAACCAGCCCCGTGTGAAACATCCCTCGGTCGAGTGCGCCAAAGTGGAACTCTCCGATGATAATCGGCGCATCCAACGCAGAAAACGTCTCGCAATTGAGTCTGTTGGAGTATATATTATAACTGACTACATCACAGACGTCAGCGGACGCCCTTGCGACCGACTCCGGAGCCCATCCGGAAAAACGGCATCCCAGATAAAGATGATTCTTATCATATTTGTGAATCGCCGACTTGACTATCTCAAAGTAGCGCTTGGCGAAGTCATAGCCGAACGAGGCCAGATCCTCGCCGGCGGTGTCGGTCATATTCTCGGGCGCACGCAGTTCATCCCAATTATTGGCGCTCGTACCCCAGGCTTTGTTGAGAGCGTCGAGGGTGGAATATTTAA
>JAAYKG010000178.1 GCA_012522555.1 Armatimonadota bacterium
GGCACGAAAATGCATTCAGCTACGCGGTTAAGGGCCACCCGGAACTCTCGACCAATCCTAATGAGCTTATTGTGACCTACGCAACCAATTCCACCGAATTTGCGGACATGTTCAACGATGCGCGGCTGTATTGGCCGAGGTTTGTGCGGCTCACTTTTAAGCGGTAGCTACCATAACAGCTTTACCGTCGCATACCACAACGCGCTGCTTACTATAAAAGTGGGAAATAGATAGCTCAAATCCCGCAAGGCTGATTTGCGATCGTTTTTGTTGCCAAGAAACAAGAGAAACTCGGTGAGAATTAAAAGAAACGTCCCCAGCATCACCAATCCAGGAGCCATCGGCACAATACACAACAATAATTTCGACATTCCCTCGGCGACAAACCAAAGTAACGCCATCGCGAGTATCAATATGACCCCAGCTATAAGAACAAAAGCGGCTACCATCTACTCATGCATCTCCACAATATCGCCGTCTTGAAGGATATAATCACGACCGATCTTAGCGCCCTCGAGGTGGTTGCTGCCCCAAGCCCTCGCAAAGCGGAGGCGGCTCACGAAATCTTTGTGCACAGTCGCGGCGAAATCCATTAACGTGCTGCCCTTCTTTAATGTAAACGGTTTATCCCTGTCGGCGGGTTTACCCGGCATCTTCGTATAGACACGAATTATCTCCAAGGAATCAAACATGCCACGCCGCAGATCCTCCAGTCCCTCACCTAAGCGGGCCGATGTCAGGTATATATCATACTCCGAAGCGTACATTTCTCGCAGCGCTTCGATGTTGTCTTCGATATCCGGCTTGTCGATTTTGTTTGCGATTATAAACGTCGGCATATATATGACACCCGCGGAATGAGCGCTAGCGTCACAACCTTTGCCCACTAACATCAACTTCGATCTCAGGGCCTGATCTCGTATGTCCTCCAACTGATCCAGAAAGCCATTATCGCTCACATCGACGACAAGCGCAACACTGTCGGCCACTCGTGCCATACTCAGCAATCCGCCGTCGGTGTGCTCGTTAAATATCGCCGGGGTGTCCACTATTTGAACCGAGATATCCTCATAATCCATCATTCCAGGAAGTGGCGCTCGTGTTGTGTATGGATAATCAGCTATCTCTGGCTGGGCGGAAGTCAACGCGGAAACCAGGGTCGAACGCCCGGCATTAGCAGGCCCGAGCAAAATAACCTGCCCAGCGCCTTGCTTTTCGATATGAAACTCGTTGAATCGTTTGCTTTTTGGGCCGGCTTGTTTCTCTTTTTCGCGGAGTTTCGACATCCGCCGCTTGATGTCCGCACGCAGCTTTTCGGTGCCTTTATGCTTCGGTATCGTCGCGTACATCTCATCGAGAGCCACCAGCTTGTCTTCCGTCGTCACAGCGCCGCGGAATCGCGCTTCTGCGGCGAGATAATCAGGTGTGAGATTAGCCGGCACAGTGCGTCACCTCCCGTCGTGATGATGCATTAGGCAAGCAGCCGCCGTTTCCTTCAATGGTTGTTAGCGCGTCTGATAGTCTGTGTCGTGGAGAAAGCCTCGGATTGCGTGACGGAATATGGGATTATCTCCACCCGTCCACCGAGGTCGCGCATAATCTTGGCTTCCGGCATGTCTTCGATATTATAATCGCCGCCTTTAACGTCGATATCCGGCCGAATTTCTTTTATCAACTCCACCGGAACGCTCTCATCAAACATTACGACATAATCCACAAACTCAAGCGCAGCCAATACTTCCGCACGGTCATCTTGTGAATAGACAGGTCGACTGGGGCCTTTGAGCGCACGAACAGACTCATCGGTGTTTAGCCCGACGATCAACATTTCTCCCATCGCGCGCGCCTGCCGGAGATATCGCACGTGCCCGACGTGCAATATGTCGAAACAGCCATTTGTGAACACTACAGTCTTGCCTGCTTCCCTGGCATCGATGGCTATTTGCACAGCTTGTCGGCGGGTCAGCAATTTGTCGCTATTCAATCTGTCCGAGCACCTCACTTATCTGTTGCAAGCTAATTGAGCCTTGGCGGAGCACCCTGGGAGGGATTGTGGTCATATCAACCACCGTGGAGGCCACTCCGAACCTGCTGCGGCCGCTGTCTAAC
>JAAYKG010000179.1 GCA_012522555.1 Armatimonadota bacterium
ACGATTGCAGCATCACGGTGCAGCCCGGGGCCTTGCTGAGTGATCTTAGAGAAGTGATCGAGCCAGGCGGATTGTTCTTCGGGCCTGACCCCACTGAAACCTCCGCCTCGCTGGGCGGCATGGCGGCCTGCAATGCGTCCGGCGCGATGACCTTCCACTATGGAGCGATGCGCAAGTGGGTGCAAAGCCTGCGGATGGTTATTTCGGATGGGGATGTGATAAGTATCAAGCGTGGGGAGCAATTCGCCAAAGGGCGATCATTTAGCCTGACAACCGAATCCGGCCGGGTTATCTTGGGTGAGCTGCCCACTTATACAATGCCCTTTGTGAAGTCGGCGGCGGGGTATTATGTGGAAGACGATATGGACCTCATAGATCTGCTGATCGGTTCTGAGGGGACCCTGGGAATAATCACCGAGATAGAGGTTCGGTTGATAAAAAAGCCCGATCAGATAAACGGCTTGACCATATTTTTGCCTAGCGAACAATCGGCCATAGAACTGGTGCAAATGGCACGTTCCAATATGCCTGAAGATGGAACCTCGCTGGTCGCGATAGAGTTTTTCAATCATGACGCGCTGAATCTGCTGAGAAATGCCAAGGCCAACAATCCGGCGTTTGAGTCGATCCCGCAGCTCAAGGACCACTACCACACGGCTGTATATGTGGAATTTCATTCGGATGATGTGGATTCGATCGAAGACGCGGTGATGACGTTGATGGAAACTGCGATGGAACTGGGAGGCAGCGACGACGATACCTGGTTTGCGACCACGGATCGTGAGCTGGAGCCTCTGAAAGCATTTCGCCATGCTACCCCGGAGGCGGTCAATCTGCTTATCGGCGAGCGTAAGCGGGATGTGCCGGAGTTGACTAAACTCGGGACTGATATGTCTGTGCCGGATGAATCGCTGGCGACAGCTTTTGAGATGTATGGTGCGGGTTTGCGGGAGCACGGCCTGGAATCCGTAATCTTCGGTCACATCGGCAACAACCATGTTCACGTTAACATCCTGCCCTGCGATATGAATCAGTATGCCGAGGGCAAGCAGTTGTATCTGGGCTGGGCCGAAAAGGTGGTAGAGATGGGAGGGTCCGTCTCAGCCGAACACGGCATAGGCAGGTTGAAAGTTCCATTCCTGCAGATGATGTACGACGAGACGGCCCTGAATCAGATGCGCAAGGTCAAAAAGCTCTTCGACCCCGACGGGATTCTAAACCCGGGGGTTATGTTCGAGCCTGGCCCGTAGCTTATTTGTCCTCGACAATATACATCCCGGTCGGCACGGCGTTGCCTTCGGTTTTGCCAAGCAGTGTAACGCCGTCCTCCGCATATATTTCAAATGTGCCTTTTAGTTCTTTGCCGCCTGGGATCTTTATAAGCTGTCGATCCGGGCCGAGCGCTGAAGATGGCTCATATCGAGCGCCATCAGAGGCGACGAAAACCACCTTTTTTTGCAGCCACCTGCCGAAAATGCGGTTGCGATTGAGATGCCCCGTATCCCCAGCGCCATATAAAAAGCCCAGCAGCCGGTTTGCGCGTGTCACCCACCCGATCGCCACCATATAACGATCCTCCGCGCCGAGGTTTTTGATCATTTCGACCGGTGCGTCGAACTTTATTCCATCATTGGAAAGACCATACCACAGCTTGTCGCCGTTCATATGCAGGCCCATCAGATATATGGCTTTGCCGTCGGACTCAAATTTCTTGACGTCATTTACGCACGCACTGAACTCAACCGCGATTCCGTCGTATTTATAATTCTTGCCGTCGGTTGAAGTGGCGCGGAAGACTTTGCCGAAGTCTCTGAAATTGTTAAAATACAGGCGAAAAACGCCGTCTTCATACAGGATTACGTTCATGCCGTTGACGTCTGCGGTCTTATATTTTTCGTAGCCATCAATCGAGATAATATCGGTGAGCTTGGGTGAGTATGGCGCAGGTGTGCCGTTCCAGACCGCTCCATCAGGGCTTGTGAACGTAGCGGGCTTGTTCAAGCCGTCGGCGTCCGGATAGACTGTGCACATAAGCCTATATGACTTATCAGGCAATCTCAGAGCGTTGACATTGCACACGTGAGCGAAAACGCCGTGCTCGATCACTGTATCACGCGCCCCGAAGTCCACAAAATCCTCAGTAGTCAGCGAATAAATGCGATCGTTGCCGGTGTCTACCCCGTCCCATGCGCCATAGAACACCCGCCAGCTATCCCCCAGATCGACCGCCGAAGGCGCATATATATTCCGATTCAAGCCTTTCAAGCGCGGCGCGATCAGCGGCGAACGCGCATCCGGGACTATATTGAGTTTGCCGGATCGCCACAGCTTCGCATCGAAATCTCCGGCGCCGACGCCGTGTATTTCCAGAGTATCGTTGTCTGCCTGCCCGCCAATAAATTTTAACGAAGCTGCGTGCGCCATACATACCCCCATAATAAAAACAAGAATAATGCAGAAAACAGTTTTGTTCATACTCATCCGGCCTTTCATTGTGCTGCAAGCATCAGGGCGGCGGCGCAACAGTCCCGCCGCCCTGATCCAATACTCTTACGACTTGAACTGCGGAAGCCAATCTTTGTTGGCTTCGAACATCTCGTCGGTCATTGTCTTGATCTCGTCCAGGCTCAACACCGCGGAAGCCAGCGGGTCAAAATAGCACGCCTGATACACCAGGTCTTTGTTGCCGGTGATGTTAGCTTCCACCACCATCTCTTCGCAGCGGGCGCTGATATTATTGAGCAGCGCAAGCTGTGCTGGAAGCGGGCCGACGTGCATCGGGTTCAGGCCGCGTTTGGAGGCAAGAACAGGCACCTCGACGCAGCAGCCTTCCGGCAGGTTGTCGATAAGCCCGAAGTTGCGGACGTTGCCGTTAAACTCAAACAGATCACCATCCCCGAATGTGGCGTTGAATATGCTGGCCGCATACTCCGCGCCCCGGTTCAAATTAATCGGTTTTTCCAACTCGGCCTTGATGTTATCCCGCCAGGTTGCCGCGATCTTGAGATACTCATTTAGAATGTAGGCATAGGCTCCGGGGTTCCAACCGGTGCCGTGGGTGCAGTATTTCTCGATGAGGTCTTCACGCTTGCGGAACCACGCGACATACTCCGAGTTGTGCCCGCTGGATTCGGTCACGTAATATCCCAGGTGCAGATACATCTCGTTGCGAACCTGCTCGTGGTTGTAGATATCTTCGCGCGTTGTGATGGCTTCTTTTATCAGCGGATAGGCGTCTTTGCCGTTCCATTTGAAGTCCAGATACCAGGCTTGATGGTTGATGCCGGCGCACATGTAAGTGACCTCGTTCATCGGCGCGCCGATCCAGTTGGCAAGCATATGTGCAGTGCCCTGCACACTGTGGCACAGGCCGGAGACTTGTATATTAGTCTCACCCTGCATCCCGCGACACAGCATAGCCATCGGGTTAGTATAGTTCAGCACGATCGCGTTTGGGCAGCGCCGCTCGATATCACGGGCGAAATCCAGCATAACCGGCATAGTGCGGCATGCGCGGAAGAAACCCGATACGCTGCGAGTATCGCCGATATTGGTATCCACGCCATATTTTTTCGGGATTTCGATATCGGTGCGGAATATCTCCGGCCCACCCTGCAGGATGGTAATCACTACGCCGTCGGCGCCGTCGAGCGCCTGCTGGCGATTGGTCGTAGCGGTAACTTTGGCGGGATACTTGCCTGCGTCAATGATCCTGTCGACCGCTGTTTTGATAAAATCGAGCCGTTCCTGATCGATATCCATCAGCCATAACTCAGAATCGGCGAGTTCGGGAAATGTGAGAATATCCCTTACGAGTCCTCTAGTGAAGCCGAAGCTGCCGGCTCCCAGAAAAGCGATTTTCTTGGGCATTGTGCCTCTCCTTGGTTCAAGCATCTTATTTTATACTTGCTCACAGAAGCTCAAATACCTCTATAAACAACAGGTGAGCTGGTTGATCTTTTAGTGCGCTGCGATTGAATCTTCGCCTTGCGGTCGGCGCCAACGTTATTACCGTGCGCGATTCGGGTAAAAAAACTCCTGCACAGCAAAGGAGGAGACATGGTTCACACAGCAATATCGGGAGGAGAAACCCCCGGAGGAAAAGTGCGGTTCAAAAAACCCACCCCAGGGCAATTTCCATATTATGAACTGGCAGGCGACCAATTGTCTCACGGCGCCAGCCTCGGCAATCGTAAGATATGGGTGAATACCACTTCCACAGGTCACATTAAGGATGTATTCTGTAACTCCATCGGAACAAGGGTACTGGGGCCAATGATCATTACTTATGCGGTGCCGACCCGGACCCTGCTCAGCTCGGTTTCCGACCCGCGAAACATAGACCCGGCGAGGCCGGCATACGTGCTGTTGGGCCGCGACGGGCCGGGAGTTGCGAGAATCCATCCATTTCGCCAGCAGCACGTATTCGATTTAGCGGGCGAATTGCACGTCGAAGAAACAGTCCTGGTTCCGAAGCTCAACGCCGAAGATCCGCCTCTTGTTTTGCAGAAAATCGTGATATGGAATAACGGCTACACAGATGTGAAAGTCCTCGTCACAGTCCGCTCCAATATGCAGGGCGAACTAGGCGACGATCTTATAGTGAACTATAATCCGGACTTGAGAGCGTTGGAGGTCACCAACGAAAGTCATCCGGACTGGGCTAGAATCATCGGCGCGCCGTGTATGTCCGTGCATTATAGAACCACCCGAGATGTGTCTGCGGGCTACGCGGGGGAGTTGGAACCCAGGCTGCAGTCGGATTCCTCCTCCACATCCGGGCCTGTAGGGGAGATACAGTTTGAATTACCGGTAAGCGCGGGTGCAAGCGCGCAGGCAATCGTAATTTGTGCGGTCTCCGGCGAGGGCATCTCCGACGCCCGCAAATGGTATGGCGATTGCTCCGATTTCGACCAATACGAAAAGACGATGATGGCGCACCTCGCCCCGCTGGGTGGAAAGTCGATGGTCGAGACCCCGGACCCTATTATCAACCAGGGCATTTTCTGGTCAAAAATAGATATGTTAAAGGTGATGGCGGATTATCCTCAAGGATCCGCTTTCACAAACGACCCTGGGAGATCCTCTAATGTTGTGGCAAGAGATGTTGCGTGGTTCGTCTATGGCTGCGATTATCTGGACCCCGATTTTTCGGAGCAGTTGCTGACAAAATTCGCCGATCTGCAATACGAAAACGGGATGATCCCGGAATATTTTAACGCCATCGACGGAGCGGTAGAAAACTATGGTTTGAGCATGAACGACGATACGCCGTTGTTTGTGCTCGCCTGTTGTCACCACTATTCCTTGACCAGAGATCGCAAGTTTTTGGAGAAAGTCTATCCTGCTGTAAAGAAAGCGGCGGATTTTATGATTGCTCAACAAGACGAGCGTGGACTGATTATGGTTCAGGCCGATGGATATGGGGCGAAAGGGATCGCTTCTTGGAGGAATGTCATTCCAAACTACCAGATTCACGGCGCCGTCACGGAGATCAATTCAGAGTGTTATGCAGCCCTGCAATCAATGAGTGGTATGAGTCGTGAAATGGGGGATGACGAATACGCCAATGCTCTTAAGAAGGCCGCTGATGACCTCAAACAATCGATCAACACCCATCTTTTGAACCCCGGCAACGGGTTATACTATCTTAATATCGAGCCGTCCGGCGCTGCACATACCGACGTAACGGCGGATCAGGTTTTTCCCGTTCTGTTTGGCGTGGCCGATACGACTGTGTCAAATAGAATCGTCAGCAGGCTGCGTGAAGACGATTTTCTCACGAGCGCCGGGCTTCGGACGGTGCCGCGCAACAGTCCGGATTATCAGCCATCGACCCTCTCCGGACTGAAAGGCGGGGTCTGGCCGGGGGTTGCGTTCTGGTATGCGTTTGCGGCTTCGCAGACATATTCGGAGTATATGATTGAATCTTTGCACGCGGGCTATCTGCAATACATGCTCGATCCACTCAAAAACAATACGGTGCCGGGAGAATTTTCTGAGTGGTTCGATGGAGAATCACTGGTCAATCGGGGCATGAGATTATCTCCGTGGGAACCACCGCGGTTGCTATGGGCGGCGGTAGAAGGATTGTGTGGAATATCGTTTGACGGTGCAAAATGCAACATCGAACCCACTCATCCGGAACATTGGAAATGGTTGGCCTTGCGCCGAATGCCGTTCTGGGACGGATATTTGACGTTTTTTGCGGTTACGGCGGAAAACGGGATTACAATTTACAGCAGCGACCCGGTGGAGACATCTTGTGAACTGCACGTGGTCGGCCGCGACGTCAGCCAGAGGGCGATGGTAAACGACTACAGAATACATCGCGCCGCATTTTTGAAAGACGGCATTCTGACATTGTGCCTTGGAAGTGAGGCCAACACATTCACCACCGTCACCATCACCATTCGGGATGATCTGCTGGAGAAAAATCGCAAATATGACGTGCGTATGTATGCCCGTGCTTCGGGATGGGCGGATATCGGGCAGCGCAGCGGCGCGGAACTGTCCGATATGGCCGTAAATATAGAAGGAGGCGAATTCAGGGTGGTCACAATAGCGGCCTGCGGCTGAATTCGCCGCCGCTTATTTAATTCCCATAGCGTGCAGGTTTTTGAGAGATATAGCCAGGCTCTCAAATGGATCTCGCTCACAGGTGTCCTGTTCGACAATATACCACTCGACGCCGGCGCGTTTACACGCCTCTAAAATGGCTTTCCAATTCATATTGCCTTCGCCGACCTCGGCCATAATCGGGTTGCCTTTGCGCACCGCCATATCTTTGAGGTGCACAAGCGGGATTCTGCCCTTAAGCTTGTCGATCCACGCGGCCGAATCGCCTCCCCCGTGCTGGATCCAGTAGGTATCGATCTCCGCTTTGAGGTATCTGGGGTCGCTGTCTTCATAGATCGTCGCCAGCCCTACGCGCCCATTGAACTTCTCCAGCTCGAAGCTGTGGTTATGATAGCCGAAATACATGCCCCCCTCGGCGAGCCTTTTGCCGACCAACGTGGCTTCTTTAGCGAATTTTGCGTAACCTTCCGCATTGCGGTAGTTACCCGGCAAACCCCCGATTGCGGGATATTTGCATTGAATCGTGTAGTGATCCTGAATTACCTGGGTCGGGTTATCGCGCATAAGCTCATAGGGAATATGCGTCGCGCAGCAGATCAGCTCCGCGTCGTCGAGCAGCTTCTTGAGTTCGGAATATTCCATCGGGCAAGCGCCGGACATCTGCACTGCATCATAGCCGATCTTCTTTACCTTCTTGAGGGTCTCGGCAAGGTCTTTGGGTGTTTTAGTGAAGTCGCGCAGCGTATACATCTGCGCCGCCAATTGCGTTGTAGCCATGATCGCGCCTCCTGGTTTTCTGCTATCAAGTATGTATAATCCACCCGAGTTGCTATCTCCTTCGTGTCGGATCGCAAAAAAAACAGCCCCCCAGATTCGGAGGGCTGTCGGATTTGTCACATTAACTATCAGGCCATACCCGGCTCTAATCGCGGTTTGGTCTGTGCTTTACCATCGACGGATTCCTCTGTCCCCGTAGTCGGTTCTACGCTTTCCAGGGTCTCCGCAGCTTCAGGCTGCTCGGCTGAAGTTAGGGTAGCGCCCTCCATAAGCGCTTCGAATTCCTCTCTTTCCAGCGTCTCCTTCTCCAGTAGAACCTTCACGATCATGTCCATTTTCTCGCGGTTTTCGCCAAGGATTGATTTAGCTCGATCGTAGGCTTGCTCCATAGTCAGGCGGATCTCCTTGTCGATGGCCATCGCCATTTCCTCGGAGTAGTTGCGATCCTCCATCATATCCCGGCCCAAAAATGGATTAGCATGGCGCTTACCGACCGTCAACGGGCCGATCTGGTCGCTCATTCCATATTCGCAGACCATCGCCCGCACAATCTCAGTAGCCCGCTCGAGGTCGTTGGATGCGCCGGTGCTGATCTCTCCGAACACCATCTCCTCGGCGACCCTTCCGCCAAGCAGTCCGGCGATTTTATCGAGCAGTTCGTTTTTGGTCGTCAGATATTTGTCCACCGTCGGAAGCTGCATCGTATAACCCAGCGCCATACCGCGAGGCAGGATCGACACTTTATGCACCGGATCGTCGTTTGGCAGCAGTTCGGCCACAATCGCATGGCCCACTTCATGATAGGCCACCATTTCCTTTTCCTTCTCGCTGATCAGGCGGCTCTTGCGCTCCGGCCCCGCTATGACACGGTCGATGGAGTTCTCGAAATCCGTCATATATATCTTCGTCTGATCTCGGCGCGCCGCAAGCAGCGCAGCTTCGTTGATCAGGTTAGCCAGGTCCGCCCCGGAAAACCCTGGCGAACGGCGAGCCAGACTCTCCACATTCACATCATCGGCGAGGGGTTTTCCTCGCAGGTGAACCCGCAAAATCGCCTCTCTGCCGCGCGCGTCAGGATTGTCCACCACAACCCGCCGATCGAATCGGCCCGGCCTCAACAGAGCCGGGTCCAAAACGTCCGGCCTGTTAGTCGCTGCGATCAGGATTACCCCCGAGTTCGGATCGAATCCGTCCATCTCCACAAGGAGTTGATTCAGGGTCTGCTCCCGCTCGTCGTGGCCGCCCCCCAGCCCTGCGCCTCGCTGCCGTCCAACCGCATCGATTTCGTCGATGAAGATCAGCGCCGGGCGATTGGCTTTTGCCGTATCGAACAAGTCCCTCACCCTCGATGCGCCGACCCCCACGAACATCTCAACGAAGTCAGAGCCGCTGATATGGAAGAACGGGACCCCCGCCTCACCGGCGATGGCTCTGGCAAGCAGGGTCTTGCCTGAGCCGGGAGGCCCAAGCAGCAGCACTCCTTTAGGGATTTTGGCCCCGAGCGCAACGAATTTTTTCGCGTTTTTGAGGAACTCTACAACTTCTTGAAGCTCCTGTTTTGCTTCATCGACCCCGGCCACATCCTCGAATGTCACCTTCGGCACGTTTTCGTTGAGCCGTTTCGCCCTGCTGCGTCCAAAGCTCATCGCTTGATTGTTACCTGCCTGCGCCTGGCGCATAAACAACATCCACAACAATACAATGAACCCTAAAGGCAGAACGATGGAGATCAACGTGCCGATCACCGGGTTGGATAATATCGACTTGTCGAATTTATACGTCACATTGTGGGCATCGAGTTTTTTGATGAACTCCGTTCGATCACCAGGTGGCGGGGTGACCGTCTTATAATGCACGCCTTTTTTGTCTTCAAATGTAAACTCATCGCCGACAATCTCCCCTCGCACCACTTCGCCGCTGGTGATCATCTTTTGCGCCTTTGAGATGTCGACCGTTGTGGGGCTTCTGCCCATCATCCCCAACGGCCCACTTCCTTTAGTGAGAAGCACCACCACCATCACTACAAGGATTATGCCGACTATGCTTCTGAGATAACGATTCAAAACATTTCCTCCGGCCGCTGTTAAGCCGCGCCTAACACATTATACCACGTGCCATCATACGGCGGAAGCGAGCCGGCGATTGGCGCGGCTCGCATTATCTAATACGTGCAAAGCCACTCGATAGTTCTCTTACCCAAGCCGCAGCAACGACGATCAAAAAGATTGTAAGATTGGCTGGCTTTCACGGTTGCGCTGGTGTTGATATGGGTATGAACAGATAGTTTAATTGCTTGTGATTGTAAAAAACTGCTTTATCCAAGGAGGGATCAGGCTGTTTAGCGCAATATGGCGAAGTGCAGCAAGCAGAACAGGATTACTCTTGATTCTGATAATCATGTCGATTGTAGGGGTGCAATTCTTCGGCTTACACCTAACGAGAAGGATGGAAAACAAGGCCCGGAGGTTGGATTTGAGGCTTGCGCACGACGGCAAGATCAGTCAAGTGGCGTCCACAATCACTTATAAACAAATACGAAACGACCTCAATCGATACGAAGTTGGATTGTTGTTGTCGATTGGTTTGGGACTGACCGGATCCGTAATTGCCTTGGCGCGATTGCGCCGTGTCGCCGGAGCGATAAGCAAGCTGGTGGTGTTTTCAAACGCGGTTGCGGCAGGGGACTACCGGCGGCGAATAAAGATAAAAAATGACTATAAGCTGGCGCTGTTGGGCGACAGGCTTAACGAATTGGCCCGGAGTTTGATGAGAAATCAGCGCATCCTCGAAGAACAGGCGGAGATGGTGGCTGGGATGCTGAGCGCTACTCGCACCACCTCGTATTCTTCGGATGTAGACGAATGCGGTAAAGCGATAGCGAAGGCTCTATGCTCTTATGCAGGCGCGAGCGACGTTTGTGTGTATCTGAAAAATGACGACGCTGCGCTGGTGACAGCAGGCAGATCAGGCAGGCGAATCGGCGCGGATGGAAAGCGAATAGCCGTGCATGTGGCGGATTGCGGGGAATACGTCATTCTTGCGGAAAACGAAAAAGACGGTGAATCAGGGGGCCATCTTGTCGGGGTTCCTCTCTCCGATCGAGGGAAGATTCTCGGCACGATTGTGGCAAGGTTTGGCAAGGAACTGACTCGCGAGCAGATAGCGCTCGGCAGCCCGCGGGCGGATATTTTGGGCGCTTTTGCTTTGCAGTCCGCCGCCGCACTGTCGAATATCGACCTGCGGGAACGTGCAGCAGAACACTCAGCCACCCTTGACGAATGGTCTCAACACACCGCGGCGCTCTTGCAAGTGATGTCGGCGATCTCACCGGCCTGCGAAATCGACGAGGCTCTGGATGCGCTGACAAAAGCTGCCGCATCGGCATTGAAGACTACTGGCTGTGCAATACTGCTTCCCGACGTCCAGAACCGCTTGACACCAAGAGCCTGTTATGGGAAGGCCTGCAAGCCAGAGGAAATCTTGTCTTACCGGGTTTCACAACAAGCATATAACGAGAAACGGTGGGTGTCTTTCGATAATGGCCGTGAAAGCACGGATGACGCCCATCGTGATGAATGTACGCTCTACGAAATCGGCGGCCTACTTGCAGCCCCGCTGATTATCAACGATGAGGCGATTGGCGCAATTACAATTTTTGACGCGAAGCCAAGAAAGTTTAGCTCGGCGGACGGCGACCTTCTGATGTCCATAGCTCTTCATGCGGCTGTTGTTCTGCGCAAAGCCGAGATATTTACTACGGAATCTACTGTCGCGCAGACCTTGCAGCGCAGCCTGGTATCGAGTGTTCCAAAGACGTGTAGAGGGGTGCAATTTTGCGGACGCTACACGTGTGGGGCGAAAGACGTGCGCGTGGGCGGGGATTTTTATGATGTGACTCCGCTGCCCGACGGCTGTGTTGCGGTTGCTATGGCTGATGTATCCGGCAAGGGGCTAAATGCAGCGATTCATCTTGCCGCTAGTAAATATATGCTGAAGGCTTTGGCGCGCGCTTACCCGAAAGATCCGGCAGCGGTGCTGAAAGCACTCAATGAAGCTATTAACGACTGCTTTGAACAGAATTTCTTTATCACATTGTTTCACGGGGTTATTGATCCTGAGGATAGATCGTTGATCTTCGCGAACGCCGGCCACCCTCCGGGGATTATCACCAACAAAGCAGGTGGCATGCATTCGTGTCTGCTCGGAGGCGGGATCCCGTTGGGGACCGGTTGGCCGCACTCATACGAGAATTATACTGCCAAGCTTTCACACGGGGATATTCTGCTTTTATACACTGATGGGGTGACCGATGCCATTAAAGACGGAGAAAGATTGGAGTTGGAAGGACTCCACAAAATGTTGTTCGAAATAGGGCCATGCTCCGGCGATATGCTGGTTTCAAAGCTGATGCTGCGTCTGGACAGCGAGTGTGGCCTGGATGGCCGAGATGATGTGGCCGCGCTGACTGTTATGCTCGAAGAAAGGGCCGAAACATTTGAAAACAAACCGATTGCAGTTCAATATCAGCGCGTGGCCGATTAGCCAGCAGGCTGTGCCGAACAAATCGGCCAGGCTCGTAATTCAGGACGATTTTAGTCAAGTCTCGGCGGATGTGCTTGCATCTTCTGTGCAAAGTATCATCGCCGACTGCCCAAATGAAATAATAGTAGACGTGGGGAAGATCGATGTCATCGACAGCAGTGGGCTGAGGGCATTGCTGGTCGCAGCACAGCGCTGCAGCGCTGCAGGGATTGGATTTCGCTTGGAAAATGTATCGGCTTGCGTCGCTAGAATCGCCGGGATCAGCGGGCTTAGCGAGATTCTCGGCCTGTCAGAGTGCGATGTGCCGAAAATATCCATAAAGCACGATATCGACTTGCGGCAAGAGAATTGGAAGACCCAGCAGTTTGTCGCAGAGAGTTCAGCGCAGATGGTCGGAGAAATGCGCGATAAAATTGTCGCTCAAGCCAGAGAAGCCGGGGCCAGCGGGATCAAACTTTGCGACATCAAAATAGCAATCGGCGAAGCAATAGCCAACGCATTCAGGCACGGATCAACCGACAGCGGCATTAACCTCATTCGCGTCAAATGCAGAACCTGCAAAGAGGCGTTCTGGGTTGAGATCGAAGATGAGGGGGAAACGTTCGACCCGGACAGCGTTCCGGAGCCGGACCCCAACATCCTCAAAGACCACGGCATGGGCATCTATATCATGCGTCACACGATGGACGTGGTTGAATATTCGTTCAACCACCCTGGCAACCGCGTTCGGATGGTTAAATGGCTTGTTGATGATTGAACGTTACAGGCTGATATCTAATATCTGTCTCGCGAAATCGTCGGTCACCTCAACCGGATTTGTCTGTCGGTGGCTGCCGTAGCGATTTAACGCCTCGATTATATCGTCCTCATCCGAATCAGTCAGGCCGTATTCCATCAAGCTGGTCGCGACATCCCCCGCGCTGCACAGGTCCATAATGCGCCGGGAGACATCATCAACCCCCATCGCCCTGCTGACTTGATCGTAAGCGGCCGGATATTGGTGTTCATTGAGCCGGATCACCTGCGGCAACAACGCGGCTATCGCTTCGGAGTGGCGTATTTTGCCGACGATACACACCGCCGGAGCGAGGGAATGTGAGGCTCCAAGGCCATTTTGCATAGCCAGCCCCGCATAGCAGCTCCCTTGCAAACAGTCCAGGCGAGCTTCGAGGTCGCGCGGGTGTTTTTGGCAGACCGGAAGGCTTGCGTTAAGATGTTCTAACGCGGCGAGCGCAATGTGCCGGGTGTATGGATCAGCGTTCAGCGAAACCGCGCTCTCGATTGCGTGGGCGAAGGCATCCATCGCGGTCAAAGTCGTAAAACGCAGATTGAGACCGGCGGTAAGTTCCGGGTCGAGCACGGCGACAGCCGGAGCCATGAGTGGATGTGAGATGCTGCGTTTTATTGCGAGGGTGTTGTTGGTCAACACTGATACCCGAGTGGCCTCTGAGCCGGTGCCCGCGGTGGTCGGCGCCGCGATGTGTGGCAGGGGCGGATTGGATATCTCTCGCTCTTTGAGTTGATATTGCTCAGTTGTTCCTTCGTTGACGGCGAGAACCGCGGCTGCTTTGGCGGTGTCGATCACACTGCCGCCACCTATGGAAATAACCACTTCTGAGCGTTCGGCACGCATAAATGCCGCCAGTTCGTCGACTCGTTCCACCGTAGGCTCTTCTGTTACAGGGTCGGATGTGGCCGCTTGAACGCCGAGTTGGTTCAACGCTTCAACCAGGCCGGATATCCGCTCGCTGTCCGCAAGTTGGGTTCGGGTCACTATCGCTGCTCGCGAGCCGAAACGGGCGGCTTCTGCGGCGATTTTATCGAACGTCCCGGCTCCGCAATAAATTACCGATGGGCTTGTGATCTCAAATGGCATCGTTATCACCTTCCTGAAAACATTATATCACGTTGCGGATTGTGATTCGTCCGATCGACCCTGATTTCTAGCTTTCGTTATTTCGCGTCCAAACACGAAAACAGGAACGTGCGGATGCCGCGTATAATAAAGCCGTATTGCCGACGCTCCGGGGGGGATATCGAATGGCGGATAATCGGATTCCTTATAGAAAGAATATCCTTTTTGCGATGGGTAAACAGCGCGAGTATTCCGGCGGCGCTCTTAAGGAGATAGCGTTTCCGTTGGGGGGAATCGGCACGGGGACGGTGTCGCTGGGGGGTCGAGGGCAACTGCGGGATTGGGAGATATTCAACCGGCCGCAAAAGGGCCACACGATGCCGTATACGTATCCGGCGATTTATGTCAAACCGGAATCCGGCGGCGCCATCGTAAGGGTTCTCGAATCGCAACTGCAGCCGCCGTTTATAGAATGGGGAGGGATGGCTCCGGAACGGGTGTGCGGCCTTCCACGGCTGAAGGATGCTGTTTTCTACGGCGAATACCCCTTCGCGCGGGTCAGCTTTCGGGATCCCGTTTTGCCGGTAGGCGTGGAGCTTACGGCGTTTAACCCCATGATTCCGCTTAATGAAAAAGACTCCTCCATACCCTGCGCCGTTCTGCGTTATAAGATCACCAATCCGTCCGCAGTCAGGATACAAGGCGCAATCTGTTGGTCGGTCCACAATCCGGTCGGCAGCGAAGAGCGTGTGAATGAATATATCGATGTTGGTCGATTTCGTGGGGTAAAAATGATGTCGGCCCCGCTCAAACCGGAGGACATGACATTCGGGTCGATGGCGGTTGTTACCACCCATGGCAGTGTGTCGCATGTGGCGCATTGGCCTGCGGAGGGCTGGTGGGATGCATCTCAAGCGGTGTGGGATGATTTCAAAGATGATGGCAAATTCGATGAGATGCCGACTCCCGAGAAGCGGGCCGATGTCACGAGCCTGGCGGCGCAATTTGATCTGCAGCCAGGTGAAAGCGTCGAGATTCCTTTCATATTCTGTTGGTATTTTCCCAATCGACACAATTATTGGAACAACGAGCCGGGAGTGAAAAACGCCCGGCTGCGCAATCGCTATGCGGATTGGTGGGAGGACGCCTGGGATGTTGCGGGGTATGTGGTGCGCAACTTGCCGAGGCTGGAAAAGCAAACTCGCCTCTTTTCTGATGCGCTGTATTCGAGTTCCCTGCCGGCTGTAGTGATTGATGCGGCGGGGTCGAATATGTCGATTATGCGCACCAACACGGGGCTATATTTGGATGATGATCGGTTTTACGGATTTGAGGGCTGTGCGGATCAATTCGGCTCGTGCCCGATGAACTGTACGCACGTTTGGAACTACGAGCAGGCGCTGGCGTATTTGTATCCTCGATTGGAACGAAGTATGCGCCTCACCGATTTCACCAATAATGTCGAGGACAGCGGGAAAATGGCGTTTCGAACCCTCGTTCCGCTCGGAGATTATCTGTGGCAGTTCCACGCGGCCGCCGACGGACAGATGGGATGTATTCTCAAATATTATCGGGAATATCTGATAAGCGGGGATATGGAGTTTCTGAGGCTGATATATCCCCATGCGAAACGCGCCTTGAGCTACGCTTGGGAGGCTTGGGATACGGATCAGGATGGGGTAATGGAGTCGATACAGCACAATACTTATGATATCGAGTTCGCGGGCGCGAACACGATGATGGGGACGCTGTATCTGGGCGCTTTGGCGGCGATGGAGCGGATTTCGCTGATTTTGGGCGAAAACCAGTTCGCGGAAAAGTGCAGGTCGATATTTGAGAGCGGGTCCCAAAAACACGTCAGCGCGCTGTTTAATGGGGAATATTTTGTGCAGGACTGCGACCCCGACACCGCGCCGCGGTATCAATTTGGACCAGGATGCCTGAGTGATCAGCTTTTGGGCCAATGGTTCTGCGAGGTAATCGGCCTGGGTTCGGCGCTGCCAAAATCAGAGGTTCGGTCGGCTCTGGCATCGATCTTCAAATATAATTGGAGAAGCGATCTTTCCGAGCACGACAGCGTGCAGAGAACATACGCGCTCAACGACGAGGCTGGTCTGCTGTTGTGCTCGTGGCCAAAAGGTGGCAGGCCGACATATCCGTTTACATATGCCGATGAGGTTTGGAGCGGCATTGAATATCAAGTCGCCGCGCATCTGGTATATGAAGATATGATCGAGGAAGGGCTGGCGATTGCGAAGGGGGTTCGGGATCGGCACGACGGCATAGCCCGCAATCCTTGGAACGAATTTGAATGCGGCCATCACTACGCCAGGGCGATGGCGAGTTGGTCTCTGCTGCTGGCTTTCAGCGGGTTTCATTGCGACTCTCATCAGCGGCATATTGCTTTCGCGCCAAAGCTCAATTTCGATGATTTTAGATGCTTCTACTCGACGGGTTCGGGTTGGGGAGTATATTCGCAGAGGTGTGCGTCGAATCGGTTGAGCGCTAGTATCGGGGTAAGCTGGGGTGAGCTTGAGGTTCAGGAGATCAAATTGGCTTTACCGAAAAACGCGAGGCCTGCCAAAGCAATCACGTCCGGTGCGGGAAAAGGCTTTGGCGCGAGCCTGCATATCGACGGCGGCTTCGCGCTCATCAAATTGTCTGAGCCTGCGCGAATAGATGCGGGAGAGGCGTTGGGGATAGAGATCATCTAAAGCACTCGCACATCTAACGGTTTTTTAGCTCAAACCTAATCTTAGGCGCAAAATCTACTGATAATATCTATCGGGAGCATTCGTATACGATGGATATAGTCAGGCCCGCTGTAGTGTTAAACTCAAAGCGACGAAGAAGTGGTCTCACCTTGATGGAGGTGATGATCTCGCTTTTCGTCTTCTCGTTGATGATCGTCGTCTTTTCCTCATCACTGATAGTCGGCAAATCCGCATCCAAGATCAACGGCGAATACGCTCAAGCCATCAGCCTCGCGCAGCACAAAATCGACCAACTTCGGGCGATTGAGTGGGGTCGGCTCGTCTATTCGGAACTGCAGGAAGGTGGATTTATAGACAGTTCTCCCACATCCTCCCCATATAGCTTCGCTGTGGTCGACGGCATTGCTGATTATCTGCCGGGGGCTGCGGGTGGAAGGCCGCCGACCGCGATTCTTAAGATCGAAAATCATCCCACCGACTCGAGGATGAAGAAAATAACCGTCATCATTACCTGGCGTTCATCACCCAGGCGCGCCAACGATAGCAAGGTGGAACAGATTGCTTACATCTCCAATGCGAGCTGATCGCCCAATCAGACGGCGGTTGGGCCGCCGGGGGTTTACTGTTGTAGAGGTGCTTGTCGCATCGGCGATTATGTCGCTGTTGTTGGTGTGTACGGTATCTATGTTGGTAGCCGCTATGCGGGCGGTTGATGATGATATCGCGCAGGTGAGCGCCGATACGAACGCTGCGGGAGCGCTGCAGTGGATGGTGATGTGGGTGCGAGAGGCGCAAAAGATCTACATCTATGATAGTGGCCCTTCCAGCGGGCATCGGTTATGCGTCATTTTGCCGGAAACTGTTGGGGATCACTACGACCGAGCAGAGTCCGACACGGCAAACCCAATGAATTTCTATCTCTCAGATAG
>JAAYKG010000180.1 GCA_012522555.1 Armatimonadota bacterium
ATTGAGAAATCCTGTGGTGGCGGAGTTTGCTGAAGTAAATGTAAAACCGGGAGGAAGTGTATGAGTAAGGCGGTGGTGCTTCTTTCCGGCGGGTTGGATAGCGCGGCGACTGCGGCTATCGCACGCTCCGAAGGCTTCGGGCTTTACGCACTTTCCTTCGACTATGGCCAGCGGCATTTGCGCGAATTGGACAGCGCAAAAGCCGTGGCGCAAAGCCTTGGGGCCAAAGATCATTTGATCATACACTTCGATCTGCGAGGTATGGGTGGCAGCGCACTGACCGACGAAATCGAGGTCCCCCTCGACAGACCGGACAATGATATTTCGTCGGTAGTCCCAATTACCTACGTCCCCGCGCGAAATACCATATTTCTTTCATTCGCCCTTGGCTACGCCGAAACCATAGGCGCGTTCGATATTTTTATCGGAGTAAGCCAGGTTGACTACAGCGGTTATCCGGATTGTCGGATGGAGTTTATCGACGCGTTTGAGGATATGGCGAATCTTGCGACCAAAGCCGGGGTTGAAGGTACGGGACGGTTCCGCATTCGCACCCCGCTGCTCGAATTGAGCAAGGCCGATGCTGTCCGAAGAGGACTTGACCTCGGATTGGATTATTCGCTGACGTGGAGTTGTTATCTCGGAGAGAGTCGACCCTGCGGCAGATGCGATAGCTGCAAATTGCGTTTAGCAGCGTTCGCGGAAGCTGGTGAGGCCGATCCGCTGGATTATCTCTGATCCGCAACGTCATTTTGGCACAGCCGGCCGCAGTGCGCCGGGGCACATTTGGCCGTTGCTATACGGGCAGAGTCACCACTCTTCTGTTTGCCACCTGCAATCTCCCTTGGGCAAACAACGAGACGGCGTCGGTGTAGGCTGCATGTTCCGCTTCGAGCACCTTGGCCGCTATTGAATCCGGTGTGTCGTTCGCGTCTACCGCTACGACCCTTTGCATTATGATTGGGCCTGTATCATAATCTTCATCCACAAAATGCACCGTCGCCCCGGTGAACTTCACTCCCCGAGCGATGACGGCCTCATGCACATGGTGGCCATACATTCCCTTGCCGCAAAAAGAGGGGATCAGCGCAGGATGCACGTTCATAATCTTGTCGCGATAGGTCTCAATAATCCTGCCGCCAAGCACCCGCATATATCCGGCAAGGCAGATCAAGTCGATGTTGTTCTGCTGCAGTTGAGCCAGCAGCGCCTCCTCATAATCTTCCTCACAACCAAAGCTCTTGGGAGGGATCGAAACTGCAGCGACCCCCGCCGCACGCGCCCTTTCCATCGCCGGCGCACCGTTATTCACTCCGACAACCAGCGCCACCTCGCCGTTGATCTTGCCGGATTTGCAGCCGTCAATGATCGCCTGCATATTGGAACCGCGCCCCTGGCCGGAGATCAACACCGCAATGCGGATCATATCACCGTGACCTCGCGCCCACCTTTATGAATCTCGCCGATGATCGAAGCTGTTTCTCCCAGTTCCTGCAGTCTGTTGGCGACCTCAGGCCCTCTGTGCGCAGGCACTATCAACACCATACCGATCCCCATGTTGAACGTTCGATGCATCTCAGCGGGATCGATGCCGCCCTTTTCCTGCAGCAAAGTGAAGATCGGAGGCACTCCCCAGTTGCGCCTCTCGACAGTCGCCTGGCAGTCCATCGGCAACACGCGCGGGATATTGTTGTAGAATCCTCCGCCGGTAAGGTGCGCGATTCCTCGCACATCAAACTCTTCCATAATTGCCATCACCGGTTTGAGGTAGCACCGATGCGTCGCAAGCAGCACGTCGCCCAGCGCCGCACCCAACTCGGGAACGTATTGATCGACCTTATAATCATTGTCCTCGAACAGAATTTTGCGGACAAGAGAATAACCGTTAGTATGCAGACCCGAAGATGCGATTCCAACGATGACATCCCCTTGTTGGATTCGCGAACCATCGACGACCTTCGCCTTATCCACCACGCCAACTATACATCCTGCCAGATCAAGCTCTCCGTCGATATAGACACCCGGCATCTCGGCGGTCTCTCCACCGATCAGCGCACATCCCGCTTCCACACACGCCTCGGCCATGCCCTTCACAATCTGCTCGACGACAGCCGGTATGAGCTTGCTGGAAGCAAAATAATCCAGGAAAAACAGCGGCTTCGCGCCCTGCACCAAAATATCATTCACGCAGTGGTTGACCAGGTCCGCGCCGATGGTATCATATTTGTCCATCATCACGGCAACCTTCACTTTGGTTCCAACGCCGTCAATGCTGGAGACCAGCACGGGGTCGCTCATATCAGGAAAACTCCCCGCAAACATCCCACCGAACGATCCGATGTCAGTCAGCACGCGCTCGTTGAATGTTGCCTGCACGTGCTGTTTCATGCGAAAGACCGCTTCATCACCTGCTTCTATGTCCACTCCGGCCGATTTATAGTCGCTCATCAATCACGAATCCTTTGTTTGTTCATGCAACTGGCTGCTCAAAAACAAATTTACTCAATTTGGCTTGCTTAGAGACCTCAATGGGATATTTTCCATCCAGGCATGCGCAGCACAGCTTATTTTTCTTCACGCCCACCGCTCTAATCAATCCCGCCAGGCTCAGAAAGCCCAGGCTGTCGGCGCCGATATATTGTCGAATCTGCTCGACGTTCAGTTTAGAAGCGATCAACTCATCCTGGTTTGCAGTGTCGATACCATAGAAGCACGGGTGTTTGACCGGCGGGGAGGCAACCCTCACGTGCACCTCCACCGCGCCCGCATCACGAATCATTTTGATCGTCGGCCCAATAGTCGTGCCGCGCACGATGCTGTCATCCACCATCACAACGCGTCGGCCAGCGAGGCTTTCTTTAAGCGGGCTGAGTTTCATCTTAACACCCAATTCGCGCATGCGCTGGTTCGGCTGGATGAATGTCCGATGGATGTAGTGGTTCTTGATAACAGCTTCGGCGTATGGTATTCGCGAGGCCTCAGCCAGTCCGATAGCGGCCGGGGTTCCGGTATTCGGCAGTGGAAAGACTATATGCGCGCCAGGTGCGGGGTGCTCCCGGGCCAGTTCATGGCCCATCCTCCTGCGAACCTCATGCATACTCTGGTTATACATTCGGCTATCCGGGCGAGCGAAATAGACATATTCAAACACACAAAGCGCACGACCTTCCAGAGGCACAGCCTGCCGTTCCGTCAAGCCGTTGTGGTCTATGGTAACTATCTCACCCGGCTCGACCTCGCGCACAAAATCAGCGCCGATAGTATTGAATGCGCACGTCTCAGATGCAACAACATACATCGACCCGTTCAGGTGGCCGATCGACAAAGGTCGGATTCCGAATGGATCTCGAAATGCGATCAGCTTGTCAGGTGTCAACGCGACCACCGAATAGGCTCCCCTGATTCGCTTCATCGCAGAGATTATGGCATCCTCGATGGTGCACTTCCCTGAGGTTGTGATCAGCTTAAGCATAACTTCGCTATCGCTGGTCGTTTCGAACTCCACTCCCGCCGCGATCATCTCCTGCCGGAGCTGCTCCGAATTGATCAGGTCGCCATTATGAGCAAGGGCCACCGGCCCAAAATCACAATCGCACAACGTGGGCTGCACGTCGCGCAAAATACTCGAGCCGGTGGTTGAATAGCGGGTGTGGCCGATAGCCGCGTGTCCTTTAAGCGCGGCTAAGGCCTCCTCGTGAAATATCTGTGTGACCAGCCCTGCGTCGCGATGCATTCGCACCCTTGTGCCGTCACTTGCGGCAATACCCGCACTTTCTTGTCCTCGATGCTGAAGAGAGAATAACCCGAAGAAGGCGATCCTTGAAACATCTTCGCCCGCTCCATAAATACCGAACACGCCGCACTCTTCGGCCATTTCCGGCCGGTCAACGTCTAACATTCGACTCCCGTTTCTGCCATTTTGCCTGGTATTGCATTGCGCCAGCATGAGTCCAGTTCACTCACGCCGACATTTATTATCTCGACATCATTGACGGCTATCGTCATCGCATCGCCGCCAACTGTTCCTAGAATGGTGCTCTCGACTCGATAAGCATCCACAATCTCCCGCAGCAGGCCGAGTTTCTCCGCCTCCACGCTTACGACCACTCGAGATTGGGTCTCAGCAAATAGCGCTGCAGACGGGCCACAATTTGCGGATAACTTGACATCCGCGCCAATTCCGCCCGCTATACAGCTCTCTGCCAGCGTCACCGCAAGCCCGCCATCGGCACAATCATGCGCCGATTTAATCACTCCATCGCCGATTCCCTTCAGCAGCGCACCGTGAACGCGCTTTTCCTGCTCCATATCGAGAACAGGCGGCCGTCCTGCTACTATACCATGAATAACCTTCAAATACTCACTGCCGCCCAGCGACTCACGCTCACACACCGGCAGCTTTTCGCCCTCATCAAATCGCACACCGGAGATCAGCACCACAACATCGCCCTCTGCTTTGAACTCAGACGTGCAGTGTTTCTCCACATCATCCAGCAACCCAAGCATTCCGATAGCCGGGGTGGGGTAGACCGCCATCTCCGGAGTCTCATTATACAAGCTGACATTGCCGCTGACAATCGGCGCATCAAAAAACTCGCAAGCTTCGGCCAGCCCTTCCACTGCTCGCTTGAACTGCCAAAATCCATCAGGTCTTTCCGGATTGCCGAAGTTGAGGCAGTCCGTAGCCCCCACCGCTTTCGCCCCGGAACACGCCAGATTGCGAGCAGCTTCCGCCACGGCTATCTGAGCGCCGACAAACGGGTCAAGATAGCAATATCGCCCGTTGCAGTCCACTACCACTCCAATGCCCTTGTTTGTACCGCGTATCCGCAGCACGGCAGCATTCGAGCCAGGCGCAACCACGGTATTCGTCAACAGTGTCTGATCAAACTGCTCATAAGCCCATTGCTTGCTCGCGATAGACGGCGAAGCCAATATCGCCAACAGAGCCTCGTTATAATCGGCAGGCTCTGAAACTTGAGAAAGATCATAGTTCTGCAGAGCCGCAAGATACGCAGGCTCCTTTGCCTCCAGTTGATAGGTCGGCGCATCATCAGCCAGCGACTTTGCTGGAACCTGCGCGACAAGATCATCGCCCTCGTATACGTGCACCAGCCCATCGTCAGTGACCTCACCGATCACATTCGCCGGCACCCCCCACTTCTTGAAGATCGCCGTAACCTCGTCCACTTTGTCCTTTTGAACGATTGCCAGCATCCTCTCCTGACTCTCCGAAAGCATAATCTCATAAGGGGTCATGCATTCCTCGCGGGTGGGCACATTCTTGACGTCGATACGCATCCCCGTGCCGGCTTTTGCCGAGGTCTCACAAGTCGAGCAGGTTATCCCTGCCGCGCCCATATCTTGTATTCCGACCACAAATCCCGATGCTATCGCCTCGAGGGTCGCCTCTATCAAGACGTTTTCGACGAACGGATCTCCCATCTGAACGTTGGACTTTTTGCTCTCCGATTCTTCATTGAGTTCAACGGAAGCAAACGTCGCGCCGTGGATTCCGTCCCGTCCCGTGTATGAACCCACTATCAGCACAGAGTTGCCGACTCCATCAGCTCTCGCATATGCGACTTCGTCGTGGCGAATCAGCCCTAACGCCATCGCATTTACGAGGCAGTTGCCGGAGTAGCATTCTTCAAAATAAACTTCACCGCCAACCGTTGGAACCCCGACCGCGTTGCCGTAGTATCCCAGCCCGGCGATGACCTGTTCAAACAGATATCGGTTTCGAGGCTCATCGAGCGGCCCGAAGCGAAGGCTGTTGAGTGCAGCGATCGGCCTTGCCCCCATCGTGAAGATATCGCGCAGCATTCCGCCAATCCCGGTGGCCGCGCTCTGGAATGGTTCCACCGCCGACGGGTGATTGTGGCTCTCGATTTTCATCGCCACCCCAAGACCGTCACCAATATCAATTATCCCGGCGTTCTCAAGACCCGCTCCGTCGATTGCCTCGCGATATTTCTTGAACAATCTCAAAATCGGGCGCGAATATTTGTAGCCGCAGTGCTCACTCCACATAACGGAATACATACCGACCTCGGTGTAAGTCGGATGCCGCCCCAGCACTCTCACTATTTCATTATATTCAGCTTCGTTTAGCCCCATTTCCTTATATTCTTTAGGCTCTATGGGCTTTGTATCGGTTATCGACATGCTGTCCTCATTGTCTTATCTAGCTTGAACCCCGGCTATCCAGGCCGGAGTTTCAGATCAACTGGCTCAAAGTCGCGCTTCTACCATCGACTGCAGAATGCAGACTCCATCTGTGCTGCCCAAAATATCCTCAACGGCTCGCTCAGGGTGGGGCATCATTCCCGCTATGTTGCCGCGTTCATTGACCACCCCCGCGATATTCCCCACAGACCCATTTGGGTTAGCCTGCTCAGTCGCGTTACCTGATTCGTCGCAATAGCGCAGCAGCACCCTGCCATCCTTTTCAAGCACGTTCAGGGTGTCGGAATCGCAATAGTATCTGCCGGTGAGGTGTGCAATCGGCAATGAAAGCACCTGTCCCTTGCAGCATTTGCCGGAAAAATCGCTGGTGTTGTTGTCGACACGCACCTTTACCGGCAGGCAGCGGAATCGAGCCGTGTTATTCATCAGCAAATCTCCCGGCAGCAGTCCCGCTTCACACAGGATTTGGAAGCCGTTGCCAATGCCGATAACTCGCCCGCCGCCGTCCGCGAACTTGCGAATTGCATCGATTATGGGGCTGTTTTTGGCCACCCCTCCAGCGCGCAAATAATCTCCATACGATGCCCCGCCCGGTAGTATTATGCAATCGAACCCGCTGAGGTCGGTCGATTCGTGCCAGATATATTCGACCGACTGCCCGGTCACATCCCGCACAGCAAAATATGCGTCCTTATCACCGCTCGAACCGGGGAATCGAACTACTCCGAATTTCATAAGCCAATCCTCTGGATTTCGGCATCAGGCGCCGAGCAACGGCAGCCTATGCCTGCAATCCAACACCTATCCCTTCTCAATCTCAAATCGGTAGTCCTCGGTATTCGGGTTCACGAGCAATTTACGGCACATCTCGTCCACGTCTTTTTCGATGTTGCCGCTGTCCGCGATCACAATTTCGATGAACTTGCCCACTCGGGCATCCTGAACCCCGTTATATCCGAGGTTTTCCAGAGCCGCTTTCACTACTTTACCTTGAGCATCCAAAAGCTCAGGCTTGAGAGTCACATACACATTCACTTTCGCCATAAATAGTCCTCGATTATTGGATTTCAGTTGTCGGAATCGGCAACATCTATTATCACCCGCGCAGCCGCCCACGACAGTCGCTAAGGTGAGATTGAACACACGTCTATTATATCACGATCGACTCCTGTCGCTTGTATTTTCGAGTTCGCCGATCACGAAAGGCCCAATCTTTCGAACACCCGATCGACGTTCTTCAAGTGGTGCTGTAAGTCGAAACAATCGTCGAGTTCATGGCTGTTAAGCAGCCTCTGCACATCCGGATCCCGCTCCAGCGCCTCGCGAAATGATACATCATCATCCCAGCACTTAGCCGCGTTGCGCTGGCATACTTTGTAGCCTTCCTCGCGGGTCATCCCCTTCTGAATAAGAGCCAGCAGCACATGCTCACTGAACACGAGCTGGCCCATCATCTCCAGATTACGCTTCATATTTTCCTGGTTAATCTCCAGTCGATCCAGCAATTTTGTCAGCGATTGCAGCATAAAATCAACCGCGAAAAACGTGTCGGGGATGATAATACGCTCGGCAGCGGAGTTGGTCAGGTCGCGCTCATGCCAACTCACCACATTTTCAAGCGCCGGAATCACATTAGCGCGCACCACTCTGGCTAGTCCGCAAATCGACTCGAACCGCCACGGGTTTCGCTTATGCGGCATCGCCGATGACCCGCGTTGGCCCGGCAAAAACATCTCCTGCACCTCAAGTATTTCTGTGCGCTGCAGGTTGCGCATCTCAGTCGCGATATTGTCGCAAGTCGAAGCCAATATCGCTAATCGCGCAATCACAGCCGCGTGCCGGTCGCGCTGAATAATCTGAGTGGAGACGGGGGCCGCGGTCAAGCCCAGCGCATTGCAGACCATCTCTTCCTGATCCGGCCCGATATTGCCAAATATCCCGACGGCGCCTGAAATCTTGCCAACGCTGATCTGCTCACGTGCATCTTTGATACGCATCAGGTCTCGTTGAAGCTGCGAGTAGTGGACAGCCATTTTGAATCCAAAGGTGATAGGCTCAGCCTGTACCCCATGCGTTCGGCCGATCATCGGCGTCATCTTATGAGCCTTGGCCAGTTTGCCGACCGTCTCGAGAAGATTTTCGATATCCTCGATTATAATGTCGCAGGCTTGTCTCATACGAAGCGCGGTCGCGGTGTCCTCTATATCGTAGCTGGTGACGCCGTAGTGGAGGTATTTCCCTTCATCCCCGAGGTTTTCAGTCACACATTTAACGAACGCGATGAGGTCATGATGAGTCTCTCGCTCGATTTCCTCGATTCTCTCCACCGAGAATGTTGCCCCAGCCCGGATCTTCTCAGTCACCCCCGCAGGAATATGTCCGAATCTCTCCTGAGCCTCGCAAACCGCGATCTCGACATCCAGCCAGCTCCGAAATTTGTTCTTTTCGCTCCAAATAGCCTTCATAGCCGGCAGCGAATAGCGATCTATCATTGCACTCCTCTAACCACGCATAGTTTCTTTATGTTTTCTTACAGCTTCTCGCAGTTCGGGATATTTCACGCTCAATATCTGTGCCGCCAATATCCCGGCATTTTTTGCTCCATTGATAGCCACAGTCGCCACCGGTACCCCTGTCGGCATTTGCACCATAGATAGCAGCGAATCCATCCCGGAAAGCGCCGCCGACATAATCGGCACCCCAATCACAGGCAGACATGTAAGCCCGGCTATCACCCCTGGCAGATGAGCGGCCATCCCCGCTCCTGCGATGATGACCTCAAAGCCGTTATTCTCAGCCGAAGAGGCGAATTCAAACACCCTTTGAGGGCTTCTGTGCGCGGACATCACAAAAGTCTCGCTCTCAACGCCAAATGTCGAAGCAATATCCGAGGCTCCGCTCATTATTTCCGCATCGGACCTGCTGCCCATTATAATTGCAATCTTACCGGTCATTATCCCATCCGTTTATTCATATCAGCCTGGCGCCAATGTCTCGGCGGTAGTGTGCGCCATCGAAGTAAATCTTGCCGACGCCTGAATAGGTCAGGTCTATGCATTCTTTGAAGCTGTCGGCAACAGCAGTAACACCCAAAACGCGGCCACCGGAAGTGACGACTCTGCCGTCATTGGTTTCGGTGCCCGCGTGGAATACTAACGCCCCTGTTTTTTCAGCCTCTTCGATACCTTCGATCGGCTTGCCTTTGTCATAATCGCCGGGGTATCCGTCCGAAGCCATCACCACACACAGCGCCTTCTTATTGTACCAACTTACAGCCTGGCTGTCGAGATTTCCGGTCGCCGCAGCAAAACAAATTTCAAAAAAATCCGACTCAAGCAGCGGCAGCACCACCTGAGTTTCCGGGTCTCCAAACCTCGCGTTGAACTCGATCACCTTAGGCCCATCGCTCGTAAGCGCCAATCCGCAATACAGCACACCCCTGAAGCAGATTCCCCTGGCCTTGAGTGCTTTTATTGTCGGCTTCGTGATTGTCTCCGTCACCACATCCTGCAGCTCCGGCCCAAGCGCCGGCACAGGAGAATAGCAGCCCATTCCCCCCGTGTTCAAACCCAAATCGCCATCATATGCCCGCTTATAGTCCTGTGCCGGATACATTGGCACGCAAGTCTCTCCATCCACGAAAAACATAAACGTTGCTTCCGGCCCATCGAGATACTCCTCGATCACAACACGCTCACCGGCCGAACCGAACGCACGCTTGCGCATTATCAGATCCACCGCCTGCAGCGCTTCATCTCTATTCTTAGCGATAATAGCGCCCTTACCCGCCGCCTCGCCATCGGCCTTCACGGGAATCGGGTTACCTATTTTGCCTGCTATGGATTCAATATACGCATCTGCCTTATCAGGGTCGCTGAAGACCTCGAAGCCCCCCGTCGGAATGCCATAATCGATCATAAGGCTCTTGGAAAAAACCTTGCTCACTTCAATCTGCACGGCTTCTTTGTTTGGGCCAAAGATAGTCAGCCCACGTTTCTCGAACTCGTCCACAACCCCCGCGCCCAAAGATGCTTCCGGGCCTATCACAGTCAAATCAATGCCCCGATTTTCTGCAAATAGCGCCAGAGAATTTACATCCAACACATTGACGTTCACTCGCTCGGCAATCTCGCCGATCCCCGCGTTGCCCGGGGCGCAGTATATCTTTTTGACTTTATCGCTTTGGGCGATTTTCCACGCCAACGCGTGTTCTCGACCGCCGCTGCCTACAACAAGGACCTTCAAATTATCCCATCCTCAACTGTTAAGATTCGTCGCCCTCATAAAGATTCTCAAACGATGCAAACTCTTTGACAAATCCAACTTTAACCGTGCCCGTCGGCCCGTTTCGATGTTTTGCTATCAATATCTCTGTCGGCTCCACGTGTCTTTGAGCGGAGCCTCCCTCGCCCTCTCTGCCGCGCACACTCTCGGTGTCCTCAACTTCTTTGATCTGATAATACTCCGGTCGATACAGCATCATCACCAGGTCGGCCTCGGCTTCAATCGACCCGGACTCGCGCAAGTCTGATAGCATCGGCCGTTTGTCCTCACGTTTTTCCACCGCACGGCTCAACTGCGAAAGCGCGATAACCGGCACCTTCAATTCTCTTGCAAGGCTCTTCAGCCCCCTGGCGATTTCGGATATTTCCTGGTTGCGATTCTCAGTGTTCTTATGTGAACGCATAAGCTGCAGGTAATCGACTACCACCATCGACAACCCGTGTTCGGCCTTGAGCCTCCTGCACTTCGCCCGCATGCCCAGATGTGTGATATCCGTGGAGTCGTCGATGAATATTTGGGCGTTGTTGAGCTTGCCGGTCGCTTCGGACAGCAGCGCCCATTCATCATTGCCGAAGTAGCCGGTCCGCAGCCTATGGGCGTTGGTGCGAGCCATCATGCAAAGCATACGCAGCACAAGTTGCTCAGCGGACATTTCAATGCTGAAGATCGCAACAGTCTGCTGGGCGCTCGTGGCCGCGTTCAGCGCAAGGTTGAGGGCAAGAGCGGTCTTTCCCATCGAAGGACGCGCCGCTATAATCACAAAATCCGACGGCTGCAGCCCACTCGTCATATTATCGAGCTTGGCAAAACCAGTCGGCACCCCGGAGGTTACGCCCTTATCGTGATATCGCTGCGTGATCGAATCCCAGGCATCGTTAAGCAAAGGTGTGATCGGCTTGAAATATTCGCCTAATCTGCGCTGCCCGACTCCAAAAACAAGCTGCTCCGCTCTGCCTGTAATGTTATCGATATCCTCATCTTCGCCGTGAGCCAGCCCGATAATCTCCGTGCCCGCAGCGATCAGCCTGCGCAAGATAGCCTTTTGTTCGACTATTTTGGAATAATGTTCAATATGTGCGGCGGTCGGAACAGAACTGACCAGCGCCATCAAATACTCGACCCCTCCACAGTTTTCCAGCTTACCTCGCCGACGAAGCTCTTCCTGCAAAGTAATCAAATCCACCGGCTCATCGCGTTCGGCCAGCGAAATCAAAGAATCGAATATCTCCTGATGCGTCGGACGATAGAAATCCTCCGCGCCAAGAATCTCCATTCCCTTCTCAAGCGCGCTCCGATCCAGCATCATCGAGCCAAGCGTAGACTGCTCCGCCTCCAGATTCTGAGGCGGCAGCCGGTCAGTTGAGGAAAGCTGTGTTGCCATCTTACTGTTCCGCCGTAACCTCGACAGTGATTGTCGCGGACACTTCTTGATGGAGCTTTATCGTGGCCTCGTGCCGCCCGGTCGTTTTAATCGGCTCCGCGATATGAATACTGCGCTTGTCGACTTTGACTCGGGATTGTTTCAGCAGCGCATCGGCTATATCCTGGTTCGTAACCGACCCATACAACTTGGTCCCCGAGCCGGTTTTGCCGACTATATGTATAGTAATCCCGTTTATCAACTCGCCGATTTCTGTCGCTTCAGCCAGTTGGTGCTCCATCTTTACTTCGAGGACTCGTTTTTTTGTTTCGATCTCCTTGAGCGCTCCCGCATCGGCAGGCTTTGCCAGTTTGCGAGGAAACAGGAAATTGCGTGCGTAACCTTCGGCCGCATTGACTATCTGTCCCGTTTTGCCGAGTTCCTTGACATCCTTTAGGAGGATGACCTTCATTGAAATACTCCTCTCAATATGCTTCCGGCGCACTGTCTCCGCCGGCTATTTTTTATACTGCAGTCCGACGAATACATCACCGCTCGAGTGAAAAACGTTGCTGTATCCGCCGTAGATCCCCAGCCCGTCATTGAGCCGCAGCATAGCCCGCAGATCGTATTCGGGGTCATTCGGTCGAAAACCGTCAGCCGAAAGCAGCAAGCGCCGCCCGATGCTTTGGTCAACCCCAAACCCGACCCTGGATGCGTATAAACCATAGCGCAGCGCAGTCGACGGCCCCATCATACGCCCCGTCTGCAGGTTCGCTCGCGTAGACTCTCCGGCATTGAACGCGCCCAACCGATAGAACGCGCCGCCAGGCCCATTAAAAGTGTAGTTCATATCAAAACGGTAGTCGCCCCGACTCGTGTTCCACAGCGCATCCGTGGCTAAACCCTGATTCGGTATCTCGGTTTTTTGGGGCCTTGATGGTTTTGCCAGGCCGCCAAATCTGCTGTTCAATCCACTCATCAATTCGTTAGCCTGCGCCGTCGCCTCCGCCGCATTGCGCATAGTATCTTTGATGTTTTGTCTGATCTCTTTATCCGAGGTGATTTCTTTTATATCCCCGCTCGCCGACGCCAGGTTCGACATCAACTCATTCGTCTGTTTTGAGGCGTTATCGATATTGGCAAGCACCATGTCCACCTTGGCTATGCTGCCGTCTATCTTCTCCACGCTGCCGCCGATGCCAGCGATTATGCCTCGCGCTTCCTCCATAGAAGCATTCAAGTTCACCATCGCTTCTTTAGCTTCTTTCAATATTTCCTGTGTGGCAGGCACAGCGTCATTGGACACCATTTTCTGCAGATCTTCAGACATTTTAACCGCGTTTTCCGTCGCTTCGGCCATATTGTTCACTGCGCGGTTTATGTCCGGGGATGCCTGCGCCACCATAACCCTCGCCGAATCAAGCAGCTTCGTAGTCGAATCCGCTGCGGCCTGCATTTGCACCACCGTCTGTTTTATGCTTTCTATCGTTTTTTTATCGCCCAGCACCGCGTTGATCCCTGCCACGGAGGACTTTAGCTGCTCAATGAGTTCCCCCACGTCCGATATCAACCTCTCGTAGTTCATCGGCTCGGCGCTTTGCATTTTCTGATCGCTCTTCAGGCAGCTCTTTTTGACTCCCGGCAATATGTCAATATAACTATCCCCGATAAGCCCACCCGTGGTAATCCGAGCAACCGAGTCGGATGGAATACAGGTGCTGTTGCCTATCGCCATTTCCACCCGCGCATAGCTTTGAGGAGTCAGCGTTATCGACGACACCGCCCCGACCTTCACCCCCGCCATCCGAATATCCGCTCCTCGGTCCAGCTTGCGAGCATCTCTGAAGATAGAATATACGTGCACCGTAGAAGCGCCAATATTGATCCCTCGCAGGAACCAATACATCGCTGCCAGCGCCACTATCGCCATAAAGACCAATAGCCCGACTTTTGCCTCATTTCTCAGCAGCACGTCATTTCCCCTCGTTCGTCATACGCGAGTTATCGCGTTATTTGTATAGGCCCCTCGGTCGATCCAGTCATAAACTGTCTCACTGCGGGATTGTCGGAGTTTTCCATCTCCTCGACTGATCCGACCGCCGCGATTTTGCCTCGATGCAGCAGCGCGATCCGGCTCGAAATCCGCTTGATCGTCGGTATGTCGTGTGAGACCACAACCGAAGTCGCGCCCGTCTCGTCCCTTGTTTTCACTATCAAATCGGCAATGGTGGCCGATGTAATCGGATCCAATCCTGCCGTCGGCTCATCATAAAGCAGAATATCAGGCTCCATCGCCAACGCCCGGGCCAGGCCCACTCGCTTTTGCATGCCCCCCGAAAGCTCCGCAGGCATCAATTCCTCGGTGCGCGGCAACCCGACCATAGAAAGCTTCGCCTGAACCACCTCGCCAACCTCCCTCTCAGTGAGGCTTTGATGTCTCCTGACCCCAAAACAGACGTTTTCATATACATTCAGCGAGTCAAACAGCGCAGCATACTGAAAGACCATACCGATCCTGCGCCGAATCCTGTTCAATTCGTTTTCGGACATCCTGGCGATATCGATCTTATCCACGAAAAGCTGGCCGCCCGTTGGCTGTTGCAGTCCGGCTATACATTTCAGCAGGGTGCTTTTGCCTGCGCCGGACATCCCCATCACAGCAACAACCTCCCCCCGCTCGACATTCAAATCCAGCCTGCGCAGGATGGATCGGCCGCTTATTCTATATGATAACTGGCGCACGTCTATCACAAAAATGCCGTCCTGCCGCCGAACATGACATAAGCCAAAAAGAAGTTCAATATATAAATGATGACGATCGAAATGACTACGGAGTTAGTAGTCGATTTGCCGACTCCGGTTGCGCCGCCTGTGGTTCGCAGGCCCTGTTGCGCGCCGACAATCACAATCACAACTGCGAAAAATACTGTCTTGAGCATCCCCATAATCACATCATAGGGCAAAACCTGCGTCTTGATGGTGTTCGTGAACCCTCCCCCCGCGACACCGTTAACCACCGCCACAATATATCCTCCGGTAGTCCCAACCAGATCTGCAATTGCGGCCAGCGCGGGAAGCATCACTATGCCTGCGAGCAATCGTGGCACAACAAGATAGCGAATCGGGCTGACTGCAAGCGCCCGCAGCGCGTCGATTTGCTCGGTGACTTTCATGCTGCCAAGTTCTGCGGCTATCGCGCTGCCCGACCTAGCGGCCACTACTACCGCCGTCAAAACCGGCCCTATCTCACGAACGATAGATATCCCCACAACCCCGCCGGTGTAGCTGCCGATCCCCCATCTCACAACCAACTGGGACATGTAAAGAGACAAAACAGCGCCGGAAAAAGCAACTGTGATCAGAACAATAGGCAGTGAGGCGACGCCGATATACGCCATCTGGTTCAACGTGTCTCTGATGTCTATTGCCCCTCTTGCGATGAATTGTATCGTGCGGGCTAATAGTGTGGAAAATTCTCCGATAAACTCAAAGAACTTGTTGAAAGTGTGGTAGGTGATTTCCCCGGGGACGGATACAACTGCTGCAAGTTCATCTCCGACATCGTGGAGGATCTCCCCCACGACATCTCCCGGCCTTCCTTGCTGCCTGTTACGGTCGTCTCTCATAGTCTCCGGCCCGGTCGAATTGGGGTTCGGCCACCGCAGTGGCGACCAGACCAAGTATACTCGACACTCCTGCTGGTGTCAATCAAAAATCTGCTCAAAAATTGGTATTGAAAAGAACCGGGCAGGGTGTTATAATACGTACTCTCGACGAGACGGAGGGCTGTAGTATGGCCCGGATAATCGCGGGAGTAGTTCAGTGGTAGAGCGTCAGCTTCCCAAGCTGAATGTCGCGGGTTCGAATCCCGTCTCCCGCTCCAATGAGGCGACGTAGCCAAGTGGCTAAGGCAGCGGTCTGCAAAATCGCTATCACCAGTTCGATTCTGGTCGTCGCCTCCAATCTTCCCCCAGCACGTTTTAGCCTTTTGATAGCAGGGCTAGATATCGCTGCTGCATCGTTTGAAATTTGGGGCCTTTCATTATAAAAGGCTCGATAACCTCCAAATAACGCTATAATATAAGCGTCACCCGCTGAACCCCAACGGAGGCCGGCTTGTTAAAAGTAGAAAAGCTCCTCAAATATTATAGAAAGACCCTCGCGGTCGATGAGATTTCTTTTACCGTCAACGACGGAGAGATCGTGGGGCTGGTCGGGCCGAACGGAGCCGGCAAGACGACCATTCTGCGCTGTATCATAGGTATAGTCCAAATGACAGACGGCAGAGTGGAAGTTGATGGCCTGGATTTGGCGACAAACGAGGAGGCCGTTAAGAAACTTCTGGCGTTTGTGCCGGAGGTGCCCACTCCCTATGAGATGCTGACCGTCTATGAGCACCTGCGGTTTATAGCTATGGCCTATCAGACTATGAGTGACTTTGATAAACGAGCCGATGAGCTGTTGAGACGCTTCGACCTCGACGACAAACGCAGCGATTTTGTTCTCAGTCTCTCCAAGGGTATGAAACAAAAACTTGCCATAGCCTGTGCGTTTGTGCACGATGCGCGAGTTATATTGCTTGACGAGCCGCTGATAGGTATCGACCCTAAGGGCGTCAGGGAACTTAAAAACATGATCCTAGATGTCAAGGATCGAAAAGGATCGGTTCTGATCAGCACCCACATGCTCGATACGGCAGAGCATCTTTGCGATCGCATCATCATTATTCAAAAAGGGAAGATAACCGCTGAGGGAACCATAGATGAGCTTCATCAGCGTGCGCAAATGGGCCGAAACGCGTCGCTGGAAGATGTCTTTTTGACGCTGGTCGAGGAGAACGAGACGATTGAAACCACTACTCTATCTTGAGTATCGCCTGTTGGTGAATTCCCTCAAAAACATCCTGCGAAGTCCAAAGAGGCTGATAGTCGCGCTGTTTGTTGCGGTGTTCATTTTCGCGTGGTTTTCGCAGACAATGTTTCTGATGGCCGGCGCTCCGAGACCCAGTCAACTCGGCTTCAAGCTGCCGGGGGCCGGCCTGCATCTTCAGGAGATGATAACATCCGCGATATTTCTGCTGCTGTGTACGGGGACGATTGTGCTGTTGTTCCAGGCTTTTTCGACCGGCTCACTAATCTTCTCCCTTGCGCACATTGATTTTCTATTTCCCACTCCGATTCCGCGGCGCAGTGTGTTATTGCTCAAATTGCTGCGGGATTATCTGAAATATATCCTCTGGATCGGGTTTTTCCTCACACTCAGCGGCGCGCCGTTGATGGTTGCTCTGGGCGGCAGCTTCTATCCTTATGGCCTGGTCAGCATCGCCGGGCTTGCGGCCTATCTGCTTTTTGTTCTGAATATAACTCATACGATCAACATTATATTCACCTTTGGGTTTGAGCGCTTTAAGCAGGCCGGGTTACTTATCAAAACTATCTTGATTGTCGCGCTGCTTTCTGCCTTTGTTGTGGGATTGTGGCATTTCGTCGATACGGGAAGCGCGGATTTCAGCCTGCGCGACGCCGCGCGGTCTCCGCTCGTCAGGACGGTGTTCGCTCCTACGGACTGGTGTACCGCTGTTATCTTGACACCGGTAAAATCGGTCGGCAAAGCCAATGTAGAGTTCGATAAGCTCGCATTGCTGGTCGCGCTTGCCGTCGGCAGCTTCTTCATTTTGCTGTCTCGTAAGGAGAATATTTACGAGCCTTCTTTGGGAATCAGCGTCAAATCGGCGCAGATGAGGATGGCGATGCGATCCGGCGACGCAACGGCCATTCGTGTGCAAGCGCTTCAGGCAAAAGGCACGAAGAGCGCTAGAATGCTGTATTTACCGCCGTTCGGACGTGGAACAACTGCACTCTTGTGGAAAAATTTGCTGGTTCGCTACCGGATGTCGTGGGGGCAGCTCATACTTGTGGTCATCTTGCCGGTGGCCCTTGTGCTTGCGGTCCAAAGATCGGTTCCGTATGTGCAATTGCTGCAGAATCTGCCTTATCTCCTCGTTTATATGGCCTTTCTTTTGTCGATTACCGTACAACCCCAGGTGCGAGCCGAATTGAAACACGTCAACCTCTTGAAGGCGATGCCGATCTCAGCGTGGAAAGTTGTGCTGGCGCAGATTCTGACAGGAACCGTATACCTGGCGGCAGGGATCTTGTTTTTCACCGCCACTATGTGGATATTTATCCCCGCGACCCGAACGGCTCTGCTCCCGGCTTGCGCTCTGGTGTCGGTGTTCTTGGGATTCAACTGCGTATCGGCTTCGATCATTCCCGCTTTGCTGTATCCCAATATGCGAGACCAGGCGCAAAACTTTTTCTCCCAGCTCATCGGTTTGAGCCTGATAATGGTCGCGCTTATTCCCAGCGTGGTGCTTGGAGTGGCTCTCGGTGTGCTCGTGGATTTGCCCTTATACAAGATCGTAATCCCGATATGCGCGGTTAATTTTATCCTCGGGATTGCAAGCGCCAGCGTGTCGGGGGCTATTTTCCGCCGCTTCGACCCCAGCGGTGACTGAAACACGGCTAATCTATCCATTCCGTACAAAAAAAGCTCCCCAGCCCTTTGCGGGCCGGGGAGGAGAAAAGAGGGTGGGAAGGTTTGCTACTTCATTATACGACACATGCTCGGTGTTTGTTCCACTTTTTTGCAAAATAAATACGAATAGAGCAAATAAATGGAAAATAGCCATCACTCGTACAAAAAAAAGCTCCCCGACCTTGGGTGGTCGGGGAGGAGAAAAGAGGGTGGGAAGGTTTGCTAC
>JAAYKG010000181.1 GCA_012522555.1 Armatimonadota bacterium
GAACTGCAGACACTCCCATCATGGGCAGCGTCGCTCAGCTATATGAGCGTACGCACACCTGCGTTCACCAACTGGATGTTGACGCAATCTCAACAAGAGCTGAAAGATCAAGAAGATCGCGGCAATATATTTCTGGCAAACCCTGGTAATCAAGATGTCCGCGTCGCCATCCAAGGCAAAAAGCAGCGCGTGGATGTCACCTCCTACGACAAGGACGGCAAGGTGATAGCCTATGAAGTAGCTGCCTGGGATGATACTAAATACCTTTATTATCAGGAGTTCGAGGAGGAAAAGTACGGTGTGGTCGAGCCGGTTACAAAGGACTTCCTGCTACTACCAACAGTCCTCATGCCATTGCAAGCCGCTCAGCGTCATATTGCCTATCAGGGCATCGATTCAGATATGTGCGGTTACTATTATGCCGGCAAAAACAAGGATGGGATGCTTGTGTTCGCTTCCATGCCAGGCTCCGATGGGTACTGGGAGTCAATGACACTGGATGCATCCAAGGATTTTAGCCTTGCTGAGACACTCAGAGGCTACACGGGGAAGCCCGTTGGATCACACTCCAATTACAGCGGATACAAAAAATATGGCAAGCGCTGGGTGGCTGGCAAACTGGTCTATGAGATGTTAATCCCCGGCGGCGAAGGTCTGGCGAAGACGGTTACTACGAAGCTGAAGAGCTTTAGTGAGACCCCTGATGCAAAGTTTATGGCCTTCGAGTTCGCGCCTGGAACCGAAGTCCAAGACCATATTCAAGGAACACGCTACGTAGTTCCAGACCCTAAACAGAACTGACCAGTAATGCGGCAGATGACAACAGCAGCATCCGGTGGGTGCGGTGTTTTGTAATGCGCAGATTTAATGTACACGTTGCATGATGAACAACGTGTACATTTTTTGCTGCGCAGGTCATTTGTCTGATAACAACCACTTCGACACCGGGATCAGGAGTTCATTACTATTTGGGGTAGTTTTTCAGCTTTTTTGCATTCTCAGTCTATTAACCATTGGGGTTTTCACTCTTTTCGCACCGCCAAATTCGAGATCGCTAGAGCCTAACGCAATGGCCTCCATGCGGCCCTTCATTATGTACAAAGCAGAGTATGCCGCATTTATCGCGCAATGGCCAGTGTTGTTGTTGAGTAACGTCTGCTATTACAGGCGCAACTGCATGGCTGATTTGACAGCATTATTGGCCACATCTATAATCAAAATCGGTATAATATAGTATGAGAACAAACCCAGCATCGAGACGGAGGAATAGTAGAACCCGACGCAGCGCTATGAGGTCGTTTGTTACGATTCTTCAGGTCTGTGTTCTGTTGAGTATGGGAATACTGGCCGGAACTGTGCTGGGGTGGTTTGCGGGGCTGTCCAAGACGCTGCCGGATATCAATGCTTTTGAAGCTCCCGAGGCTACTCTTGTTTACTCCAGCGACGGCGTATTGCTGGGCAGAGTGTTTCGAGAAAATCGCACTAATGTCGCGCTTAAGGATATTCCCAAAGAGCTTCGCGAGGCCACTGTGGCTATCGAAGACAAGCGCTTCTATGAGCATTCCGGTGTCGATATGCGAGGGGTGGCGCGCGCGGTTTTTGCCAACCTGCGAGGTCAGAGAATGGCGCAGGGTGGCAGCACCATAACCCAGCAGCTCGCCCGAAACGTCTACCTCACGCAGCGTAAGACCATACAGCGCAAGATTCAAGAGATCTTTTTGGCCATCCTCATCGAGCGCAACTTCAGCAAAGATCATATTCTAGAGTTGTATCTCAACCAGATATTCTATGGCAGCGGAGCTTTCGGTGTGCAGGCCGCTGCGAAGATATATTTCGGCAAGGACGTGCACAACCTTGACCTTGCCGAGTGCGCGTTGATCGCCGGATTGCCGCAAAAACCTTCAGGTTATTCCCCTCACGAAAATGTGGATGGAGCTGTAGGCAGACGCAACACTGTACTTGCGACAATGGCGGACCTGGGCTATATAACCGACAAACAAAAAGAAGAAGCCATGTCCGAAAAGGCTCGAATTGTGCCGCGTAGGAGCGGGCGCACAGCCTATAAAGCGCCGCATTTTGTGGATTATGTAAACAAGCATATCAAGGAACAGTACGGCGAGGATGTATTGTACGGCGGGGGGTTGAGGGTGTACACCACCCTTAACTGGGAGATGCAGCAGGCTGCGGAAAAAGCTCTCAGGGCGCAGATAAAAGCGAAATCCAAGACCTACCGAGCTTCCGAAGGCTGCCTGATAGCTCTCGATCCCAACACCGGCGGAATCTTGGCAATGGTAGGCAGCGTTGATCCTGAATCGCACTACAATCGCTGCACCCAGGCAGGACGCCAGCCCGGCTCATCGTTCAAAGTATTTGTCTATTCTGCGGCACTGGCTGAGGGGTGGAAGCCATCTACACATTTGCCCAATACCCGAGTATCATATCCCGGCGGGGGAGGGCGCACCTGGACGCCTCGTAACTATGACGGCAGATATGGCGGGAGCGTCACTATGGAAGCGGCGGTGGCCAGGTCGATTAACCTGCCCGCGATTTATACTGCAAAGAAAATCGGCGTCAAAAATGTCATTAAATACGCGCGGCTTATGGGAATACGCTCCCCTTTGGAGCCATATCTGCCTATCGCAATAGGCGGAATCCCCGGCGTGCACCCTATAGAAATGGCCTCAGCCTATTGCACATTCGCCAACGACGGTTTGCACCCCGAACCTATGTCGATCCTTCGGATAACCAACAGCCGCAGCGAAACTCAGGCAGAGTTCAGCCCGGATATGCAGCAGGTTATATCTAAAAGCGTCAGCAGATACATGGATCAGATGCTTAGAAGTGTGGTCACCCGAGGCACCGGGACGGGAGCCGCGTCGATCACCGAAGCCAGGGGAAAGACAGGAACCACGAACAACGAGCGCGATGTGTGGTTTATCGGGTATGTGCCCAAGAAAATCGTCTGTGCGGTGTGGGTCGGAAACGACAATAACTCGTCTATGAGAGGCGCAACTGGAGGCGGGTTGTGCATCCCTGTGTGGCGTGAGTTTATGTCAAAGGCAATACCGGTCTTCGATGCGGCTAAAGCCAAAGCGGAACAAGCCGCCAAAAAAAACAAGCCAAAATTGACGACTGGGCAGCCTGAGTCTGCAGAGCCGTCGCCCACCACTACAGATTCTGCAGATGGAGATGAGACCGACACCGTAAAGCTCCGGGTATGCACGGAAACGGGCATGCTCGCCACCAGCGCTTGCCCGCGATGGCGCACCAAGACGTTTACCAGAGGCGATCAGCCTACCGAGCTTTGCACTGTCCACAGCGGCGCTGCGTTGGAACCTGCATCGCAGGAAAACACGTCGCCGCACGATGATGCCGCGTCTGATCTGGAATACGTGACGGTGACAGTCTGCTCGCAGTCCGGGATGTTGGCGGGCAATTCGTGTCCTAAAATAAAAAAGAAGTTTCTGCTCGAAGATGTCCCCACGCAGGTCTGCAACGTCAAGCACGACCAGATGCGAGAATAGCGGGGCGGCCGAATGCATGTGCAGTTCGAAGATCGCAAGTTGCAGCGCTCGCGAATCAACATTGCGGCGTATATTGTGGTGGGGGTGTTCCTGATTCTCCTTGCCAGATTGTGGTATCTGCAGATAGCGCTGGGCAGCGATCTGCTGCGCGCTGCGGATATGAACGCCGTCAGGCTCCTGCGCACGCGGGCTCCGCGTGGGACTATCCTTGACCGAAACAATAAAATCATGGCCACCAGCAGACCTCAATTTGTCGTAATGGCGATGCCGGATATACTCGAGAAAGACCCTGAAGCGCAGCGCACCCTTTGCCATATCCTCCAAATGACACCCGGCGAAATTGACGCAATTGTCAAGGATCGCATGAAGCGTTTACAGGCACGACCTGGCTCCCCGGTCCGTATCAAAGTCGATGTCTCCCTCGAAACCGTCGCCCGCATCGGTGAAAACAGAATGAGTCTGCCTGGGGTGAGCGTGGAGCTTGACCAGCTTCGCAGTTACCCGGATGGGCCGGCTGTTGCCCATATAATGGGGCATCTCGGCGAGATCAGCCAAACCGACCTGGAGAAGGCTCAGGCCGAAGGAGAAAGCTATGTCGCTGGGGATTACGTGGGCAAATCCGGCTTGGAGAAGCAATATGAAGCCCAGCTTCGTGGAACGGATGGCGGGAAAGAAATAATGGTGGACGTCACGGGCCGAATGGTTAGGATTTTAGGTGAGAAGCCGTCGATGCCCGGGAATGCGCTAAAACTCTCCATCGACCGCGATCTGCAGGTGGCCGCATACAAGGCTATGGGCAGTCAGACCGGCGCAGTGGTCGCGCTGGATCCGCGCACGGGAGCGGTGCTTGCTATGGTCAGCGCGCCATCTTATGATCCCAACGTATTTGTCAAAAAGCTGAACCGGGCTGATTGGGACAAGATCAACCTCAACAAAGGCCGCCCCCAGCAAAACAGGGCTGTGTATAATTGTTATCCCCCAGGCTCGACATTCAAGCCTATTATGTCGACGGCGGGGCTTATCTATAACCAGTGCAATCCCAGAACTACTGTCAGTTGTCCGGGAGTTTTTCATCTCGGCAGGGGTAGATTTAAGTGTTGGAAGACCCACGGCGGGGGCGTCAATTTTAACCGTGCGATGGCCGAGTCTTGCGATGTTTGGTACTACAATCTCGCTTTGCGGCTGGGGATTGATAGAATGGCTAAGGTCGCCCGACAATTCGGTATAGGGCTTGCGACCGGGATCGATTTACCGAGAGAAAGCCGCAATGACGACGGCCGCGTCGGGCTTATGCCTGATAGCGAATGGAAAATGGCAAAATATCGACAGAAGTGGGGAATAGGCGAGACTCCGAGCTGCGGAATCGGGCAAGGTTATGTTCTGACCAGCCCTCTGCAGATGGCGGTTGCCACTGCGGGGGTAGCCCACGATGGAAAGATTATGCAGCCTCGGTTGGTCGATGCGACACTCGACCCCGATGGGAATTTGATAAAACGAACGACTCCGGTGGCTCGCAGGCAGGTGGAGGCCAGCCACGAGCAATTCGATCTGGTAAGAAAAGCGATGCGACAGACGGTAACCTCGGGTACGGGAAGATCGTGTGACATTGCTGATATTGCAGTCTGCGGCAAGACCGGATCCGCTGAAAACCCTGGCAAGCCCGCCCACGCGTGGTTCGTCGCTTTTGCGCCTCTCGACAGCCCTACTATTGCTGTGGCCTGTATAATCGAGCACGGCAGACACGGGGCCAGTGCCGCAGGGCCTGTGTGTCGCGCTATTTTGGATGTTTATTATGGTAAAAAGAAAGCCGAGGAGGTTGGTTCGAGCACTGCAAATGTTCGAGGAGACTGAGATTTTATCTTCCTGCCGGTTGTTTGCAATCACACTTGAGATATGAGAATATAGCTCTGCAATGAAAAAGCCTCTGTTTTGGATACTCACTCTGACGTTATTGATGTGGTGCGCGGCAGCGGGGGCGAGCCGGCCTCGCGCAGTCGTTGTGATTGCTGCCAGTTCGAGTATTCGCGATTTCTGCGATCCCGACTTGCCCGAGTTCGCCAAACTTTTCACTGAAGGTTCGGCAGCTCTGCTCAACGTGCGCACCGGTCGAAGCAGCCGGGATTCGCTTCCCGCCTCCAAATCCGGGTTTGAAGCAGGCTGCCTGAGCCTTGGGGCTGGAGCAATGGCGTCAGGGGGAGGGGAAGTGCGGCTGGCTGGAAACGCGACTGAGACAATCAACGGCGAGGATGTCGCATCGCTTTATCAATATCGCACAGGGCACAAACCCGCGACAGGCCAGATTCTTCACTCCGAAATCGCCCGAATATCTCGAATCAATGAAACCGCATCATACCGCGCACAGCCCGGAGCTTTAGGTTCGGCGCTGCGAGATGCCGATTTATCTACTGCTGTCTTGGGAAATTCGGACATTCCGGGGGAGATGCACAGGGAATGTGCGGCGGCTGCGATGGACGGTTTTGGGATTGTCGACTTTGGCCAAATGGACGGTCACATATTGAACGAACTCGACCCCACAGCGCCTTTTGGGGTGCGAATCAACGCAAGTGTTCTGCTGCGAGAGTATGATAAACTGCCCCAGCGTTGTCGGTTTGTGGTTATCGACTATGGAGATATGTTTCGAGCGGATTCGTATGCGGAGTATTGTCTGGACGCGCTTGCGAAGAATCACAGGAAAATTGCCGCAAAAGGATTGGACGATTTCGTGCGCGAATTATCCACCAGACTCGATCCGGACAAAGATTTGTTCATCGTGTTGTCCCCGAATCCACGCTCGTTCAGCGACCTCGCTGGAGAAAAAATGGGCGCGATAATAATTCGAGGGCCAGGGTTCGGTGGCGGCGTGTTGACCTCTTCATCCACGCGCAGATCAGGCGTTGCGACCCTCAGCGATGTTGCGCCGACGATTCTGAAGTTCTTCGGGATCCAAACCCCTCCTGGTATGGTGGGCCGCCCGATTACGAGCGTTGGCGCCTCTGACGTTGCGGTAACACTCTTGGATATGAACGCCAAAGCCAGTGCACAAGCCGAGAGACAGGTGATTATGCGTGCGACGAGCATTGCCCAGTCCGTGATGGTGGCGCTGGTATTATTCGCGATATTTGCTACCTCTGTTCCGAGCGTCAAACGTGTAGCGTCCTGGCTCGTGGTCTGTTTCGCATCGCTTCCGGTGGTTATGTTGTTGATGCCGTTGATCTATTCTGGCGGAATGGTTGGGTCGATTGTGATGCTGGTCGCTTTGACCTTTGCCGTGACCGCTGTGGGCGGACTGATTTTGAAGACTCCACAACGGACATTTGTCTGGCTTTGCGCAATCTGCATAGCTGCGATGATGGTCGATTTGCTGTGCGGCGCCGAACTGATGGCAAGCTCGATTGCCAGCTACAACATAGTCGAAGGCGCAAGATATTACGGCATCGGTAACGAGCTGATGGGCACGATGTTGGGGGCGGCTATTATCGGAGCAGGCATGGCTTTGAGCGGAGCCTGGATCGATTCTCGCATCGCTTCCGTGTTGGCTTGTGCGGTGTTGGGGATCGTTCTTGCGTTTGTTGCAGCGCCGATGCTGGGGGCTAATGTCGGAGGTGCGCTGGCGATGGCCCCGGCGATGGGCACTATGTTGATCGCCAGACGCGGCTGGAGGCCCAATCTGCGCAGCCTCATTGTCGTTGGGCTTATCACTTTGTTAGCGGTGATCGGAATGTTCGCGATGGATGCATTGCGCACGGGATCGGATCAGTCTCATATCGGCAGGACGGCAAATATTATCGCCGGCGGAAATGTTGCAGCCCTCGTTGACATATTCCAGCGAAAAATAGCTCTCAATTGGATGCTGTTATCGACGAGTCTATGGAGCCGGTTGCTGGGAATATCCTTAGCGGCATCCATCTCTTTGTATTGGTTTGGCAGGCGCGCTGGGGGATCGGCTTTCTTGAACCAAGAGGAATCCGCAGCCGCTATCGGCTGTAGTGTCGGTGTTTTTGCGGCGTTCATCTTCAACGATTCCGGAGTTGTGGCTGCGGCGACGTGTTCGGTCTTTTTGTTTGCGATGTTTGCTTTTAAGCTCCTGCAAAAAAACATGGGCGGGTGTTAAACCCCGCCCTTCTTATGCAACCTATCCCCCCTGTAAAGCATCCACACTTACGGCGAGACCGGGACAACCGGCACCGGCTGTGGGCTTGGACAAATCGGGCCTGTCCCGCATGGATCCGGGCACGGCACCGGAACAACTGTCACAGGGGTGCCCACTCCACCCGGGCATGGCGGATTGCCCAGCCTGCACGTCGGCCAGGTTCCGGGTTTCTGATATTTACAGATTGCGTTTTGATGCTGGGCGTCGACTCCCACCGTGTAGATACTCGTGCGAACGAATGGATAGTCTGCCACATTATAAGCATCTTCCGCGGACACCCCGAAGAGCAACAGAGTCTGCTGCCAGGTCCCCTGGCTTCGCAGTTGTGTCAAGACCTCCCGAAGCGGATATCCGGTTTCTCTCGCTACATTGACGGCAATTGCGACGTCAAGCCAGTCATTACCATCGTTGTACAGGCGCTCGGCCTGGGTTGATGTCAACATAACGTTTCCAGACCAGTCGCAAGCCACACAAGGTCCGGTTCCGCACGTCGACGCAGGCCCGGACCCGCACACACTTGGACACGTGGCAACTTCCGGGCATGGCGGCGGACATGGTGAAGGCCCGGCCGCTGGGGCGATCGACGGGACAGCAGTAGAATCAGCGGCCATAGCGCTGGCCGCGCCGACTAGCGTTAGCGCAAGGACAATGAACAGGACTCGCATTTCACATCCTCCCTGTCAAGCAGAAATTGATAACTCGCTTTCCTCGTTACAGATACCCACGTCGACTCTCTACACAAACGTGGTGACGTAGTGACGATACCCAGGAATATTGAGCCAATTGCACAAACTGGATGGGGCGAATCGTAAACTCGTAGGCATTGAACAGCCCAGATAAAATGCATATCCGACCTGACTGCATTATAATAGTAAGCGCATCAGCATACTTGACAAAGACGCACTCAAGTGTTAGACTGTCACTGATGTTACATCAGCGGGAAATTCGGGTAAACGCTGAGTACGACGATTCGCAGAAAAAGTCTAGTGAGGTGATCGATATGAGGTTGGACAAGCTCACCATAAAGGCACAGGACGCTGTCCAGGATGCCCAGCACATCTCAGAACAGAATCAACAGCAGCAAATCGAGCCGGAGCACTTGCTTCTCGCTCTGTTGCATCAGGATGGTGGTGTTGTCGGCCCAATATTGCAAAAACTGGGCGCATCTCCCGCTGCACTGATCCGCAGTCTGCAACTTGAAGTCGATAGAATGCCCAAAGTGACTGGAGCTAGTGGGGTCCACATCGGCCCCCGGCTCAATCGGGTCTTTGAGAGCGCGGCTCAGGAAGCCCAACGGCTAAAAGATGAATATTTGAGCACGGAACATCTGTTAATAGGTGTTGCTTCTGAGGGTGGCATAGCAAGCAGGACACTCGCGGATGCGGGAGCAACACGCGATATGATATATGCGGCTATGGCCGAGGTGCGCGGGACACAGAGGGTTACAGACCAGAACCCGGAGGACAAGTATCAGGCGCTGGAAAAATATGGCCGAGATTTGACCGAAGAGGCACGCAGAGGCAGGCTCGACCCTGTGATTGGCCGTGACGAGGAAATTCGGCGAGTAATCCAGGTCCGTTCTCGCAGAACAATAAACAACCCGGTATTGATCGGAGAGCCGGGGGTCGGTAAAACCGCGATTGTCGAGGGTCTTGCGCAGCGTGTGGTAAGCGGGGACATCCCGGAAAGCCTGAAAAACAAGCTCGTAGTCTCCCTCGATTTGGGTGGATTGGTCGCCGGGACGAAATATCGCGGGGAGTTTGAAGACCGGCTCAAGGCCGTGCTGAAAGAGATACAGGACGCTCAGGGTGAGATTATTCTATTCATTGACGAGCTTCATACGATAGTCGGCGCGGGTGGGGCGGAGGGCGCGGTGGATGCGGCGAATCTGCTCAAGCCTATGCTGGCGCGTGGCGAGTTAAAATGCGTCGGAGCCACTACGCTGGACGAGTATCGAAAACATATAGAAAAGGATGCCGCGCTCGAGCGGCGTTTCCAGCCTGTGATGGTCGAGCCGCCATCGGTCGACGATACAATCGCCATCCTGCGCGGGTTAAAGGAGCGTTACGAAGCGCATCATGGTGTGCGTATTAAGGATTCGGCTCTGATAAGCGCGGCCACGCTGTCGGATCGATATATTGCGGATAGGTTCCTGCCGGACAAAGCTATCGACCTCATCGACGAGGCTGCGTCGCGCCTGAGAATCGAGATCGACAGCATGCCTACCGAGATTGACGAAGTGGAAAGACGTCTGCGTCAGCTCGATATCGAACGCGAGGCTTTGAAAAAAGAAACTGACGAAGAATGTAAAAGACGGTTGGATAAACTTATACAAGATGCGGCGGATTTGCGCGAACAATCCGACGAAATGAAAGCCCACTGGCAGCTTGAAAAGGACGCCATAACCAGCATTCGTGATATTAAGACTCAACTCGAGCAAGCCAAAATCGACGAAACCAGCGCCGAGCGCTCGGGAGATCTTGCCCGCGCCGCCGAACTTCGGCACGGCACGATTCCGAATCTCACGAGAGAGTTGCAAGAGCGCGATAACAAACTTGCAGAGCTTCAGGCCACCAGGAAGATGCTCAAAGAAGAGGTCGACGAAGAGGACATAGCCGAAGTTGTCAGCAAGTGGACAGGTATTCCTGTAACCAGGCTTGTTGAAGGAGAAATAGAAAAACTTATACACATGGAGCAGCGGCTGGAGGAGCGCGTTGTCGGACAATATCCAGCAGTTGTCGCAATATCCAACGCGGTTCGGCGCGCCAGGGCAGGGCTGCAAGACCCTAATCGCCCCATAGGCAGCTTCATATTTATGGGCCCAACCGGAGTTGGCAAAACCGAGCTTGCACGAGCGCTGGCAGAGTTTATGTTCGACGACGAACGTGCTATGGTGCGCATAGATATGAGCGAGTTTATGGAAAAACACTCGGTGGCTAGATTGATCGGCGCTCCTCCCGGTTATGTCGGATACGAGGAAGGCGGTTATC
>JAAYKG010000182.1 GCA_012522555.1 Armatimonadota bacterium
GGGGTCTCCGAAGAAGATCTCAAAGTCAATGCGAACCTCAACATTATGGGCGCCGCTGCGGTTTTGGATGCGTATGCGAAGCAGCTTCAAATTAACCGCAACGGCGGTGTCGATGAGTGGCTCGACGTAGTAATTAAATACGCAGCCATCGACAAACTCGATGCCGAAAACCCGGTTCCGGTGTTCAGCCGGCTGTTTGCAATGGAAGTCTACCAGAAACTGCAATCAGGGGTCGCAACAATAAACTCGATGGGAGAAAGCTTCAACGCCGCTCCTCAGAATATCGGCAAAGTCGACCTCGCCGCCCTTAACCTGCAGGGGCTACCGAGAACTAACGTCACCGGCTATTCCGGAGCGACCTGGTATCCTGCGGCTACTTGCAACTATTCTACTACTCGATACAACAAATCGATTTATGCAATTCACACAATCGAAGGCAGCGCGGCAGGCTGCTTGAGCTGGTTCAGAAACTGCTCGGCGAACTGCTCGGCAAACTATGTTGTGTCCGAGGCTGGTGGAATCTGGCAGTGTGTGGACGAAGTTCACATGTCGTGGCACGTGACTTGTATGAACTATTGTTCAATCGGCACCGAGCACGAGGGCTACGCCGCTTCCGCCAGCCACCCGACCGCTTTGTATAACGCCTCCGCTCTGGTAGTGCGCGATGCCTGCAACAGATGGGGGATTCCGAAGTCACATAGCCCGTGTTCACATTCGGTACTAGGGCATAATGACATCAATAGCTGTTGGTGCGGGCCTGGCCACTGGGATCCGGGCGGAGGATGGAACTGGACATACTTTATGCAGCAAGTGGTAGGCGCGCCTCCCCCTCCGACCTGGGCGGCTACCTATGTGAACCAGTCGTATCCTTCCACTATGACAACAGGTGAAACAGCGATCGCGTGGGTCGAGTATAAAAACACCGGCACGGGAAGTTGGACGCACTCCAACACATACCTGGGCACTTCCAGCCCGCAGGATCGATCCAGCCCGTTCTATAACTCGCCGAACTGGTCTGGCGCCAACAGGCCATCGGACGTTGACCAATGGCAGGTGAAGACCAACGAGGTCGGCAGGTTCACATTTATTCTCAAAGCTCCGACTACTCCAGGGACCTACACCGAGAAATATAAGCTGGTGCAGGAAGGCGCTGCTTGGTTCGGCAGCGAAATTACATGGACGATCACGGTCAAAGCCTCCACGGGCAACATCACCGGCACCGTTCGCAATGTCGCTAACAACGCTGCTCTATCCGGGGTGACAGTGGCGATTGCCGGAGGAGCATCGACGACCACTAACGCATCCGGCGTGTATACATTTAGTGGGCTTAACCCTGGTTCGTATACTCTTAACCTCTCGAAAGCGGGCTTCTCTTCCACCAGCGCAGCAGTTACCGTAACCGCGGGGGCGACGACGACCAAGGACTTCACTATGGTGTCCACCGACAACACACCTCCGACTACTCCGTCCGCTTTGTCTGCGACCGGGATGTCTCCATCGCAGATAAACCTGTCCTGGACAGCATCGACGGACTCCGGCGGAGCAGGGCTTGCCGGGTATATCGTCTATCGCAACGGCTCTGAAGTTGGCAGAACCGCATCGACAACTTACTCGGACAACGGGTTGTCTCAGAATACGACCTACAGCTACTATGTCAAAGCTTATGACAACGCCAATAACGTATCCGGCGCATCGAATACCGCATCTGCGGCGACCAAGCCGGGGACAGTGCCGATTTTTGAGGATGGCTTTGTAAATGCCAACTACTGGCAGCCTCTTCAGCAGTCGCCGATGACGTCCCCGAACGGGCTTGTCATAAACAACGCTTACAACCACGGCACCTTCGCCGGGGTCAACTCATTCAAGGCTGTGGATTCGGGAGTATCGACTCAGGGAACTCTGAGTGGGCATACGTTCAGCCCCGCATTCGCTGCGGCTAAGTTCGAGACGTGGTTCTATGATACGTCAGAAAGTGACAATAGCAGGCAGGGCTTGCAGGTTCGATGCCTCGACAACAATGGCGGCCTGAAAACCATGTACTATATCGGCACCTATTCCGCCGAACCCGGCTCATTCAAAACCTACAGCATAGGCTACTACAAGGCCTGTGGAGCAGGATGCACGGGATGGTATTGGCAAGGCCAGGTTAAGACGCGATCGATTGGATGGCATAAGTTCACGGTCGATATAGCGCCATATACGGGCGCGGGCAATGAAGTCACATTCTATATAGATGGCCTCAAGGTCGGCAACTCTGTTGAGCGCACCATCGACACGCAAATCTACGGATTGAATATGGTCGCCTACGGCTACCATTACAGAGTCAATCAGGCCGGCTGGTACGACGACTGCGCGATGTACGCCACACCTCCGGTTGCTCCGACTATGAACACGCCGACCGCCTTGTCGACTACTGCCATCAAGTGGAACATCAAAGACAATTCCAACAACGAGATGGGCTTTAAGGTTCAGAACGCCTCCCAGGCGACTGTCGCGTCGGCTACTGTCTCTAACGGAACAGGAAGTGTTCTTGGATTGGACGAGAACGGCCTTACGCCGAACACTTCTTACACTCGCTCGGCCAAGGCATTTAACGGCACTTTGGATAGTTTGCCATCAGCGAACGCGACAAAGTGGACGCTGTCTGTCGCGCCGACCACGTCTAATGTAACCTGCGACAAGCCCACCGGCTCATCTGCGCAGGATACCTATACATTCACCGCAGTCGGCGGATTTGGAGCGGGCACACTGGCCAAGTATCTGTATGCTTGGAACACAAGTGCGACCTACACCTTCACTGGGAACGAGAGCGCCTGGAGTTCTGGCGACCTTATTCTTACGGCTCCGAGCCAGGGTAACTACTATCTGCATATCAAGGGTTATAATGGTGAGAACGTCGCCAATGGCACCCTCGATCTTGGACCTTATGGCTACTTCAATGAGCCTCCGACCAACCCGACGTCGGTGACCGAGACTCACGGAATCCAGACCCAGGTATGGCAATCGACCGTGTCTGCTCCGTCGTTTACCTGGAGCGGCGCGACTTCGACTTCGGGCATTGCCGGATATCTTGTCTACTTCGGAAGTGATCCCGAAGGTACATCGACCAGCCTGGTGACCTCCGCCTCTTATACCGCTAATGCGGTAAGTGCGGGGACCTATTATCTGAGGCTTCGCACCAAAGACAACGTTGGCCAGCTGGCTACCAAGTGGTCGACCGCGTTTGAGTTCAAATACGACACCACCGCGCCTGCTGCGCCTGTCGTAACCGATGATGGCGACTTCACTGGCTCTGCGACTAAGCTGCATGCAATGTGGTTTGCGTCCGATTCAGAGTCGGGCATAGTCGAATATCAGTATGCGGTCGGTAAATCCGCCGGTGCGGCCGATGTCGTAGATTGGACTTCCGCCGGATCAGCCATCCAGGCTAGCATTGCGATACCTGGTCAGGGGCTTGTTCTTGGTGAGACCTACTATATCTCGGTCAAGGCTAAAAACGAGGCCGGCCTGTGGAGTGATGCTGGTTCTTCGGATGGAATCGCACTGGCTCCAAGTGTGCCGACAATCGCAGCAGCCAAGGGGCTGCCAAATGCGACTCCGGTCGCGCTTGTCAACAAGATCGTGACCGCCGACTTCCCGACCAGTTTCTATATTGAAGAGGGGAACAGGACATCGGGTATTCTCGTGATGACCGATTCGGCCCCTCCGGCTAGAGGCTCGTTGGTCACGGTTGGCGGTATGATGGGCGTCAATGCTATCGGGGAGAGGGCGATCCTGAATGCGGTTGTCACAACCGAAGCTGCCGCCAATCTTGACAGGATTCCGCCTCCTCTGTTTGTGGTTGGTTCCGCTTTGGGTGGGGCTGCCTTTGGATCGTATACTGCAGGGCCGGTTGGCGGGGTTGGTCTGAACAACGTCGGCTTGCTGGTAAAGGTCTGCGGAACGGTGAAGGCTGTCAATGACTGGGATATTCAGATCAGCGACGGATCGATTACTTTCAGCGTTCTTGCAGTCGGCTTTGAGATCCCTGCTCTGAGCGAAGGTGATTTCATCTCGGTGGTCGGGGTATCCTCTCTGGAGCTTGACCCTGACTTGAAACCGATCGTCAAAGCATCGGACGAGGGTTCGATAGTCAAACTCAACTAAAATCGGTTACAACCGATTCTCCTGTCTGGGCGCGACCTTTGTGGTTGCGCCCTTTTGAATTTCAGCGACCCCGAACTCTTAACAGTCGGCTGTATGGAGGCATTCGGGAGGGCTGGCACGTGTTCACAGCTATGTGTATATTATGTTACAATGACGCGATTGTCTAGGATATATCAACACATTAAGATAGATATACAGATGAGCTGATATCTCCTCACACCTGTCTAACCCAGTCAAATATAATCATATAATGTCCATCGTAAATGGCGGTTGACAAAGCTGCCATAGTGACATAAACTCCATATAGGTGAAAGAGTGTCTAGCTCGATTAGCACTACTATTTTGGGGGTGTGAAAATGCGATTGAAGTTCTTTATCGTCTTTGCGCTGTTAGCAGCGCTATTGGCGTGCGGTATCGCTTATGCCGATGCCGAGGAATACGGAGAAAGACCTCCTCCGTTTTCTAACGTTCATCCTTGGGGCTACGATCTGATGCCTGTTTTCGAGGAAGCCTCTGCGACATACAATGTGCCGCTGCCATTGCTTTTGGCTCTTGGCCACTTTGGAAGCGCCTTTGAAAACCGCGGAGATGCCCGCACCATCGAAAACGGCTACGGGGTGATGGCCCTTCGCAAGAACGATATGGGGGGAA
>JAAYKG010000183.1 GCA_012522555.1 Armatimonadota bacterium
AATCGCTTGCCGAGACATTGGATATCGCCGGCAGCGCCTTGGTTGTGAACGTATAATCCGTCGACATCGTCTGCCCACCGGCATTTGTCGACTTCACTCTGAAATGATACAGTGTGCTGCCGCTCAGGCCGGATAAATCGACCGAGTGTGAGGTCACATTGTTGGAGTCAAGTAGCGTTGATGAACCATAACCGGTCGTCTCGCCATACTCCACCTGCGAAGTCGCGGCCTCGTTCGTTGTCCACGTCACTGTAACTGATGTCCCCATCAGGTTTGTAGTCGCGACGTTGCTGATCGTTACCGAGCCGTTAGTGGCAAACGTAAAGTCGGCGGACGTGGTCGAGCCGTTGGCGTTGGTCGAAGTGACTCGATAATGATACGTTGTGCCGGGTGCCAGGCCGGCGAGATAGACGGTGTGCGACATCAACAACGTGGAGTCAAACTGAGTCGTCGAGCCATAGCCCGAAGTCGTCCCATACTGCACCTGAGAGGTGGACGATTGGTTTGTAGTCCAGGTGATCGTGGCGGAGTTGGACGTTATATTGGTAGCAGTCACGTTAGTTATCTCGGGGGGCAGCAGAGTCCTGAATGTGGTGTTCGGCGAGACCGCTGTTCCCGTGGCATTGGTCGAGACTGCCTGGAAGTGGTATAGCGTGCCGGGTGTCAGGCCTGTAAGGGTCTGTGAATGCGAGGTCACCTTGCTGCTGTCCAGAGGCGTCGAAGAGCCATAGGCGCTGGTGGTTCCGTAGTTCACTTGCGTAGTCGACGCCTGATCGGTGGTCCAGTTTATTGTTACCGATGTCTTGGTAACGTTGGTCACGTTCACATTGGATATGACGATGGGAGGCCCAGCGCCAAGCTGGAAGTCCGTGACATACATGTTGCCGGTGACGCCGCCTATCGCGACATTGACCGTTTTTACGATATTCGTATATCCGGGATAGCTGGCGGTTACGAGATAATTCCCGACTGGCACATCTATAAACGCATAAAAACCGGTGCCGTCGCAGTCCATCGTCTTGTTCACCGGGCCTGCAATCGACACCTTTGCGCCAAGCGCTCCATCCGCCCATTTGCCGGTGGAGAAATGTGTAACAGTCCCACTGATATGACCTTTGGTTGGGTTTACCTTCCACGGCATAGGCGGGACATCGGCCCAAGAGGGGTTTACTTCGCTCTTGAGTCTGGTTCCAAACGATGAGGCCCACGTTCCGCTGAGATAGGGCACTCTGTATGAGTAGCCGACATAACCCTGGGCGTAGTTGCCGGCAGGAGATGCGTCGCGAGTCATTTTAAGCTCGGCAAGCGCGTTATCCAGTGAGTTGAGATAGATGCCCGGGCCGATATACATATGCCGGTCGCCGTGGCGATCTTTCTCAAAGTTCATCCACTTTTTGTAGTCATTGGGCAGGGAGGCATAGTTGTAATACGTCATCGGCATAGCGACGTCGATTATGCCTTCCTGAAGCCAGGCGTCCCAGTCCGAATAGACATCATAATAAGGACGTGTTGCTTGGAACGCCGCGCGAGTTGAAGCAGTTGGCGAAGGGTTCCAGGTAACAAAAGCGCCGCTGGTCTTGACGTAGGGCTTCTCTGTTTGCACTTTGGCGTGGATTTTTCTGACCACCGCGCTGACCTGATCGCGTCTCCATTGCTTAAACTGTTCATTCGTGGCTGCAGGCTGGCCGCTCAAGCCATATTTGGCGTTGTAGCGAGCGATGCTGGTCGGGTTGTAGCCTTGGTTGTTGGCGGTAAACCGAATGTAGTCGTAGTGGATTCCATCTACATCAAAGTTCTTGACTATGTCCATCGCCACATCGACGGTGTATTGAGCCGCCAGAGGATGCCCGGGGTCGAATGCTTTGTCTCCGACCTCAGCGCCTGCGCTATCTCTTGATGGCCAATAGTTGTCGAGGTTTGTCAAGCTGCCTGTGGGTGTTCCAACGTGTTGACTATAGACCGCTCCGCCGCTGGTTCGGAACGCAACAATCCATGCGTGGACCTCAACGCGCTTTTTGCCGCCTGTGGTATCGTGCGCGGCATCGATAACCTTTTGCAGCGAGTTGAAGCCGGCGGGCGACAAACCTGACATATATGGCTCGCCCATTGAAGATGGGTAGTTTGCATCGCAGTTACGTCTGACCTGTATAACGACTGCGTTGCAGTTTGCTTCTCGGATTTGTCCTTTTTGTGTAGTGCCTGGTTGTCCGAGAAGTGTATCGACCTGTGCCTGGCTCAATACGCCGGTGCCCCAGGCGTCGATCCAGAATCCGCGGAACTCGTCTGCAGATACAGACGAGACAAATAGTAGTGCGATAGCCACCGCAGCTAAGCCGAGCAGCCCGCCGTTTCTCCTCCGATTAAACAACATCGCGCCTCCCTCATAATTCCCCTATTGGGGTATACAATCATACTACACACGCGGCCTGCCCAGCGACATGTGCACATCCTCAGGTTAACCCCATTATCCCTGCCTGTCAACTAGCAATTTTGCTGGGTGGGTATTCTATTGTGTAACGGTTGTGACGCCTGTTATACTTTTCAAGAGGTCAAGGATATTTATGAAAAGAGCATTGTCATGGAACGATCGCTGGGAAAAGCGCTCCACTAGAGGAGAGCAGGAATACGTTCGTATAATCGAAATTGATGCTGATTTTGATATTCAACACGTTTATATAGAACTGGAGCCGCTGCCGGAAGCATCTATTGTATTAATAAATGACACACAAATCGGCCACGCAGAACCCGGTGCGCTGATTCGGCTCAAAGTGACCGATGCGATACATATCGGAAGAAACGAACTGGTGGTGCGCTCGGATGCAGAGCCAGGAGGCGGGCGACTCATCTCTTATGATAAAGTCTCCATATCCGGCATTTCCATCGATCCCGAAGTGGCGGACAATATCGCCAATGTCTGGATAACAATAGATGTAGCTAACCACACCCACGACGATCAGCCGGTGCTCGCCTCGGTGGTAGTCTCGCAGGGGCAGGCCCGAGAAAAAATAGAAATCGCCGATGTGGTTACCCCGTTCGGTGGAGAAATTGAAGCCATAATTCGGATAACCGACCCCACAATGTGGGAAACCGACGAATCGGGAGAGCCGCAGTATTTTGATTGTCTGATAGGTCTTCAGATTCAAGATGAAATAATGGACGTCGCGGCAGTGCGTTTCGATGTCGAAGAGAGCTGATCCGCCCGCGTCAATCAAACTCGAGTATGATACAATAAAACAACAGTTGGCCGCTTGGTTTCAGAGCAATTGGCGGCCAACTTTATTACCACGTTTCACGTGATTTGCAGGAGATTATCGTGCCTTTAATTGATATGCCTCTCGACGCGCTTATGACCTACCAGGGTCGCAACCCTCGACCGGATGACTTCGATGAGTTTTGGGATCGCTCGATAGCGGAGATGAAATCCATAGACCCGCAGGTGGAGATGATCCCGCACAAAAGCGGCGCTGACGATATCGAATTTTTCGATTTGTTTTGGACGGGTGTTGGCGGTGCGAGGATACATGCGAAGTATATGCGTCCGGCGGGTGATTCAACCCCACATCCTGCTGTGGTCATCTTTCACGGATACTCCGGCCACAGCGGGGATTTTTTTGGACATCTGGGATGGGTTGCGGCCGGATACTCTGTCGCGGCGATTGATGTGCGTGGGCAGGGCGGGGCATCTCAGGACACAGGAATAACCACCGGAACCACGCTCAGAGGCCATATCATCCGCGGGTTGGATGATTCCCCCGAGAACCTGCTCTTCAGATCGATATATCTGGACTGCGCCCAACTGGCTGGTATTGTTATGGATATGCCTGAGGTGGACGAGTCGCGGGTCGGCTGCACAGGCGGATCGCAGGGCGGCGGGCTTACTTTGGCGTGCGCGGCCTTGGAACCTCGGGTCAAACTTGCCGCTCCCATATATCCGTTTTTGTGTGATTACAGGCGGGTGTGGGAGATGGATCTGGCGGTTGCGGCATATGAGGAGATTCGCACATATTTCCGTCAATTCGACGCGAACCATGAACGTACCGATGCGATCTTCACAAAATTAGGCTACATCGACGCGCAATTTTTGGCCCCGCGAATAAAGGCTCGGACGTTGATGCTTACCGGGATGATGGACACGGTCTGCCCACCATCGACCCAGTTTGCGGCATACAACCGAATAACAGCGCCCAAAGATGTGGTAATATACCCAGATTATGGCCACGAAGGGCTGCCCGGCGGCTCGGATAAGGTCTTCGAATTTATGATGGGGCTGTAGCGCGCCGAACCAACGCGCAAATAAATAATGTGGGATATGGCGGGGGTGAGATGCAAGCACGGTAAACCGAGCGGGCCGGTGGAACGTGAAAGATCGTGCGCAAGAATGATTTCGCCCTCACCCTAACCCTCTCCCCCAGGAGAGGGAACTTTGGGCCTAACCCTCTCCTCCAGGATAGGGAACGCGTGGGCCTAACCCTAGCACCCCTAGGAGAGGGAACGCGTGGGCCTAACCCTGACACCACCAGGAGAGGGCGGTAGCCTTATTTCAGTGCGTAAGCTCTGGTATCGCCGATCAATATGATTGACTTTTACCCGCCGCTGGGTTATCCTTAAAAAACCGTGAAACTAGTGGTTCAAAAATCTCGGCTTTCAGGATTTGTGCGCATACCCGGTTCAAAATCGCACACCATCCGCGCGGCGGCTATCGCCTCGCTTGCGGAAGGAAAATCGAGCCTGCGTGAAGCTCTGGTGGCCTCTGATACCATAGCCGCGTTTGATGCCTATCGGATGCTCGGTGCACAAGCCGTTGATGAGGGACATGTGCTTATAAACGGCGTTGCAGGTCGCCCAAATACCCCTGATAATGTGATCGATGTCGGCAACTCCGGCACAACCTTGTATATAGCGATGGGATCGGCCGCACTTGCGGATGGCTACACCGTGTTTACGGGGGATGACCAGATCCGCCGTCGACCCGCCCAAGCGCTGATCGACGCCCTCAACGGGCTTGGCGCCGAAGTCAACTCGACACGCGGCAATGGAATGGCCCCTATAATCGTTCGCGGGCCACTTCGGGGAGGCAAAATCACGATTGACAGCAGCCAGACCTCCCAATATCTAACCAGCCTGCTTATCAACTGCCCTCTGGCGAGCGATGAGACGACTATAGATGTCATCAATCTGACCGAGAAGCCGTATATCGAGATGACGTTGAAATGGCTGGAAGATCAGCAAATCGAGGTCGAAAACGAGGATTTCCGACGTTTTAGAATTCCGGGGGGACAGAAATACAAAGCATTTGACACGGCGATCCCGGCGGATTGGAGTTCGGCTACGTTTTTTATGTGCGCCGCGGCGATCACCGGCTCCGATCTCACCCTTTTGGGGGTTGATATTAATGACTCTCAAGGGGACAAGGCTGTTGCGGGTATGCTCGGTGCGATGGGGGCGGCAGTTGAGCCTGTGGCGGAGGGCATTCGGATTGTGGGCGGCCCGCTGCAGGGTCGAAGCTTCGATCTGGCCGACACCCCGGACGCTCTTCCGGCGCTTGCAGTGGCAGGCTGCTTTGCTAAAAGCGAGACGCGGCTGTTCAATGTTGCCCAGGCCCGGCTTAAGGAAACTGACCGGATTGCGATGATGTGCCACGAATTGACCAAAATGGGCGCGGATATAGAGGAGATGCCCGATGGGCTGATTATCCGAAAAAGCGAGCTGAAGGGAGCCGAACTGCACGGCCATGCCGATCATCGCATTATTATGGCCCTTGGAGTCGCCGGCCTCGCTGTTGAGAATACCACCGTCATTGATACTGCGGATGCGCTGGGAGTTACATTTCCGGAGTTTCAAACTTTAATGAACAGCGTAGGCGCGGAGATGAGTATTATAGACTGATATTGTTTAATCGCATCTTGTCCTTCGGGCGGTGAAATCCGAAGGTCGATTCGGAAAATGGATTGGAGGTTAATCCTTTGCTGGGTAATTCTTTCGGACGAATGTTCAAAGTGACCGCGTGTGGCGAGAGCTACGGTGATGCGCTGGTCGCAATTATCGACGGCTGTCCCGCTGGCCTTGAGATTTCGGATGCCGAAGTGCAGATCGAACTCGACACCCGCCGACCCGGGACTTCACCCCTGGATTCGCCGCGTCAAGAGACTGACCAGGTGCACATTTTTGCGGGAGTGCGCGATGGTGTGACGACCGGCGCTCCTTTGGGGATGATCATATACAATGTCGATCGACACGACATCCACGTCCAGCAGTATCGCGACGTCAAAGACTTGATCCGACCCGGCCACGCCGAATATGCCCACATGGTTAAATACGGCAAGTTCGCCGACTGGTGTGGAGCGGGGCGAGGAAGCGGACGGGAGACTTGCATGCGAGTCGCGGCAGGTGCAGTAGCAAAGAAAATTCTTGCCGCCCACGGAATGGAAGCGCTTGGCCACGTCAGCGAGTGTATGGGTATCAAGGCCAGAGAGATGGGCTTTGAGGATATTAAAGCCCACTATCGGAAGAATCTGATCAACTGCTCCGATCCCGAAGCAGCCGAAAAGATGATCGAGCGCGTGCTTGAGATCAAAGAAGAAGGCGATACTGCGGGAGGAATCGTTGAGGTGGTAGTCCGGGGTGTACCCCCGGGGCTGGGCGAACCGGTCTTCGATAAGCTCAATGCGACCATCGCTCACGGCTTGATGAGCATCGGCGCGATAAAGGGCGTCGAGTTTGGCACTGGCTTCAACACCGCTCGCATGAAAGGCTCAGAGGCCAACGACATTCCTTATCTCGATGAAAACGGCAGGGTTCGCTTCCGCACCAATCACGCAGGCGGTATCGAAGGCGGGGTCTCAAACGGCGAAGATATCGTCGTCCGACTCGCAGTAAAACCCACTTCGACGATCTCCATCGACCAGCAGACCGTCAACATGGCGGAGATGAAAGAGCAGAAGCTCGCGGCCATCACGCGCCGCGACCCGACCATCACAGCTCGCGTGGTTGCTGTAGCCGAGGCGATGATTCGGATCACTTTGGTCGATCATCTCATGATGTGGCGAGGCTACGACGCGGTGCAAAATATCGAGCACCCTTGGAGTTAAATCCCAAGACAGGCAGAAATGGAAAAGACGCCCGCATTTAAGCTGGGCGTCTTTTCTTGACATTGTGTAGAACGATCTACCAGCGTCGGCCGCCGCCGCCGCCGTAGCCTCGTCCGCCTCCACCACCGCGATCAGGCTTCGGTTTGGCTTCGTTTACCGTAAGGGTCCTGCCGCCGAATTCCTTGCCGTTTGTGGCTTCGATCGCAGCTTCCATCTGCTCTTCGGAGATCTCTACAAATCCGAATCCTTTGTCGCCGATGATTCTGATGTCGGCGATAGGGCCGAATGGCTCGAAGAGACTGCGGAGTTCGCTCTCTGTTGTGCTGTAGGACATGTTACCTACATATAGTGTCTTGTTGGCCATATATGCCATCCTTTCGGGGCCCGATGGCCCCTGAGCATAACAACCATCCGGCACATGGCACGATTGCCTATAACGGGAGTCCGATCAGTCGCAGAAGAAAAGCAATCTACGGAGAAACAAGACACCGGCGCCGAGGACTGATTGTAGCTCTGAAAAGTATATAGTACATTTGGAGCGATTGCAAGCGCATCTTCGGTAATTTTTTCAATATTTGTTGATTTTAGCTTCATCCGCGGCTCGCAGGATATCCTTGACAATGGGCGGCAGAGGGTGGTAATATCAAATTGCAGCCCAATGATTCGGAGTTGTGAGATGAACAACCTGCCAATCGCTCCTCTGGACCACCGCAAACAGGTTATACTGAAGGCCGTAGTGATCGACTATGTGCGCACGGCGGAGCCTGTCGGCTCGCGGGTTTTGATGTCGCATTATTCTTTCGGCGTCAAGTCTGCGACTATCCGCAACGAAATGGCCGAGCTTTCCGAGATGGGTTATCTACACCAACCCCACACATCGGCCGGAAGAATCCCTTCGGACAGAGGTTACAGATTCTATGTGGACAGACTGATGGGGGCGGCTGGGTTTGGACGAGCGGAAGCGGAAAACATACGTTGCAAGCTTGCTCCGCGGCGAGCCGAAGTCGATCTCATACTCCAACAGACCTGCAAAACGCTGTCCGATCTGGCCCAGCATGCATCGGTTGCCACGTATCCGTCGTTTGAAAATGCCAGAATCAGCCATATCAGCGTCGCAAAAGTCGGGCGGGGGCGGCTGCTCGCTTTGCTGGTGCTCGACAGCGGACGGGTGCTGCATGAGTTCTTGAAGATATCGCCGGTGTCGGCCAAAATCGATGCGCCTGTGGCTACGGATTTTTTAATGCGGACATTTGCGGGCAAGACGCTGGAGTGTGCAAAAGACATTTCATTTAACCCCGACGAAGCGCCGCACCTGCAAGAACTGTTTTCTGGGGTGGTCGAGTTCATTACAAAGGAATCTTCATCCGCCGGGCAAGCGGATGTGACCACGGAAGGCGCCGGATATATCATGCAGCAGCCGGAGTTTCGTGACACCCGACGGTTGGAGGCGGTGCTGTCGGCGCTGGAGCAGCGGAGCGTGCTCTACAAACTGTTTTCATCAGCCTACCTCGGGCCGGAGGTCACCGTGATAATCGGATCGGAAAACCCCGTCGAACAGATGCGCGATTGCAGCTTCGTCGGGGCGCGCTACGAAATATCAGGCCGCCCCGCAGGGACTATCGGTCTCCTCGGCCCGACCAGAATGGACTACCGCCGAGCGATCAGTGCGGTTGAATTCATGTCTAGCAATCTGGGAGATATGCTCACCGCACTCAGCGTGGCGTGAAGCCCACCCACTATTTGCCCCCGGCAACCAGACAATCGTCGATTCTTATTGTCGGCAGCACTGTCCCAGGCTCCGCTCGATAGTCGCTGGATATCGCGTCGATGTTCATAAGCATCTCCAGATACCTCCCGCCGACCATCGCGTTCATCACGGGGTAGGCCAGTTCCCCATCTTTTATCATAAAGCCGAAGTCGACCGAAACCGAGACATCCCCGGTTGTGCTGTTTGGGCTGAGGCCGCCCATATTGATATAAAGCCCTTCTTTGGTGTCGCGAATAATCTGCTCGGCGGTCTTGGTTCCGAGTTTCGGTATTACGTTTGATGGAGTCGCGCCGCCGCTGCGTGTGCCGTGACCGGTGTTGGCGACCCCGGCCTTGCCTGCGGTATATGAGCCATAGAGATAGGATTTCAGCACCCCATTTTCGACGATGGTTAATGGGCTGGTTGGGAAGCCTTCGCCATCCCAACCGCGCGAGCTTAAGCCTCGTGGGATGTGTGGCTCATCGGTGATGGTAATAAGGTCCGAGGCGATTTTCTCGCCGAGCTTATCCATCATAAACGAGCGCTTACGCAGGATGCTTTCCGCGTTTACATTGTTTGCAATCCCTTTGAAGATCGACGAAGATGCGAGAGGACCAAGTATTACCGGCATCCTGCACGACTCGATTTTCTTTGCGCCAAGAAACTTCATAGCCTCTCTGGCGGCGCTCACTCCGACTTCGTCGGGTTCAAAATCGTCGAGCATGCGAGCAGAATCGAAATCGTAGAAACTCCCGACATCGTCCCCGCGCTTAACGATCACCATAATATGCCCGCCTATCGACGAGCCATCGTTCGCCAAACAGACCCCCAACGAGTTCACCAGGGCTGCCGCTCCGCTCCTGCCGGAAAATCCCCCCTGCACGATCGCATCGGAACATATACTCAGAGCGCCATCGACGTTGGAAAGCGAGCAATCGATGAGCTGCTTTATATCCATCTGTTCGATGCGCGGGTCAAACAGCCCAGCCACCTCGACATAGTTGTCAGCCGGGGCGGGCAGTGAGATAAAATCGGGATCAGGCTCGGCGAGCTTAGCCAGAGAAGCCGCGTGGCGGCCGGTTTCCACGGTGTCTGTCTCGTTCAATTTGTCGGTATTCGCCCAGCCGGTGCCGCCTTTATAAATCGCTCGGACGTAAAGCCCGCTTTCCTGATTGGCATCGCAGGACTTTATGGCGCTGGACTCCAGTTCCACGCTGAGATTCTTTATGGATCCCGCGCTCACGTCGACGTATTCCGCGCCATTGGATATAGCCGCGTCACAGGCTATCCGGGCCAGCTTGATGAGCTTATCTTTGTCCATTGGTCTCCTCTTACCCGAGTTTTATGAGCGATCATTCAATTGAGATATCAGCCCAGACAGGCTATCGACACATTCGTCGCATATTTTCTTGCCAAACTCGGCGCTGGAATTGTGATAATCCCCCCATACCCCGATTTTAACCCCGGGATCCGGTATCGCTCGGGGGATTTCAAACTTGCTTGCAGTGCGGCGATTGTCGCTCGTGATTTGCATATCGGCCGGGTCGTCAAGCTCGGCTTGGTCCATTTTGACCAACTCGGGTTTCCAGTATAGCATCATAGAGGTCTCATATCGGCCGGCATGATAATCGCGTTCCTCAAACGATCGCATATATGTTTCAGAAAGCTCCCAAAACGGCACTACATGGACGGTTAATCCCTCCGCCTCAGGTCGGAGTCTCTGAAAATAATCCGCTGCATCACGCACTGCGGCGGCGCTTTCGGCGCCACCATGCCCCATCAGGATAACGATATTTCTGAAACCCTGCATCTGCAAACTTTGCATTATATCCATCAATAGCAGTGAAAAAACCTGCGGGCTGATATTTATGGTGCCCGGCAGGGTTCCGCCGGAGAAGTTATAATGCACGGTGGGGGCGACAAAGCATCCCGCCACCTGCGAAGTCCGATATGCGATCTGCTCCGCATTATGGATGTCGGTGCTCAGCGGCAGATGATATCCGTGCTGCTCCACGATTCCCACAGGCAAAATCACCGTTTGGGTCTGCTGTAGCCCGGCAGCAACTTCTTTGACGGTCATTTCGTACATAATCCGCGCGTTATCCAAATCCATCCTCCCCGGAGTTGTCGGGTGAAGTCTAGCGCTATATTTCGGCGCCAAACCCCACCACTTGTGTTATCAGCACAATTGCGCTTCTCACATTTCAATCACTTCTGCTGAAATTTTCGGGTTTCCACCACCAACCGGGTCCTTTTGTCCGGTGTTTTCGGCAGAATCTGCACAACGTCGTCTATCGCATCGCTCGGCCCGCTGATCTGGACGCCATCGTCGCAGATATATGTGGTCTTACGCGAAGCTCGTTCGGCCCAATCTCGATCCGGCGTGAATGTGGTCTCGGTCAGCCCCTTGTCCAACAGACGGCCGATGTATTGTTCGCGCTGCAGTTCGTTGGGCAGCACCTGCTCGGCGATCGCTTCTACGTCGATTTCCTCGGTTTGAGCCATCGTTCGCACAGCATTACGAAGTTGGGCTGCGGTTTGGTCTTCTATATCGGCCTCATTGCCCGTTATCCATTTTTCCGTTTCTTTTACGACCAGTTGGGTCATATACCGAGGCGTGGGAACCTCGGCCGCCTCCAAAAACGCCTCCAGCCACATAGCCGAAGTGTCCGGGTCTTCATCCCGCGACGCGCTCTGATTGCGGTAGATAATATCGAAGCGAGCCTCGTCGTTGTGCGGGCGGACTATCGCGTATCTCAACAGAGAACGGCCGGGATCCGGCAGAATCGATATCTGCTCAAACGACTCGGCGGAGCTGGGGCGCTTGACGTATGCCTTTATCGGGTCCATTTTGAGCAAAGCAAGGTAGCGATCATCTGTATCGAGGTCGTCAAACAACCCAATCGCAAGAAACGTCTGCACCTGCGCGGATATTTCCATTTGATGTGCAAACCAAAGCCCGATGACCTTGCACTGCTCAACGAATGTTTCCGGCTCCTCGATAATCTTCGCCGCACAGGTCGATATGGTGGTCGAAGAGTCATTGAAGCTGGCTGTTTTTGAACTGGTGGATTTCACGCAATTTCTGATGTGTTCTTCAAAAAAATGCCGCAGCCCCTCTGATAATACTTCTTCCTTTTGCGCTATCTCGGGTTCATCGGCGAGATTGGAAACGCCGTGAATGACAAGTCTGTTAAGTTCGATTGCCTCGATGGATTGCATAGATTGTGTGAACCTCCCGGATAATAACGATACCTCTTCCGCACGGTGGGGCGGTTTTCCTTGCGGGCAGGGTTTTTTATGATGAATATCGAAGCATACAAACAATGGATACTTTTTCTGCTCCTCCGCTAAGCTGGTCGGCGAGCACAAAAAAACGTTTCGATACCTGTAAAAGGCGTCATTTCTATCATCGCTTTTGGGGCCAGGATCCCAGGACACGATGGAAGTTATACGAAATGCGCTGCATTACAAATTTGCCTAAGCTGCGAGGCGAAGCTGTGCACGCGGCGATTAGCGGGGCGCTGCGTGGGGTACGACTGGGACAAGATATCGACATCGAAACCGCCAGGCAAAGCATAACCGAGATGCTGCGCTGCAAATATCAAGAATCCTATACCAAGATGTGGGCCTCGCGGGAAAGCCGAAAGGAGCGCAAATGGTCGGAAATATGCAACCTCCACGAGCACTATTACGGCTACCCGGATGTTGTCCAAAAAATCCGCGATGCACGTGAGGTTGCGTGGAGGTGTGTGGAAAACGTGATGGAGTCGGATCTTTGGAAGGGTATCATTACATCCGATCCCAAGCAGTGGATGGAGATAGACGAGGAGGAATTTCCCTGCTTTGACCTCGAAGGCATCAAGGTCTACACCAAAATCGACTTCGCCCACCAAAACGGCAAGCCCACGATAATAGATTGGAAGTCAGGAGCAAAGAACCCGGCGGATCGGGATCAGTTGTTGGTATATGCGTTGTATGCGCGGGCGAAATGGGATTGGGATCCTGCTCATACAACCCTGATGGCCGCCTATTTACAACCCGGTTTTGAACTTATAGAGTTTACTCCGACACGCGAGGAAATCGAGTCTACGAAGGATTATGTTAAACGCAGCTTTGATGAGATATTGGCGCTGGAGCCTGCATTCGGGCCGGCTAACATAGATGATTTTCCAATCACCGACAACAAACGAGCCTGCCTGATGTGTCGTTTCAAGGTTCTGTGCGGGGAATAATCATAGTTATGAAAGATCAAGGCCAGCGCACAAACAAACATTGTGCGCAATGTCAGTGCTGAGACTGCGATCTTTCGGTGTTGCACAGCTTGCTTTTCCTTTTCGCCCTCACCCTGACCCTCTCCCCCAGGAGAGGGAATACATGTGCTAACCTTCTCACCCAGGAGAGTGGACCCCGCTTCGCCCTCACCCTCTCCCCCTTCAACGCAGCCACAATCTACCCCCTCTCCCTCGAGGGAGAGGGCTGGGGTGAGGGGGTGAGCCAGGCAAACCGGGCGGGTTGATGAAGTATGAAAGATTGGGCTGGAATGTAGTTGTCGCCCTCACTATATGCCAGGGAAAGGGAACTCCACATCGCCCTCACCCTGAGAGGCTGTCCCATAAGCATAATCGAGGCGGCTTCTTCATTATGAACGACAAGTGGGGGATGATAGATTCTTGCTAGTGTTTCGAAAACTTTTTTCTACGCC
>JAAYKG010000184.1 GCA_012522555.1 Armatimonadota bacterium
AGAGCATGTGCATATACTCTTCTTTGTTGTAGGCGATCGCGCTCCCGACGCCTGCCAATGTAAAGGTCGGCCTGAGCACAACAGGAAATCCGAGATCGCTGATAATAGCGAGCCCTTCGTCGATGGTGTTGGCAATACCGCTCTTCGGCGTATTAATCCCGACACGACCTAGTGTTTCTCTGAAAAGTTTTTTGTCGGCGAGTCTCGAGATAGCCCGTTCATCAATGCCGATCATCTCCACTCGAAATCGAGCGAGTATGCCATCGGAATTCATCTGCATAGCGAGGTTTTGCGCCGTGTGCCCGCCAACTGATGCCAATAGCGCATCCGGCTTTTCTTTTTCGATTATCTTCGCAATGGAAGTGACAGTGAGCGGCTCAATATATGTTGCATCAGCGACTTTGGGATCAGTCAGGATAGCGTCGGGATTGGAATCCACCACAACCACTTCATATCCGCGTTCGCGCAGGACGATCGCTGCCGACGTCGCAGCGCAATCCGCATAGCATCCCTGGCCGATCATAATCGGGCCGCCGCCGATAATCAGTATTTTATGTATATCTGTTCTAACAGGCATTGAGCGTCTTCCCCCGCCGTTTCCATCTTAAATCTGGCATTCTAACATTTAAGGCTGCAAAGGACACAAATCAGATATGCAAATGAGCGAGTCTATAAGCCGGGTCCTGTCCAACCGCCTAAGCGGTATGGGTGATCATCTATCTAGGCCACATGTTGCCATGCGGCTCAAGCGGCGACACCCGGGAGGTCAGCGGGCCGCTTCAGCCCTCCCCTATTCGGCCTTGCTCCAGGTGGGGTTTACCAAGCCTCCGCCTCACAACGGAGCTGGTGGTCTCTTACACCACCGTTTCAGCTCTCCTCAGATAAACCGAGGGTTTTCTTTTCTGTGGCACTTTCCCTAACCCAGTAAATGGGCCGGTTGCCGCTGGCAACCACCTTGCCCTGCGGAGCCCGGACTTTCCTCGTCGATACTTCGACGCGATCACCCGACTCGCTCGATAACATGGTAACAGGATATAAGCGCGCTTACAAGCAATCAAAGCGCCCGCGAATCAGTGCGACTGATGAGCGTCACCGACATCAAAAACAAAACGCGGCGCAGAAGTGTGTTTTCTTCTGTGCCGCGCAATCTGCAGCCCATTGGCTAGCCTTCCAATATTTGTTTTTGCCTGGTCACGTTTAGCCGGGTGATGAACTCTCCTGACAGCATCTCCCCTGTTCTCTCGAACCCAAGTTCACCGAACAACCCCGCGGCCACGTTGTTCCAAGGCTTGTATCCGGCGTATATCTCGTTACTATCTGGCAGCCTGCTTATCATCTTCACCAGTTCCTTGAGCGCCGCCTTGCCATAACCTTTGCCCTGATAATCGACATCGATCATGAGCCTGTAGATCCAGTATTTGCCGTCATCAGGGTCGAGGCCATACATCGCAAACCCGACAACCGTATCCCCGGCGTAGATCGCAAGCGGAACAAACGAAGGTTCGACTTCAGATTCGGCGATCGTGTACATGTGCGGGGCCACTAATCCGCCCTGTTTAGTGCTGAGCTTGAGATTGCAGCAAGCGTCCCAATTAGTCTTGTCTACGTCTTTTAATGTTACTTCGGCCAATTCAGTGCTTCCTGTCTATTAGTCGTCGTTACGAGAAAGATGGCAGCCGCCCGTATCAGCGATTTTCTGCATATTCACGTTCGGCAATGAAATCCTCAATAGTCTTCCGGTCTTTTATACCCGTAGTCGCACCCAATGCTGTTACGCAGAATGCTCCGGTTGCGTTTGCGAATTTTCCAGTGCGTTCCAGATCCCAGCCGTTCACCAGCCCGGCCAAAAATCCGGCCGCAAACGCATCTCCCGCGCCAAGCGCATCAACTACATCCACCTTATATATCGGGATGTGCAGCTCAATATCTTTACTGCGGATATAACATCCTTTCGCACCCATTTTCAGCGCAGCAGTACCAACACCATAATCCAGCAAAACAGCAGCGACATCTTCCGGCTCATGTTTTCCCGTCACCATCCGCGCTTCTTCTATGCTGGGCACGGCGTAATCCACATAAGGCAAACACGGCGCCAGCAGTTTCATCCAGTTGCCGCGCGAGTCCCAAGCCGTATCGAGGGATGTGGTCACACCCAGTTCTTTGGCTTTTTTCAGGACTCGTGCAGTCGGTTCGCCATCGAAACCCGGCAGCAGAAATGATCCTGCGATGTGCAGTATCTTGCTGGATTTCACAACTCCGAAGTCCACATCCGCCTCGGTAAGTGTCCCGTTGGCCCCTATATAATGAATAAAACTACGCTCGCCGTCGCCGTGGACCAAAACCATAGTAGACGAGGTGGCAGCGTCTTTGTCCCGCACCACACCCGTGCAATCGACCTTGTTTCGAGTCAGATTGCCGATCACAAAATCCCCGAAACCGTCGTCACCGACCTTTCCGATCACAGCGGTCTTCACGCCGATTTTGGTCAGCCCGATTCCGGTGCTGTTGGCGCAGCCGCCGCCGTGCAGTTCCATTCTATCGACCAACATCAGTTTGCCGCGTTCGGGGATGTTGTCTACCGGCTTGCCGACTACATCCGCCACCAATATCCCCAAACAGGTTACGTCATACATAATGTACCTCAATCACGTGACTGCCCCCCGAGTGTCCAAGGCTTGTCCTCTATAACCTCCGGCTCCGGCTCCACTATTCCATATTTGATATAGAGTTCGCGAAGAGAAAAAGTGAGCAAAAAAGCCGCGACAGCCGGTAGTAGAAGCGCAATACCCATCAGTGCAGGCATAGCGCATAGTATCGTGAGAGCGATTATAACAACAAACAGACCCACTGTAAAGGCAGGGTTATCCGCAGTCAGCAAGAATGATTTATACAAAATCTTTTTCAGCCTCGGTCCTGAATCGTGTTCGAGTTGATCTACCAGCAGCGGCGCGTGATATAGCCCCATCAATAGCCACATCAACCCCATATAAGCAAAAAGTATGGCAAGAGCCGCGTAGACAACCCCGCCTTTTGATTGAAATGCAAGCGCAAAAAACACCACGTCGCCGACCAAAAGCACGCCGGCAATAATATCAACCACAAACAGCGCCAGAGCAGGGCCGAGCAGCACTCTCATTCCGATAAGTGTGACGGCTGGGGTTGGGCGCTGATGATAAATCACTTTGCGCACATAGTAAAATATGCCCACCATACCCATCCACCCCACAAATAACCCAGGCACAACTAACAGCAATCCAAACGTCCCAGCTACGCGGGAAACGAGCAGCACCGCAGCAAAAAAAACCGAGCAAACAAAAAATAGCGCAAACGATGAGAACACAACATATCCCAGCGAGTCGTATGCTGCCCGGAACCCCATTTTCAGTGCTTGATTCAGTTTGGGGGTTGTTTTTGTGATTTCGGGGTCATTCATACACCTATTATACAGCAACAGTCCCGTTC
>JAAYKG010000185.1 GCA_012522555.1 Armatimonadota bacterium
CTGACTCGCTCGGTTTGCTTCGCATCCAGGCTCAAACCTCCATATTGGGCGACTATTTCGCCCTGCACCTGCAGCCCGACGCTGATTTCCTGGCTCCTCGATACAAGCATCAAAGCCTGCGACACTACTGCTGTTGAGGCCAATATAACGAGTGCAAACCCCGTTATCCGTGTTAATGTGGATATTTTGCAGCCGCCCATAGGTCACCCTCATTAGTTTCATTATTTTGAAGGTGCCAAGATTCGAGGATTATGAAACGGAAAGGGTCGCCAGATCTTACTCAAGACAAAACGCGTAAACCTGGACTTTGTCCGCACCCCAAGTGGAGTCGAATATCACTTTGACTCCGTCCACCTCCGCGCTTATGTCTATTCGCACCTGGCGGTGATAGTTGCCTCTAATTGACCGCCACGCTTGCCATGCGCCGCCGGATCGTATCTCTACCCGGATATCTTTGATCATCTCTTCGGGGACGTGGTTTAGTTGAGAGTCGTTCTGTAGATGGCTCATCTGGACGTTTTTGTGCAGAGCGCTGTCCACTATCAGCATAGTGGCGCTCACATGGCGAAGATCCTTCCAGGTATACTCCACGCTGTCCCCGACTTGTCCAACCCACGCGTGCAAATTATCCCCTACCGGACGATTTATACCATCGCGCAGAGGCTCCGGATCCCCAGTAGACGCCCGCAGAACCGCTCGCCGGGTGAGATCGTTAAACTCCATCGGTATCCAAGGCAAATATGCGTCCTGATAAAGAAGGCTTTGCTGTATCTGTCGAATGTGAGAGTTGCCAACCTCCCTTGGGGACAATTTATGTTTAATGGCAAATGCAGCGGCAGTTCCCAGAGCCTGGCCCATCGATGCGGCCGTGCCCATGACCCTCGTAGAGCTTAATGCGGCGTGAGATGCGCTCGCGCACCTGCCCGCAAACATCAGATTTCTGATATTTTTTGAATACAGGCAGCGGTAGGGTATGCCGTAAGGAGACGGGGCCGGATGGAAAATGGTAGGTTTGCCCGGGAAGCGGAAACCCGCCGGCGCGTGGTCATCCATCGTCCATCCGCCATAAGCCACCAAATCGTCGAAGCGTCCCTCAGCCTCTATATCGTTTTGTGTGAGCACGTGGTCGCCGATATAGCGCCGACTCTCTCGTTTTCCCGGCAGAAATTGAATCCAATCCAGCGCCCAATTTTCCGCCCCGTGATCGCCGTGATTTTTGATGTGATCCCACATACCATAGACGACTTTCAGAAGTTCATCACGAATTTTTTCTGTGTCGGCGATGCTGTCATCCTCCCCACCCAACTCAACCCACCAATATCCCATCTCTATCCAGCCGTGCCACCGGTGCGGAAAGGATTCCTCGGTTGGGTAGCTATACGCCCAGGACGGCGGCTCGAACGGTTGTGGGGTGCCGACATCTTTTGCTTGGAAGAAGCACGTCATTCCCATAGTCTTGGAATCAGCCACCTCCGGCTGAATCGATTCGCCGAATTCACTTCGCGCCTCGCGCCCTACTCTATAAAGCGCGCCGGTGAATGAGGCAAGTATCCCGTCCCCGGAACAGTCTGCGAAGATATCGGCTTCTATGGTGTGATATGTATAGGTTGTTAACTGCCAGGCTGTAATAGACTTTATTTTCGAACCACTCATTCTGGCGTCCATACAAGAACAGTTCAGGAAATAATCTATGTTTGGCTCAACGAGCGCTTTCTCATATAAAACTGTATCCCAGATCGAGTAGCTGCGCTGAGGGTTGCGGCGGAGATTTTCCATACGGATTTCTTCGAGAATTCCGGTTTCCCGGATGTTCAAAATAGCGTTGTGTCGATCAGCGCCGCACACGTGAACCCGTATTTCGCTGGATGAATTGCCGCCAAACATGGGGCGATCCTGAACCAGGGCGACTTTCACACCCAGCCTTGCCGCCGATATCGCCGCACAAATCCCGGCCATTCCCCCACCGATCACACACAAATCATATTTATGCTTGAGCTTTTCCATCCCATGCTCTCCCAATCCTATTGTTCTTCATAAGGCTGACCATTTATCAAGCAATTCTCCGCTTTTGCAAGCTGGCGTCCGAGGTAAATCGCGTGGTTGATATCAGACAGCGCACAATCGCGCGCCAACTCGTGCTGAATGCGCTCCGCTTTAGCCGACCTGTACTCGTGAATCAGCCGGCCGTCGTTATTCACATGTTGTACGACTATTTCCCCGGCTTCGTTATCGACACTGAGTATAAATTGACCGTTCGGGTCCAAGTCGACCGAAAACGGTTTGGCTTTGGCGACGCGCTCTGCAAGGTCATATTTCGATGGGTCTATGCTTATCGAATGGCTCATAATTGTCAACGGGCCAATCGGTATATGACAATTCTCCGAGACAATTTTCTGCGCCGCTATTAGCCCATAAACGTTTTTTAGCCACGCATCGAGTGCATTGTGCGTTCGGTAGCAGGCTGTAAGGGTCAGTTGTTCGTCATAAACCCTGAAAAACAACGACACCAGACAAGGAGAATCGTTGGCCTCAATATCTGAATTGCTGTCCCAAAGTGCAAGATAACAATCTCGGTCCTCTTTGTTATCGCTTAGTCGTTGGGCAAACATTTGCAGGGCATCGAACCCGAAGTATTCGCGGATTCGATTGCCGTAGGTGTAGCTTTGATCTTCCGGCAAAGACCCGATCAGCATGTCATACTGATATTTGCGCAGATCATCAATCGGGAATCCATATTTGTCTAACTCTAGCTCGTCATCTTCTACAGGTTGTGTAATGACCACCTTAACATTTTGTAGTTCCTGTCGGTCGCCTTTCGGCAAATGTGCGAGATGACCGAAACGATGAAGCTTGAAGACCAATTCCCTCCACGCGGGCAGAGGGGTCTGAGCAACGATGCAGCAAGCCCTCGGTTCGCTCGGGTAGTGGCTGACTTTAATCTCTGGGAGCACAACTTTAATGCGTTCATTGGTCGCAGGTTCTGCGGGAGCAAATAATTGTATATAGTTGTATAACTTATCGCGAGATTCTTGGTCAGCCAGCCCCCCGATATCAGCAAGCCTGGGATATTCGACGAACAGCTCGGGCTGTATAAGATTGTCTAAGATCCGCGTAGTTCCTTTAACACGTGTCACTGTCTCTCCGAGGCTGGCAGTCTCTTCGACTCCATTTTCAAAAAAAGCGACTAATTCTTCCTGGGAGCCGGATCTATTAGCTCCGCTGATGACAATATCGCGGATTTGGGGGTTATAAAGTAGATTCCGTAGAAGATGCGGAAGACCGTTTCCGTACAAATTGCCGATGACCGCGATTTTTGAAGTGTCGGGCTGCAGGTCGATTCCCATCTCCTCCAGCTTCGATTCAACAAAATCTATACGGCTCCAGAGCGTGATTATCCCCAGCCGAGCATTGGGATTAACCACCCGGATTTTGTCTGCGAAGTGCAGTGGGATAAACTCCAGAGGCTCATTTTGTTGCATTGGTAAAATTGCCCCTTGGCCCTCCTACATTAGTGAATCCACTGTTAAAGTTGCGATATAGACTTTTGTAATCTTTGATGCGGTGCCATTTTTTTATGTATCCGTGAGGCAGTTCGGAGACTATCTCGACATCGTTCCAACCGTTTACGAGCGGGAAAGCATAATAGGGATATTGCTGAGGCACCCCCTCCACGTAGATTACCTGTATCGGCGATCGCTCCATTCTCGCAAGGTACACTCGATGCATTCCGTCATTGAGTATCTTTGTTGTGCTCAAGTCCGCCTCGACTGAATGTTCGACCACCGGAGGCAGCACGTCGATAGGTTCGTCGTATCCTGCCAGCCAGATCGAAATGTAGCCGTCCAACTGAAACAGATCCACACCGTTATCACGCAGCGACCAGCGCAAATCCCGAACCTTGGTCAGCTCCTGCGTCAGCACATAACGCTGAGCCGGAGCAATATCGTCGGTATGGAAAGTTTCCAGGGTGATTTCAGCGGATTTATATGGCAGTTCTTCCTGTTTGGTCAGCATCGCGACCCGGCGCATATTGGCCATCAGTTCTTCGACGCTGTGATGCTCAACTCGTGTAATGTCCATTGATCCTCCAAATACAAAACCTTAACCCCACAAGCCCAGCGCAGGCACCTCCGCTATATGTGAAACCGTAGCAGTGGGCGCGGGGTTATCTTGGTTAAGTATTTCTATGATAGATTCGCTCTCACGATCCGGCCGCGCCAAAACCCATATTGCCTGCATGCCCAAATCAAGAGCGGGTTTGATGTCGTGTGTGTATGTATCGCCGATCATCACCGCCTGTGCCGCCTCAATGCCCAATTCGTCCAACACGCGGGTAAAGTTGGTGAGATCGGGCTTTCGTGCGCCCGTCCTGCAGCTCAATACGATCGAATCCGCCACATCAATCACCTGCGGAAGCGCCTTTACGACGCTGTCATAGTAGGGGGCCCATATATCCGAAAGCAATCCTATTTTCAGCCCTCTGTTTTTTAATTTCAGAACGGCTTGCACAGCTCCGTCGATCTCCTCCGCCGCCGAAGACTGCGACTTCCAAAGCTGAGATATCCCACCTCTTGCAGTGTCGGTAAGCACGCCGTAACGAGACTCAATCGCCCGGCAGACCCCATCGGCACAGCTAAGCTCAGTAGTCATTATGATCGAGGCAACATCCGCAGCCGAAGCACCATCTATCAGTTTGGCTATAACCTTATTCGGCGCGACGGGAGGGCCGGTGACCAGAGTCGCTCCAATATCAAAAATAGCGGCGAGCGGCCTATTCACCTGTCCACTCGACAACTTCCACCCCGGATTTTAGCAGCAGATCAATGCCGTCGCTATTTCCTTTGTGGTCTCGCTTGACGACGCATTTAACAATGCCGGAGGAGACCATCAGTTTGGCGCAGGTGATGCAAACATCCGCGTTAACATAAAGTGTCGCACCGGCAAGCGCCAAACCGCGTTTTGCACACTGACAAATGGCGTTTTGCTCGGCATGCACACAGATTTTATACTCTTCGGTGCCAGCCAGGTCTTTCAAACATTGGCCTGTGTCTATGCAGTGGACATGTCCGGGCGGAACCCCGTTATATCCATGTGAGAGTATGCGCCTGTCGATGGTTATCACCGCGCCGACTTTGCGTCTCAGACAAGTTGCGCGCTTGGCGATCACTTCGACAACTTCCATATAGGTCTCATCAAATGTTGGTCGTCTATTGGGCATGCTCTTATTGTAGCAAGCGCCGCGGCTAAAGACAATCCACATTAGCCATTGTCGATATGATGAGTTGTAATCGACGGATGCCTTGTCGAATGCTTGGATGGTCTGTTATAATCCATCACACAAGTGGAGAGCGAAGATGAAAATTTACGAAACCGGCCGTGATTCGGCGGCCGATATAAAATCTGCTTTAACTACAGAAGCTCAGGGGCCTGATCCACAGCTTCAAGAGACTGTGCGCGGGATCATCGATGACGTTCGGACAAGAGGAGACGGAGCGCTGCTTGAGCTGGGACGCAGGTTCGATTCAGCTGACCTGTGCTCCATTCGGGTTAGCGAAGATGAATTTGAGGCGGCTTATGCGAGTGTTAAACCGGATCTGCTGCACGCTATCCGCGTCGCTAAAGCAAATATCGAGAAGTTCCATCGAAAGCAATTACAAAACTCATGGATGGATATGGGCGAGGACTACACCTATGGGCAGATAGTGCGGCCAATTGAAAAGGTGGGATTTTATGCGCCAGGCGGATTGGCCCCCTACCCCAGCACGGTTCTGATGACTGCTGTGCCGGGCTTGGTCGCAGGAGTAAGCACGATGGTGATGTGCTGTCCTGCTCAAAAAGACGGCAGCGCATCCGGGCCGATGCTGGTGGCAGCCAAAGAATGCGGGGTGACCGACGTTTTTAAGATCGGTGGCGCACAGGCTGCGGCCGCAATGGCTTTTGGGACCGAGAGCGTGCCTAAAGTAGACAAAATCGTGGGGCCGGGCAACCAATTTGTCACAGAGGCCAAAAGGCAGCTTTATGGTTTTGTGGGCATAGATCAGCTTGCCGGGCCAAGCGAAATATTGATCCTGGCCGACGAAACCGCCAATCCAGCTTACGTGGCGGCGGATATTATGTCACAAGCCGAGCACGGGCCGGATTCGCCGTGTGCGTTGGTTACCACGAGCAGAAAGTTGGCGGATGCAGTGCTGCGGGAAATAAAATCACAAACTGAGGCTGCGCCGCGAAAAGATTACATAAACGAGTCACTGGACCGCCACGGGGTCGTGGTGATCGCAAGGGATGTCGATGAATGTGCGGAATTGGCGAATGTGTTCGCGCCGGAGCATCTGGAGATAGCGATGGCTGATGCGTGGGATGTCGTTCGCAAGATCAAAAATGCGGGGATGATAATGCTGGGGCACTATACCCCTGTTCCTTTGTGCGATTTCGCCGCCGGCCCCAACCACACTTTGCCGACATCCGGAACCGCGCGATTCAGCTCGCCGCTGGGCGTCGATGACTTTATTAAGAAATCCGGGCTGCTTTCTTATACGCATAAAGCTTTGAACAAGGTGGCCCCTATTGTGTTGGAGATTGCAGCCGCCGAAGGCTTCGATGCGCACGCAAACACTATTAGAATTCGGCTGGACAAATAACCACAACAATGCGGAGACAAATATGGCACGGATAGCTTCCATCAAAAGAGATACCAACGAGACCCAGATCGCGGTCGAGTTGAACCTCGACGGCTCCGGAAAGAGCGATATCAGCACGGGGGTTGGTTTTTTTGATCACATGTTGACACTTCTTGCCAAACACGGCTTACTCGATATAAAAGTGCAATGCGTGGGCGACCTTGAAGTCGATGCGCACCACACAGTCGAGGATGTTGGAATTGCCCTGGGCAAGACAATTGCGGAGGCTGTTGGGGATAAAGCCGGTATGACGCGCTATGGTTCTTCGGTGGTGCCGATGGATGAGGCTTTGGTGATGACCGCGCTCGACATCAGTGGCCGCGGCAGCCTTGAATATGGTTTGGCCGTGACGAGGGAGACGGTTGGAAAGTTCGATACTGAGCTTGCGGAAGAGTTTTTCAAATCGGTGTGTGCGAACGCGGGGATTAACGCTCATATTCGGCAGTTGGCAGGCAGCAACGCCCACCACGTCATAGAAGCGGCTTTCAAATCGTTTGCCCGAGCGTTGCGTACGGCTGTGTCGATTGATCCACGAGTCAAGGGCATCCCCTCGACAAAGGGAACGCTCGACTAGCGTAGTATCGTTGCTGGGGGCGTGTGGCATTTTTTGTTTGCGTCACGCCACTTCCCAGATAACGCTACCTCTGCTATACTGTTTCTAAATCAAGTCGGAGGGACATGTTGGAAATCATTCCTGCTATTGATATGATGGACGGCAAGTGCGTGCGGCTTGTGCAGGGCAAATTCGACCGATCTACTGTCTTTTCAGATGACCCCGTAGATGCTGCCAAGCGCTGGGTAGATGAAGGCGCAACCCGTCTGCATCTCGTTGATCTCAATGGGTCCCGCTATGGGGCTCCGCAGGAAACCGCTACTGTCGCTCGCATTTTGAAGGCTGTCGATGTTCCTGTGCAGCTCGGCGGTGGAATCCGAACACTCAAAATTGCCGCTGATATGATTGATCTTGGGGTCGGCAGGGTAATCCTCGGCACATCCGCCGCACTTGATTATGATCTTGCAGAGTCTATCTTCCAGACACTGGGCGAAGGCGCAGTTCTTGGAGTGGATGCAAAGGATGGATATGTTGCGGTTAAGGGATGGGAAGAGATCACCGATAAAACCGCTATCGACTTTGCGGTGCAGATGCAAAAATTGGGAGCGAAAAGGATAATTTATACGGATATTTCCCGCGATGGCATGCTCAAGGGGGTGAATGTCCCTGCTATGAAAGAGATGGCTGAGGCGGTTGCCATACCAGTTATCGCAAGCGGAGGGGTTACCGGTCTTGATGATATCCACAAGCTAAAAGCCCTCGAATCGTGCGGCATAGAGGGCGTCATCGCGGGCAAAGCGCTGTATACGGGAGATGTCGAGCTGAATCAGGCGATGAAGATCGCATCGGCGAATTAAAGGAGCAACAATGGAAATCATACCGGGAATCGACTTAGTGCGAGGGGAATGTGTCTGCCCGGCACATAGCTCATTTGCCGCACAAGCCGGCTTTTCGCATGATCCTGCCCGTGTTGCTGAATTGTGGGCAAACCAAGGCGCACGAAGGCTCTATTTGGCTGATTTGGACGGCGCTCGAATGGGTGAACCCTCCAACCTCGATGCAGTGCGGCGAATTATGAAAGCCGCAAATATTCCAGTTGACCTGGGGGGCGGTATTCGCTCTCTTGATACCGCGAAGAAAGTGCTGGATTTAGGAGTTGACCGTATAGTGGTCGGCACCACCGCGGCGCTTGATACGAACCTCGCCAATGACATCTTCGGCAACCTTTCAGAAAATACTGTTTTAAGCGTCGGCAGCCTGAACGGCTACGTCGCAGTGAGGGATTGGCAGGCGAGAACGGATGAACGAGCCGAGGATTTCGCCGGACGAATGGTTCAACTGGGAGCCAAGCGAATCATATTCACCGACGTCACGCGCAAGGGCATGCACAGCGGCATCAACGCTTCGGCGATCCGGCGCATGGCCAAGGCGATAGGTGTGCCCATTATAGTCTCCGGCGGGATCAGCAGCATCGAAGACCTTCGAGAAATAAAGGCGATGGAACCTCTGGGAGTCGAAGGCGCTGTTGTTGTCACTGCGATCTACTCCGGCGCAATCGATCTCCGTGAGGCCATCAAGAACTTCGGCTAAAGGGAGGCTCGATATCCCTCGAGCTGCTCCTCTATCGAGGTCTCCACCCATTTGTCATCGATTTGCAGAGCAGTAACCACGCGACGCGCACCTGCACGTATGGCGGCGCGATGAGCATCACCAACGACCGTAAGTATCTGATCCAATTCCCCCTCGATGGTAGTCGACAGGGCGTCGATTTCATACTTCAATCCGGAGTTTTTCACTACGTCTATCGCCGCATCAATGTAGGGAGTCAGTTCTTCGCCAACTACCGGTGTTATGCTGAATTCCGCTATAGCCATATCACACCTCATCACTTGCGTGTTTTATGGTATATGCCCATTATCAGCGCCTGTTACACTCAATGGCAGTATTGTTATGCTGTTATAGCGATCTTGACTTTGCCCAACAACCCGGACGGCTTCGACTCAGTCAAAAAGACGTTGGCCATTGCATTAGCCACTTTTATCGTAATTTCATTTTCTCCGGCCCGCACAAGATCGGTGATATCGGCTGCCCACGGCTCCCAAGCCAGCACCGCCGCAAACTCATCGTTGACAAATATCTCAGCCAAATCACCCGGATGTTCCATCTGCAAAAATACACGCTTTGATGTGCGCGGCAGCCTGACTTTTTGTTTATAGACCCCAATGCCGGAATAGAACGGGTAGCCTTGTGTCGCCCAATCCCCAGTCAGAATCGACGAAGCCGCCGGCACTATTCTGGCGCCGCCCCCTTGTTCTCTCACTTCAAAATCACCAAGCAAATACACCGGGTGCTCGAGGCTGCCTGCGGGGGCGAGCTGCGAGTTACAGCGAATTTGCAGCACGTTTTGTCCATGCTTGATATGCTCGAGAACATCCGCCTCCATCATAAGATGGTCGATATATGTCCCCGGTTCAAATCCTGTAATGATTTGACCATTGAGGCTGATCTCTGTGTGGATCGGGGTTGAACGCCGCCATATTTTCTCAATAAGCAGCCCATCTACAAGCAGCCTGGCCTTAGTCAGCTCGGCTTCGCATTCAAATGTAGTGGTGTATTGATGCCAGCCGGATGCCCATTGCGCGTTTGCGGGGTCGCCCATAGAGAATTGCCACTTTGCCAGCGGCAGGGCGTTAGGTTTCTCCGTGTGGAACTCCCATTCGTCGGGAAGTTCGATCACTTTGCCGAACTTCGGCCGGCTGGAGAGTTCAACAACCTCATCACCAACGGGAATAGTAGTTATGCTGATAAGATAGCTCTCGCACGGCTCAAATTTGAGAGGAATTGCCGTCCTTTCGCCGTCATAATGATATGATTCTATCGCCAGCACAGAGCCGGTCTCCGGGTTCCAGATGGACGGCAGGCCGATTGTGTCCAACGTGATCAGGGCGTCAAATCCGCGATCTCTGGCTGTGTTGGCAAAGAAATAAAAGTCGTTGTCGCCCCGTCGGTAGTGGCAGTGGACAATCTCTGGAATGAATTGTCTGCCGTCAAAGTCTAGTATTCGTACATCGGCATCAAAATATTCGGTAAAGATTTTGGTAAAGACCTGCGCAAGCTCGAGGTCATCCATCGCCAGAACCCCCGTGACTTCGATCGCTGAATCTTCGCCCTCTAAGGTGCGTTGAACTGCCACTTTGTTGGACCCGGGGATATATTCACTGCCGAATTGCTCCACAAAAACCTCGCGCGCCCACTCTTCATTCGCCCATGCACCCTCACTGGGGTTGACCAGAACCTCCGGCGGATCCCCCGCCAGGACGACGATAGTGCCGCCGGCGATACAGTTTGAAATATAATTTGCTGTTTCTTGGAGAAGCGCTGCGCTATGTGGTATGACGAGCGCTTTATATGACTCGCCGCTGAGGATATTGTCGAGGGTGGCTGATGGATTGGTGTCGTTTAGCAACACCTCTTCGGGGATGATATCGTAGTCATACCCCGCTTTTGTCAGCGCTGCCGTTATCAACTCGAACCCCTTGGCAACGTCCATCGACGCCTGCGTGCGGTCGGGGTTGATCGTCGCCCACATAGACCGTGTCGGGTACAGTACGGCGACATCTGCCACGTGTTCTGCGTCGGTAAAGACGCTGCAAAGTCTGGCCGCATAGTCGGCATAATATTTGTAGTATGGCCAAAACGCAGATTGATAGAACTCACCCGGCGGGCATTCCCATTTCCGTGCGCCCTGTATCGAATAATAGAAAGCGTGCGGTTCGATCATATTTACGCCCATCGCGATCAGCCAATCGGTGAGGCATTTCAGCAGCCGCAAATCGACTCGCCAATCTCCAGCCAGGCCGAAACACTCGCACATCACTCTGGGCTTATCGAAATGATGAGCCGCTGAGGAGGCGAGTTTAGGCCCGACGAGGTTATTCAAATGACCCGGCGCGCCAGGGCTGGGCCAAGTGACATCGCAAAGCTGATCACACCCGCCAAAGTGCATATATCGGGCGCCGCGAAAATAGTCCCCCTGATTTCGAATGCACTCATAGGTCTCCCCCTCATACAGCACGTGCCCAATGAGATTGAGTTTCAGCGGGTCGCAAAAGTCGTGAATCTGCTTAAAGAACGATTGCTCGTAAAGATGACTCATGGTGTCGTAGAAATCGCAGCGAAGCTGAGCAGTTGCGTGTCCAGCATCGGCGAAGATCGCAGGGAGCGCCCTATACATATCGTACCCATGCCGCCAACCGAACTCGGTCTGCAGGCCAGGAGTGAACGGGACCGCATTAGGAGCAATAGAAGGGATCGTCATTGAAGGCTCGTCGGTGAATATGCCGTCAACCGTGCCTCCAAAATACCGTGAGAAGCGATCAGCATATTTCACGTAAGTCATGTCGATGAATTCAGCCACGGCATCTTTGTTCAGGGTGTCGAGATATCCGCCGAAAAAAGTCCCGCTGGTCAGGAATTCTCTGGCGAACACAAAGACCGTCCATTTGGATGATTCCTCAGGAGCGTGCCAATCGAGCACGGAGTCAGACACAAAATCATCGAGCAGCATCGCACTGTTTGGCAGGCCGATGAGAACGTTTTTCTCAACAGGAACGGCTATAACTGCGATGAGACCGTCCTTGGTCTGCAGTTTTTGGCGAAGTTTTCTGCCGCCATTTACTGAATACGAGTCGACCAACGCACACACGGAGGCTCGATATTGAGGATACTTTTCTATAAGCGCGCCATCGACAGTGCCGCTGGGCCAGTTATTTTCATCATACAAATACGCCTTCATTCCCAGCTTATGCGCTTCTTCAATGCAGGTTTTTATTCTCTCGAACCAGTCATCGGACAGGTATTCGGTGATCAAGCCGTGTCTGGCGTGCAATATAAAGCCTTTCACGCCGTTTTCATTCATCTCCCTGATCTGCCACCTAAGCTCTTCGTCCGTCAACTCATGATTGAGAAACCAGAAAGGGGCAAGGGTGAACTTGCTTGGTGGATTGGAGAATTGTCGTTTGAGTGATTCTATGTTCATCTGTTGGGACTCCTGCCAGAATAATTTCGCATCGGACTTATGGGGATTATAGAAGCGAGCAGGGGCAATGTCAATCGGCGACGACCGAAATCTAGTGTGAGCGATAGAGTATGACCATAACATCGAGGCTTATCGACAACGCCCAATGGAGGACAAACGCGGGCAGAAACGACCTGGCCGACAGCGCGAGCGCTCCTAAAATAACCCCACCTGCAAAAGACGGCAGCATTTCAGGCTTCCCCCAGTGCAGCAGGCCGAAAGCTATTCCTTGCAGCAGTATAGCGATCACTGGCCCTAACGAACGCTGCAAGCCGAATAGCAGGAAACCGCGAAAGAAAAACTCCCAGCAAAACAGATACATTCCATAGCTGGCCAGTGCGTATACCATAAGCCACGGGGCTGTTGTGAACGGATTGGTGGCCGGGTACCCCTCAAACGCCGGCTCGAAACCACGATACCATTTGAACAACGGGTAATAGTGCTGAAACGCAGGCATACGAGATGCCAGCATAACCAGAAAAAACGCGCCGACAAACAGAACCCCTGTGACCACCCAGACTCGGCGGGACTTTGGCGCGGCAAAACCGAATGCCTCCGGGCTTGCCCTGAACACCAACAAAACCGTCGCCATTGGAGCCCATATCAGCGCCAGCATATTTACTATTAGATAGCGATCGTAAAGATTGTTATAATAGTCCGGATGGTAGTTGAAGCGAAACAAGCCAAACACTATCGCCGCTCCCACCAACGCTACTACAACCGTCTGAAATCTATTGTTTTTCAAGTTCGCCCCGTTCCATCAACCGCTTCAAATCATTATTGCTGTGCTCCACTCTCGGAGATACCGGCTTTCCATCGACCAGGCGCAGCTTAATGCTATCCGGAGATTTCGATATAATGCTCAGGTAAATATCTTCACCCGGCAGGGACTCGCCAAGATCAACAGCGATCATATCTGCTCGCATCCCAGGTTTCAAGCAGCCGATTTTCTTGCTCAAACCGAGGGCCTTAGCTCCACCCACCGTGGCTAGTTCCAAAACCTGCTTCGCGGAAATGGCGGCTGCATCCTGCGAAGCGGCTCGATGCAGTGCCGCCGCAAAACGCATTTCTTCAAAAAAGTCGAGCCTAAGGCAGCTCGCCGCGCTATCCGTGCCTAGCCCGACATTTGCGTCGTTTTGTTTGAATTTATTGTATGAAAAGATTCCGGCCCCAAGGTATGCGTTGGATCGCGGACAGTGAATTACCCCTGCTCCTGATTGGGATATCATCTCTATTTCATCGTCGCTCAGATGCACGCAGTGAGCCAGGGCGACATTTTCGCACAAAACCCCCGCACTACGCATAACCTCCAGTGGTGTCAGGCCGCTGGGATTGACTTCATAACCTAACTGTCGCCGCCAATCTGCAATAGGCCCGGTTCCGCTGCGTGTATACTCTTGCTCCGCGCATGTTTCCGCGAGGTGCATGGCCATCGGCATATCCAAGTGTGTACAAGTTTTTGCGCATAACTCCAACACCTCTATACTGCTAGTATACACCGTATGCGGGGACAGGCCAATTGTGATGCGATCAGAAGTAGACCGCTGAAGGCGCTGCGCTTCGACGAGAACATTCGCAAACTGCCTCTCATAATCCAAGCCCATGCTCTGGCCGAACAGTTCTTTATAAACAATGCCTCGCAGACCGGACTCGTCTATCGCCGAGGCAGCGATACCTGAAAATGAACAATCGCCCAGGCAAGTGATCCCCGAATAGGCACACTCGGCGGCTCCGAGTCGAGCGGACGCCGCGATCAAATCGGCATCCGGAACCCTGCCTCGCCGAAAACCCACCCGATTTAACCATTCCCACAGATTCAGCGAATCGTGGTGTCCACGGCTCATCGTATACTCGACATGCGAATGGGCGTTGACGAACCCCGGAAGAAGCGCCGCCTCGCCCAAATCAATCAGTGGGAGATGCGGATGTTTCTTTGATATCGCTTGCCCCACTTCGCGAATCAATCCATCCTCCACCCAAACCTGACCCGGCTTGGGCGAACCGTCGGATTCCATAGTCAGAACATACTCGGCCGAATAGATTATGCTCATTTAGCCAGGCGCCCTTTAAGGCCGACTGTGTCAGTCAACGGAAGTTTCCCATTCCGGAGTGTGCGGCTGAGGCTTACTACCCATTTGTCATTCTCACGCACACAAACGAGAACCCATTGGCCACAGGACTGTGAGCAATCCAGGGTCACGACCGCTTCGGGCCAATTGGTCTTTATTTCGACAACCTCAACTTCTATCTTCGCTCCGGCGCGCTCTTTCAGCATGCTGAGCTTGTCGTCATCCAGCTTTGAATAGATTTTTTTAAGTGTGGACATATCAGAGGAAGCGAGGCAATCGCCCAGGCTCGTAACATCCAGGTTTACAGCAGATTTTACAAATCGCGCGCTCACCTCAGCTATTTCTTGTCGTGCGCGTATATGACAGATGACGGATACAGCTCCGACTGCCGCGATCCCCAAAAGTATCGCAATCCACACTATTCTGCCCGGCGTCTTGCCAAGCATAACTATCGCCTCCACTTACTTTATCTCATCCCGCCTTATCCGCTACTCCCACCTTTTCCTTCCGGAATTTCCACAAGCATTGTCGCAACCAGTTATATTGCATCGATTTATCAAAAACTGGTAGGGTGTATGGCATATGTTCATTGACATTGGTTGGAACCAAACGTAGACTGTATTTGAGATAACATGAGGTCGGGCTACTCGCCTCAAGAGTGGAAGGATATCGAGTTGAAGTATCGCTTTATCAGGACAATTTGTGTGGCGGCAGTGATCTCTGCTGTCGTGTCAACGGCTATAGCGGCAAGCAACTACGCTGTAAGCTGGGGGACACAAGTCGCGTCTCCATTCCCCAACGATATCGTCAGCATAAGTGCAGCATACTACGGCGGCTTAGCTATAAGAGCTGATGGTTCGGTTTTTCCTTGGGGTTATGATGAGGCTGCTTATTTTTTGCCCGAGAATAACACAGGGTTTATAAAAGTGACAGGCGGTGAAGGTCAGTTTCTGGGCTTGCGGGCCGATGGAACCATCGCGGTCTGGGGTGACTTTCAATGGGGCGCAGGCAACTTGCCCAGTGTAAATGAAAATTTTGTCGATGTTGCATGCGGGGGTTACTTTTGTCTTGCCGTTAGAGCCGATGGCTCGGTTGAGGCATGGGGCGCCAATTCGCTAGGTATGTGCAATGTCCCAAGCCCCAATACGGATTTTGTTAAGGTGGCCGGCGGCGGGATGCACAGCATGGGCATAAAGCGCAATGGATCGCTGGTTGGATGGGGCAACAACTCATATCAGCAGCAAAATCCGCCTGCGCCCAATTCAGGGTTTGTGGATGTAGGATGCGGCTACGATTTCACTACGGCACTGCGGGCTGACGGCAGGGTAGAACGCTTTGGTCGAAATGAGAAAGGTCAAACGAACAAGCCCGCAGGTCTGTCCGATTGCATCGCGATTTCTGCTGGGGTAAAGCACTCTCTAGCATTGAACAGTGCTCGTACAATTGTACCGTGCGGATCTAACGCGGACGGCCAGTGCCACATTCCTTCGCCAAACGCCAATTTCGTGGCCATCGCAGCCGGTTCAAGATTTTCGATGGGCAGAAAAGCAGACGGTACGATTGTCTGTTGGGGCAACAATGATC
>JAAYKG010000186.1 GCA_012522555.1 Armatimonadota bacterium
CCCGAACTCGCCGCAGCGGAGGCGGCGGTAAATGCTACGAAAGCACAAATATCTGCGGCAAAAGCAGGCAGGCATCCGACGATCGCGTTATTTGCCGATTACTATAACCAACCAACTGGAGCGCAGTTCCCAAGGCTTTCGGATACGATAATGGCGGGAGTGATGCTCAAGTTTAACGTATTCGATGGGGGCCTGACCAGAGCTAATATCGACGAAGCGAACGCTGCTTTTGCCAGGGCGCAAGACGATCTGGAATCTCAAGCGCGACAGGTGGAGTTCGAGCAAAAAAGAGCGCTGCTGGATCTGAATTCCGCTAAGTCGAGAGTTGACGCCACAGCGACACAGGTGCAGTCTGCCGAAGAGAGCCTGCGGGCTTTGCAGGTCGGTTACAAAGAAGGTATGACCCCGCTCACGGATGTATTATCAGCAGAGACGGCGCTTACCTCGGCCAGGGTGATGCGGCTTGCAGCCCTTTATGATGTAAAAATGGCCGAGGTGAAGTTGCTGAGAGCTTACGGTCAGACGGATGTGTTGGCCAAATGAGCAGGGAGGGACAGTTATGACGGTGGAGAGATACCTGCGCCTGATGGCGGGTGGGTTTACGTTAATTAGCCTGGCTTTGGGCTACTTTGTCAGCCCGTATTGGTTTTTGTTTACTGCGTTTGTCGGAGTCAACTTGCTGCAATCCGGCATCACCGATTGGTGTCCGATGATGAATATACTGCGCAAACTGGGGCTAAAATGAGCGCCACGTCGCAGCGATGGAGGAATCAATGACAGGAGAGTTCATCAAGAAGCGCAACTACATAGCGATTGCGGTCGTTGCGCTGCTGATAGTTGCCGTTGTGTTTTTCGTAAGGGCAAATCAAGCGCCGAAGGAATCCGAAGCGGAGGCCGCAACTATAATCGAGGCGCAGCCCATCGTGGTGGAATCATCGGAACTGCCCAATAATGTATCCGCTTCAGGCACTGTTCGCCCGCTGTTGGAGGCCAAAATCGCCCCCAAGATTATGAGCGGCGTGGCCGCGGTTTACGTGCGCGAGGGTGATCGAGTTCGACAAGGACAAACGCTTATCAGGCTTGAGGCAAGGGATCTTCAATCTCAAGTCGCACAAGCGCAGGCTGGATTGACTGCGGCGCAAGCGGGATCGAGTCGAGCGGATACTGGAGTTGGACTTCAGAAAGTGCAGACCAGCACAAGTATCGCTAACGCAGAGGCGGCGCTGAAGGCTGCGAATGAAAATCTATCCATCGTCAAAGAAGGGCCGAGAAAACAACAACGCGCCCAGGCGCATCTGGCGGTAACCCAAGCTGAGGCACATTTCAAAAACGCCGAATTGGAATTGAACCGCTACAAACGTCTTTACGAACAAGATGTGGTGCCCAAGCAGCGGCTCGATGGCGCGCAGACCGCATACGATATCGCCAAGGCGCAATATGAATCGGCCAAAGAACAGGCTAATCTGACGGAGGAAGGCTCACGCACGCAAGAGATCAACGCGGCCCTACAGCAGGTCCGGCAGGCCGAGCAGGGGCTGCGATTGGCAAGAGCCGCAGTAGCGGAAAACACAATGAGCGTCAAAAACGCACAAGTGGCGGCTTCGCAGGTGAAACAAGCACAAGCGGGGGTGGAATTCGCGCGAACTCAGTTGGGTTACGCTACGATCACCTCCCCAATTTCAGGTGTAATATCGAGCAGAATGGTTGATCCTGGGGACACCGTGTCGCCGGGAGTGTCGATTATCTGCGTTCAATCCGCATCCGGACACCGCTTGGAAGCTTCGGTGCCTGAGAGTGCGATCCAGAATGTTTTCGTTGGCAAGATGGTGGAAGTCGAGCTTGGGTCCGCAAAAAGAAGCGGCATGGGCAAGGTGTCGGTGATCTCACCCGCCGGAGATGCAAGCAGCCACAGATATATGGTGAAGGTGGACGTGCCCGCTGATCTCAGCCCCCGTGTAGGAGAATTCGGGCGGATGAGCTTTCCCGTAGGCTCCAGCAGGGGCGTCATCATCCCTCGAGAGGCTCTGCGATATGAAGGCGGGCTGCCAGCCGTGTTTGTGGTAGATAAGAGCGACGTCGCGAGGATGCGCTCCGTCAAAATCGGTCGAACAACTGAGAATGGCATCGAGATACTCACAGGGCTGCGCTCAAACGACCGAGTAATCACATCGAATACGGGTGTCCTGTCCGATGGAGTCCGCGTTCGGTATTCTAAGGACGGGGCGCAATGATGGACAAACGATTGGGAATTGCCGGCCGAGTCGCCCATTATTTTATAGATTCAAAACTCACCGCACTTATCATCATCGCGTCTGTGCTGTTGGGGATATTCGCAGTAATTATGACCCCGCGAGAAGAAGAACCGCAGATCATCGTGCCAATGATCGATGTCTTCGTGCAAATGCCCGGCGCCAGCGCAAAGGAAGTCGAGACCAGAGTGACGACTCCAATGGAGAAGCTGCTGTGGGAGATTCCAGGGGTCGAGTATGTATATACGACAAGCAGCCCAGGCCAATCGATGGCGATTGTGCGATTCTACGTGGGGCAGAATATCGAAGACAGCATCTCAAAACTGTATAACAAACTCCAGGCGAACTTCGACAAAATTCCACCGGGCACAAGCCGCCCTTTAATAAAACCCCGCTCTATTGACGATGTTCCGATACTCGCGCTTACTTTCTGGGGGTCGGGATATAACAGCTATGATCTGCGCAGGCTGGCTGCTGAAGTCGATGGACAAGTCAAGTCCGTAGATAACGTTTCTGAGACCACGATCATCGGCGGCCTCAGAAGACAGGTGCGCGTCACACTGGATGCGGCCAAAATGTCCGGTTATGGGCTTTCGCCGGGGGTGATTCAGCAGGCGATTCAGGGGGCAAATGCACAGTATCCGACGGGCCGAATAGTGAACAATAACTACAGTTTCGCCCTGCAAACCGGACAGTTTTTGCAGACTCCGGACGATGTCGGGGAGGTCGTTGTCGGCACGCCGAATGGCAAGCCTGTATTTTTGAGTGATGTTGCTTATATTGAAGATGGCCCAGAAGAACCGAGCAGCTATGTAAACATCGCTTTCGGGCTTGGCGCAAAGAAAAGTCACGAGTTAGGCACCGATTCAATTCATCAAGCGGTGACCTTGTCGGTAGCAAAGAGGCAGGGCAAAAATGCCGTAAAAGTGGCCGAGGCTGTGCTGGCGAAAGTTGAAACCCTCGAAGGCAATCTGATTCCCCCAGGGGTTCACTATACGATCACGAGAAACTACGGGGAGACAGCGACCGAGAAGTCCAACGAGCTTTTGTGGCATATGCTGCTTGCAATCGTTTCAGTGAGCTTATTGATTGCATTTGCTTTGGGCAAGCGAGAGTCTCTCGTTGTGGCGATAGCGGTCCCTGTGACGCTGGCTTTGACGCTGTTGGTGTTCTATTTGCATGGTTACACCCTCAATAGAATAACACTTTTTGCGTTAATCTTTAGCATAGGTATACTCGTCGACGATGCGATAGTGGTTGTGGAGAATATAGTCCGACATTTTCGGATGCCGTCTAATCACGGTCGAAGCCTGATTGAGGTCGCCTCGGAGGCGGTCGACGAAGTGGGCAACCCCACGATTCTGGCTACGTTTGCAGTGGTGGCTGCCATACTTCCGCTGGCGTTTGTGGGTGGCTTGATGGGGCCGTATATGCGCCCTATTCCGGTTGGAGCCACAGCGGCGATGATATTCTCACTGCTGATCGCGTTTATAATCTCTCCGTGGGCGGCTCTTCGGATACTTCGACAGAATACGCACGCGAATGGATCACACGATGAGCACGACCCTGCCACTGAGGGCTGGACGACGCGAGTGTATCGGCGGATGATGCACCCTCTGATTGATAACCCCGGCAGGAGGCATCAATTTCTGGCTGTGGTGGTGATTTTGCTGGTGGCGGCGATTGCGATGCTGCCTGCCAAGCTGGTCACGGTCAAGATGCTGCCGTTTGATAATAAGAGTGAATTTCAGGTTGTGGTGGATATGCCGGTCGGCAGCACACTGGAACAGACCGCTGCCGCGACCAACGCGATGGCCGCATATCTGCGAACTATCCCCGAAGTAACCGATGTGGAAAGCTACGTGGGCACCGCAAGCCCATATAACTTCAACGGACTTGTGCGGCACTACTTTATGCGGCAGGGCTGCAACGTCGCGGATATCCAAGTGAATCTGGTAAACAAACACCAGAGAAAGCGGCAGAGCCACGCTATCGCGAAGTCGGTCAGAGAGAAAATCCACGAGATCGGAACGCAATATGGCGCTAACGCCAAGGTAGCTGAAGTGCCCCCGGGACCGCCCGTGCTGCAAACGCTCGTCGCTGAAATCTATGGCCCGGACGATCAGATGCGTTGGAGTATCGCCGAGCAAGTCAAAGGCGTCTTTGCCAAAACCGATGGTGTAACGGATGTGGATTGGTATGTCGAGGCTGATCAGACCAAAATCGAGTTGATCCCCGACAAGGAGAAAGCCGCTCTGAGTGGGATCCCGGCCGATCAACTCTCGCAGACGATTGCGCTGGCGGTGGCGGGCAGGGGGATAGAACTAGCGCATATCCCGCAGGCGGCGGAAGATGTCCCTATCTATCTTCAACTGCCACTCGAGCAAAGATCCAGCGTGCAAGAGATCAAAAACATCCAGGTTCAGGGCGCAGCAGGCAGCCTTGTGCCGTTAGGGGAATTGGTGAGCGTGCGTCAGACGATCGAAGATCGAAGCATATATCACAAGAACCTGAAGCCGGTGGTATATGTGATCGGGGATGTGGCGGGTGCGCACGAAAGTCCGGTGTATGCGATTCTCAAAATGAACGAATCGCTGGCCAAGATGAAGACGCCGATGGGTTATGAACTCAAGCACTACACCACGAAATCGCCGTTTGACACAACTAGATATGCGATGAAGTGGGACGGCGAATGGCACATCACATATGAGGTGTTCCGAGATATGGGCGCTGCCTTCGCCGCTGTGTTGGTGTTGATCTATATCCTGGTTGTGGGATGGTTCAAGTCCTTCAAGACGCCGCTGGTGATTATGGCGCCGATTCCTCTGACCCTGGTTGGCATTTTGCCGGCGCATGCGCTGTTTGGTGCGTTCTTCACGGCGACTTCTATGATCGGATTCATCGCCGGCGCGGGGATTATCGTTCGCAACTCGATAATTCTGGTGGACTTTATTGAGTTGCGACGTAAACAGGGAATGCCTTTGGAGCAGGCGGTTATCGACGCGGGCGCTATCCGATTCAGGCCGATGCTGTTAACTGCGGCAGCGGTTATGGTCGGGGCCTCGGTTATATTGATGGACCCGATATTTCAGGGCCTTGCTATCGCTTTGATAGCCGGAGAAGTGGCGTCTACGCTGCTGTCTCGGATGGCGGTTCCGGTGCTGTATTATATGAGCGAGAGCAAAAAACTCTGAGCGATCTTTTGAGGCGCAAGACACAGAGTTTTGCGCCTCAGCCTTTTGATTCGAGCTATTGTTTGGGAACCCTTGAAGGACTCCGGGCGTAGTCGGAGTAAGTGGTTAACCGATTACCGCTATGTCCTCGGAGGAATCTTGGAAAACCAGAAACTTCACAGCAAAGCTAAGCTGGCTCTGGCTGTCATCACATCGCCGGGCGCCGCATTTGAAGAAATTCTCACAAGAAGATTGTTGGGCACGGGGCTTGTCATCGCACTTATCGCCGGGGCCGTATCCACTATTCCAGCCATAATTTCGGTGGCCGGAGGGGATCGCGTCCAAGCATTGATGCTGGGCAAATCGAACCCTGTGGTGTGGCTGGGGTTGTGCATGTTAATTGCCCTGGCAATGCAGAGGCTGCTCAAATGGATCGGGGCTGAGGTGGATTATGTGGGTCTGCTGACACTGATGGGGTGGTCGCAGATTACTCTGATCATTGTTCAGCTTACGATGGCGGCGCTGCTGTGGACGCAGCTTTCCGATAGGCCGATGACTACGTTTATAAGCCTGATGTTCGCCATCTCGGCCACAGCTTCACTCGGTTATGTCTATTTGATGGGCGTCGCTGTGCACACTCTCTCCGGCAGCCCAAAGGCTCGGGGAATAATGGCGTATGTCGTGGTTTTGATGGCGACGGCGATTGCGTTCTCGCAGACATACGTTACGGCAAAGATCAGCCCGTTTGCAGATGCGCTGCCTGGGATAAGCTCCACGGCTCGGATAATTTCGGGCGCAGACCAGACACCCTGGACGTTCGCGGCGGCAATTGGACTGACGCTGGGAGTATTATTCATAGGCCGTGGCCTGAAATGGGAGCAGCGACAAATTAGAACCAATGTGGTTATAGCTGCGTTGGTGGGATTGATTGCAATAGTTGGCTACTCGGGTTTTGCTCAAAAACACAACTACTACGGCAAGCTGCGACAGGCGCACGAGTCATATATACATGAGAATTATAGCGCTGCGGCGTCTCAATTGGAGAGGTTGCTGCCTGTGGTCAAAGAAAACCAGGCACTGATTTTGGACACGGCAGATGTATATGTGCTTGCAAAACGAGATGATAAAGCGCTGGCGCTCTATGGTCGGGCGGCCGATCAAATAAAGCACGGCGACGCGCCTGACAAAAAGCAGTGGCTGGCGCGCGCCAGTCTGGGAGAGGGGATCGCGCTGGATGGTATGGGGCGATATCCTGAAGCTTTGGCCAAGTTTGAACTGGCAAAGAAACAATGGCCGGAGTTTCGTGAACCGTGGGTGCGAAGTGCGCTGAGCTTTGATCGGATGGGTAAATATGATGATGCGATCACAGCCGGAAACCAGGCAGTGCAGACCCTGGGTTCAAAATCCACTTTGGCGTGGGTTGCTCTAGCCGATGCGTTTGCGAACAAAAACGACAGAGTGCAAGCCGGAACTGCAATCACAATGGTGGAAAGTGCCGACAAGAAACTGGCCTCCCGCATCGGCAGTAAACTGGAGGACTGGCAAACAGCAGTGGCTAAACTCAGTCGTGAAGACTTGAAATTTCCATCGGAACGAGAACTTGCACCTGAGCCGGAGAAACCGGAAAAAAACAAAGCTAAAAAGAAATAATAATTTGTAAGGGTGTGGAACGTGGCTAAGAGACTCACTATTCTTTTTTTGGCGTTTAGCTTGCTAGGCTCGATCGCTCAATCGGCCTGGGCGGTAACTCTCGGCGAAGAAATCGACCTCGGATTCAAAATCGACGCCGAAATAATGAGGGACAACAGGCTCTATCAAGACAGTGACGCTCAAAAGGAGATCAACACCTACGGCAAAGCCCTCGTAAAGCACGTCAAAAGGCCAAATATTGAGTATTACTTCAAGATCCTCGATGATGACACGATGAACGCATTTTCGATTCCGGGCGGATATGTTTATTTCACCAGCCGACTGTGGAACGTGCTGCGCGAGGATGAGCGCAAAGGGGTAATTGCTCATGAGATTATGCACGTCGATGAGCGACACGCGCTTGACGCCATATCCAAACAACGAAAGCGGCAGACTATTCTCAGCGTGATACTGATCGCTACTAAAGCAAGCCGACTGGCCGGAGATGTAGCCAGCATGGCGGAGCAACTGTATTCACTGAAGTTCTCGCGGGCAGATGAAGAAGAAGCGGATACGGGAGCTGTGGAAATGTGCAAGAAGGCTGAGTATAACCCCGCCGGGATTCTGCTTGCGATGTATAAGATCAGGCGATTTGAGGATGAGGCCGGAGGAGGGCCGCCGAAAATATTCTCCGATCACCCACCGACCAAAGAACGCTTGGATTATCTCAAAAAACTGCTTGCAGACCGAAATATACCAGTGCCGGAGGAGAAAACCGAGGATGCAGCTAGGGCGGACAAAATTGGAGAGGTGACCAGTACCGACAAAAGCACAATGACATTCACATCCAGCAAACCTCTTAAGGTGGGGGATGTTGTGTGGGTGACGCGGGACGGATGGGATAGCCGCTACGAAAAACGCACCGCAGTGCCATCGGCAAGAGGGGTAGTCACTGCGCTGGACGCGTCGAACTATACTGCGCAGTTCTGGATGTTTGCAAACTCGAAGAAATGGCCGGTAGCCAAAGGTATGTAGGTCTACGCCCCACCCCTGCCTGAGTTGAAAAAAGGCATCGGTATGCTGGTGGCCGATTCGGGAAAGTATAACCTCAAGCTGGATTCTTCGCCACAGTTATACGATAGGCTGCTTGCGCAACAGATAGTCTGGAACAAAGACAACACTCAGCTTGTTGTAGACTGCACCGGTTATCTGATCGTAAGCGAGCCACAAAAACCGACGGGCTACATTGGGGTGCAAAGGCCGGAATATTCTTATGCGCCGATGGAGTCAGGAGCACAGTTGGTGAAATATAACGATCCCGATCAAAAGCGATGGATCGGGCCTGTCATCTCCATAGGGCGGCGAAACGCTACAATCGAGATACCGTCGACAGTTAAACTCAATTCTTCCGGGAACTATGATGTGTTGTATCCGGCCTGGAACTCGACCGATACCTATGAGCAGCGCCGGGTCGGCAAGGCGAGGTGGCAATCCGGATCTGGCGGTAAGGTCGTGCTGAAGCTGGAATTGTTCAGCCCCGGATGGAGCATAGCAGACGTACAGAACGGTTTTGATGTGTATGAAACTGCGCCCGAAAAATAGATATAGAGGTTTCAGCCGAGTAACTCTGTGCAGGTTTATTGGGAATACTGTTACAGGGGTGTGCTGATTTGGGTTTTAGACAAGCCGTTGTCGTTATATGCATAATAATGGTCGTGCTGGGCGCATTTCCGAGCATTTGCCTGGCCGTGACTGTGGCACAAGAGATCAAAATCGGCGAGGATGCATCGAAGATTATTCTCAAAGAAATGCCCCTGTCGGAGAACAAGAAGTATCAAGAGGATATATCCGCACTGGGGATCAAATTGACCCCGTTTGTGAGCCGACCCCAAATACCATATCATTTCGCCGTAGTAAAGGATCCAAAAGACTCCATAAACGCTTTCGCCCTACCGGGCGGCCGCGTATTCTTCACGGAACACATGTGGAAGATATTGACACCTGATGAGCGGGCGGCGGTGCTTGCTCACGAAATCGTACATTGCGACCTTCGCCACGGGATAGATGCCAACATAAAACAACAACAGAGGATGCTGTGGTCGCTGCCTTTGATAGCGCTGGGAGGTGCCGCCGGGGCGGACGCGTGGGTGTGGGGCAATATCATAGTGAGCGCGCGTTATTCTCGGAAGATGGAACGGCAAGCCGACGAGCACGGCATTCGACTTACAGCAAAAGCCGGGTTCGATCCCGCCGGCTCGGTCACCTCGATGAAGAAACTGCTGAGCATAGAAAAAGACCAGAACGGATATGAGATATCCTCGATTTTTGCCGATCATCCGGACACTCAAAAGCGCATAGATTATCTCACCCAGGAAGCGCTGGCGCTGGGCGCGGATAGAACCGCTCTCGACCTGCCATCTGTCGAAGACCCCTCCAGACTGGGCAACATCACTAAAAAAGTGCCGGATATGGCCGTGTTGTATGCCAGAGTGACTAAGCCACTGACACACGGCGAAAAGGTAATCATAAAAAAAATGCTGTGGGATGAAGAAATGCAGGCGCTTGGCCCAAAGACGGTCGCCGAAGCCACCGTGCTCACCCCCGGCAAACTGCCCGTGTTGGTGCTGGTGGATAATAAGGACTACACCACCTGGGACGTGATGGTGGGAGACGGAGTCTACTACGCAGAGGAGCCGGCCCAGGCGGAAGAATAGTTAAACCGTCCGAAGCGGATGCCCCGGACGGTTTGCCGCATCAAATCATAGCCTGTTTTTGCTCGATTCAGCCGCTGACATGCCATCTGCGGAATACGGCTGCAGGATAACGGAGAATTTGTATTCCTTCGTGAGAAGCCGATGCTCCGGCAGCACGCCCGGCCCGCAGCTCGCGCTGCCGATACCGTTTTGCTGATAGTCCAGATTCAGCGTAATGAAATCGCGCGGCTCTAGCTCGTTGGTATGTCGCGCTTTTTCAAGATCCATCGTAGTGAAACGATGGGCGCTGAAGTTTATCGTCGGCTGGCCCATCACAATGATCCCCTGCCCTCTCAAGTCCGTCAGAGTCACCCAGCTCACATCCATTCTATTTCCATTTTCCTGTGGGAAGATGTAGGGGGTGTAGAGATCGTCCACCTGTGCGCTGTAAAGGCCGAATCGGCCAGCCTGTTTTGTGTCCGGATATGATTCGCCCGGGCCTCTTCCGAACCATGAGACGCGGTCGAAGTGATAGGGAATCTCCATCTGGAGGCCGGCCCTGGGCAGGGTCTCAGGCCACTCTCGCTGCGGGACCACCGAGGCGTCGATCTTGACGTGGCCTGTCCCGTAGATCGTATAGGTGTATTCACACTCGAAAGATCGATCATAGATCGGAGGAGCGATGCGCGTTTTTGCGGTGATCGCGACCACTCCCGCGCCTAACCTTTGGCATGAGACCTCATTTACACGCTCTTGTAGAGCATCCAATCCCGCCTGCCTCCAGGCTTTGGCATTGTCCCAGGCTCGATCGTTGTCGGTGGTGGCGCGCCAGAAATTGAGCCTGGGGCCGTCTTCGATCAACGCAACCCCATCCACATCCCAAGTCGCGATTCGAGCAAACACCCGATCGAATATGAATGTGAAATCAGGCCCGGTTAACATAATCGCGCAGGGGGATTCCTCCATTTCCAATGGGAAGTCGTCGGAGGAAAGCTGACGAATGACAGGCACTACGGGCAATCGGAACTGAGACCATGCGACCTCGTGACCTCGCGGCGCCCAGGTCTCATCGGAAGCGAGCATAAATGAGATCGTTATATAGCACTCGCCGGATAACCCGTCAGTTTCATATGGAATAGTCACTTCACCCGAACTTTTGGCCGCAACCGAGGGCGCAGGGGCGGAGCCGGTGCTCACTACGCGGCCGTCTGCACTCACGGTCCAGTTCATGGCGAGTTCGTCCAGTCCGCTGAAGTCAAATCGGTTGGTGATCTTGAATACACCCTTTGAGAGGTCTAATGCCTCGAGATGGACGGGTTCTATGACTTTTTTATACTCGATTAGACCCGGTGAGGGGGTGCGATCCGGGAATATCAAACCGTCACAAACGAAGTTGCTATCGTTGGGCTGGTCCCCGAAATCGCCGCCATAGGCGAAATATTGCGCGCCGTCTTCATCCTCGACCCTAAGTCCGTGATCGACCCATTCCCAGATGAACCCGCCCATGTGGCGGGGATACTTATAGAACACATCCCAGTATTCCTTTAGCCCGCCGGGGCCGTTGCCCATCGCGTGGGCGTATTCGCACTGCACAAACGGCATTCCTCGATAATCGCCTACTGCATTCTCTATGACAAACTCGCCCTTGCCTACGGCTATGCAAGAGTCGCGGTCGAGATACATCCGGCTGTATACATCGGCAACCTCAATGTGGTAATCCCCTTCGTAGTGAATCGGGCGAGACGGATCCAGCGCACGAGCGGCGCTTGCCATCGCATGATGGTTGCATCCCAGATGCGATTCGTTGCCAAGGGACCACATTATGATCGATGGGTGGTTCTTGTCGCGCTGCACCATCCTCACCATTCGATCGACACAAGCGGCCTCACATTCGGGATTTTCGGCAGGGTTGCCGCGCCAGCCGGGTTGATCCTGAAAGCCGTGGGTCTCCAGATCGCATTCGTCGATCACATAAATCCCGTAGTAGTCGCACAGATCATACCAGCGCGGATCGTCGGGGTAATGCGAAGTGCGGACAGCGTTTACGTTGTGGCGCTTCATCAAAAGAATATCCTGAAGCATCGTCTCCATCGGCACAGCACGGCCAAGGTCCGGGTGAATTTCGTGTCTATTGACGCCCTTGAGCTTGATCGGAACACCGTTCACCTGAAACACTTCGCCTTTGATTTCGACCTGGCGAAACCCGACATTTACCGGTACGACCTCTACCACCGACCCCGACGCGTCCTTTAATGTCAACAGCAATTTATACATATTCGGCGTTTCGGCGGTCCACCTAGACGGCTTTTTTATTGCCATCGACAGGTTTACTTTTGATGTGGATGCGTCTGCTGATGCGCATGCGACTTCATTCAAAGCGCAATCCAGCAGCTCCGCCTCGATTGTTGCGCCAGCGGATAGGTTCTGCAGGTCCAAAGCAATATCGAGATCGGCGTTGTTGTAGTCGGCATCGAACTTGGTTTCGGTAGTGACATCCCAAATATGTGCTTTCGGAAGTGCGAGCAGATAGACGTCACGATAAATCCCCGACAGCCACCACATATCCTGGTCCTCGAAGTATGTCCCGTCGGACCATTGGTAGACGCGCACACTGACGGTGTTGACGCCGGTGTGGATATGATTGGTGATATCGAATTCAGCGGGTATTCTGCTGCCCTTGCTAAAGCCGATCTCAGTTCCGTTCACCCACACATGAAACGCCGAATCCACTCCGTCGAACCTGAGCAGGATGCGCATCTGCGCCCAACTCTCAGGCACATAGAATTCGCGCTTATACGAGCCTGTCGGATTCTCCGTCGGAACATTCGGCGGATCGACGGGGATCGGATAACGGACATTGGTATAATGCGGCCGGCCGTATCCGACCATTTGCCAGTTGCTGGGAACGGCTATCTCGTCCCAACCGCTGGTGTCGTATTCCTCTGACTCAAAGCCGCACGGCGCGAACAACGGGTTCTCGGCGTAGTGGAAACTCCATGCGCCGTTGAGCAGCTTGAACCGGGACGATGCTCCCCGGTCTCCAGTGATTGCGGATTCTTCGTCCGAATAAGAAAACGTGTATGCCCTCGCAGGCAATCTGTTACGGTGTGGCAGTTTGTGATTTTCCCAGTCGTTCATAGTTCGTCCTTTGGATATGTGATCACCGAGATTCTAGCACAAACGGCCGGGCAAAGGAACCGGTAAAGCCACTTGGTCTTGGCTTACTCGTTAAAACAATCCCCCCTCACCCCAGCCCTCTCCCTCGAGGGAGAGGGAGTAGATTGTCCCCTCTCCTGGGTGTGTGCTCAAAGTCCCCTCTCCTGGGGGTGAAGGTTAGGGCTTCGCGTCCCCTCTCCTGGGGGAGAAGGTTGGGCTTCGCGTCCCCTCTCCTGGGGGAGAGGGTCAGGGTGAGGGCGAAACGAAACTTCCACACCTCGCCCGGTTTGCCAAGCTTGCCCCCTCACCCCCAGCCCTCTCCCTCAAGGGAGAGGGAGTAGATTGTTCAAATCTCCAGAGAAAGAGGGAGTAGCCGGGCTGCGTTTGATCAAAACTCCACCGACTTCTTGATTTCGGGTTTCAGGCCGGGTATCGTTTCGATATATTCCGCGCGCTCAAGGCGAGTTGCGGCGACGAGATAATCGATTCGTGCCTGAGAATAATGTTTGCGGAGATCGAATTTATCAAGGTCGAGGTCTTTCACATATTCAGGGGTTTCGACCATCCAATCGGGATCTTCACTCCATTTGATGGTGCCGCGAGCAATTCCGCGAATGATCGCTGCCATCTCATCGATCTCTACGCGCGTCACTTTTTTCTTTACCCTGCGAGCGCCGTCCAGCCCCAACTCGACCAGTTCTCCGACTCCGCCGGTGTTGAGCATATAGCACTGGATCTTGTCCTGATTGGCTTTTACCAACTCATAAAACGCGTTCGCTTCATCAGCCGGTTCGGCGACCAGCAGAGGACTGCCGCCGATGTCTCTGGCATCCGGCCCGGATGAATCGAACGACTCCGACAATAAGAAAGCAACGGCTGCCTGTTCAGGGGTTAGGCGGCTGGCGATTGGTATGACCGTATATTTGCGAACGGTGAAGGCTATAATCAGGCCGTCGAGATCATCGAGAGGAGGCAAGTCGATTGTCGGCGCTGAGAGTTCTCCAAGATCGTCTTTTTGGATAATCGCTCGGCCATTGGCGGTGAGTGTGCGGTCTTCGAAGTAGACGTTTCCCTCATAGTCGACCACCACATTGTCCAGCAAAGAATTGGAGGACGCGGCAGCATGATGCAGGGCGGGATGAACCCCAAGATCGAGGCCTTCGGTTTTAATATAAAACCCACGCTCCGATCCAAGAGCCGCCGCGTTTTCAGTCCAAAAAACGACATCGTCTTGCGACACTTCGACTCCTTCATCGGGCAAGTCGAGGCCATGGTCGGAGCATATATGGGTGGTCTTGCCCGAAGCGGACATCCCGAACAGCAGCATCCCAAGCCGTCGTATATGTCCGTCCGGTCGGGTGGCTCGGATGATCTTTGTGCCGGCGTGCAAGCCGAGCAGACCCTCCTGTTTCGCGCTCCACATCGCCATCCTCAGAAACGCATTTTTGGCCTCGCCATAGTAGTCCGTGCCAAGCACATAGGTGACGCCGATCTCCGGAAAAACCAATATCTGGCGATCTCTTTCCTGCCATTCCGGGATATAGACCGTGGTAAGGCGTTTTCCGCCCTGACGGTTGCTGGGAAATAGCGTTTGCGCTACCTGATGCGCTATTCGCACCGATTCGCGTCGGTAGGTCGATATATATAACGTGCATTCCGGGGAGAATACGTCGTTATCTCCCATCCGGCAATCGACTTTCAGAAGCGGTATTTTTTTCAGGTATTCATGCAGCGCGCGCACCGTTTCGGGAGCGTGTTTTGTGATATCTCTCTTTTTTGCAGTGGAAAGATCGGGCGGCACACGGTGACTTCCAAGATTAATTGTAAGTGAAGCGCTGCGATTTTTAACGGTAGAGGCCCAATTTGTGCTGCCAAATACGGTTGGTCTGCCGAACTCCTGCGCGCATCGACGCAGATCATCTGGGGAAAGGGAATATACATTAGGTCGCTCACGAAGATCAATTATTGTCCGTTCGACATCGTCAATCAAAGGCTGGGGCACAGCGATCACCTCGAGTAGTGTTCTGGGAGAATTATAGCCCCGAAGCAGGGGCTGGTCAAACGCAGGCCGGCAGGATTTATTGCAGTTTTCTTGACATAACGCAGTTCAATACCGGAGCGCTACCGGTAAAATCGATCATCCCTGTTGCGGATACATATTCACCAGCCGCAAATCCGTGCTCGGTGCGGTTGACTCTGACGGGTTTGCCGGAACCATCGTCGATATGGAAGCTATCGGGATCCATCGGGACGCTGACCTGACCCCAGAGTGTGAATACTTTATCTGCCGATGCGATCTTGATTATGGGGTCCCATGCTGCTTTGTTGCTGAGTCCGTATGCGGCGACTATGGGGTTAATGGTGCGGGTCACCGCTGTCCGCGTCGCGCTCTCGCAGCCGGCCTGGCTAACACTAACGGCATAGTAGGTCGTGGTGGCGTCGATATCGGCTGTGAATGGATTAGAGGTGCTGACGATGTTGCCGCCGACTTCGGCGTCATACCATATCACACTGCAGCCCGCGGCAGGAATGACCAAAAAGTCGATCTCGCCCGCGCCGTAGCGGCTTTTCTGAGACGATGCATCAATAGGCGCGATGAATACACATACGCAAACCAGCAAAGCAAGAACAAGCCCGTAGTTTTTTATACGCATTCCCAGCACCCACCGTCACGCAGATATGCCTAGTCATAAATATTATGCATGGTCGCCGACAATCCGTCAACTCGTACTATTACCTGGTTCTAAGAGTATGTCGACAAAAGCCATGTGACAGGGTTGCGCTGCCATCTGTTCTAGAAATTAAAGTAGCAATTTAGCGATCGGCACTCGTGGCTATTGCTCTTTTGCGGAGCGCTGTTCTTCTACGTCCAAGTATTCTTCATAATTGACTTCGAACTCGTCGGCACAGTCCGCACTGCAAAAGTGATAGGTTACTCCCTCCATCTCGCGCTTGTAGGCTGTATCCGCATCGACATAGTTGCCGCAAACCGGGTCCCTTGGCATGGCTGGCCTCCGAATAGACTGGTTAACTGTACATACCGTCTTTCGCGGTTCGGCAAACGCAAAGCGAAATATTTAAGCTCGAGCAGTTTGGCGGATCGGTTCGCGAATAATCTGGCCTGTCTGTTTGATCTGCTCCCCAGCGGAGGCGATAAGCCGCAGCTTTTGGATCTCTTCTTCGACGTGAATCTGGTCAATTTGATGGCTATCCAATGCCTGGATGATTCGTTCCGCAACTCTAATTGCACCAAGCACCAGAAGCTCGTTTGTATACTCCACATACACGTGGAAGCGGCCTTTGGGGTCCACCCGCCAATTCCACTGCGTTTCTCCTCTGAGGACGCCACTGCCGAGGACCTGCCCTTGCAGTTCTATGATTAGATGCTCGAAAAGATGAGGTATCTCTGTGGATCGACATTCCTGCCTGAAAGTGAAGCCTTTATCATTGTCACATCGATGTGTGGACAAATGCGGAAACAGCTTGAACAGTAGTTTTGGTATGTGCGGGGCATGTTTTGTTGAATAACAATTCGGGTCAGGCATTTCAACAACTAATTTTACACGGTTGCTGTTGTAAAACAGGATCTCTACGACTTTCAACTCCACCACTCCTGCCGAGGATCGCCCCACCGCAATGCGATCGCTCGCCGCATCGCCCGTTTAAGACAAATGCAACGGCTGAGATCGCCGCTCAAAGCACCGAACTGCGGAAGCGCTATTATTCCAATAATATCACTAGCACACACCAGTGTAAATACCCTGACGCATTTTTGCCGCGTTTTTAACCGGGCGGCCATTAAGCTCTACAGTTGTGACGATTTACAGCCCCGTGCTATACGAGGCCGTAATTACCTGAGCCGTTATGGGCGGAAATACGGAAATGGAGCCATATAGCCCGGCATTCTTGGCACTGAATACTGGAACCGCAGCAGCCGCTGCTGATCGGCAGACACCCAACCCAGAGGAGGCGGAGGCTGCGCCCAACGCCCAAACACATAAGGCCCAGACCCCAAGTTCACCGTCGGCCACCATCCCCCCATATAGCCTTGCGGGCCGTAATCGGGAGGATAATACTGGGACGGAGCGGCGGGCTGCTCAGGCATAGTAATGTTGTTGTTGACCACCACTGGCGCCGGTGAAGTGGTTGGGGTTTGCTTTTCGGCCGGCCCTCGACCCTCGACGGGCCTTTCCAATGGCTGCGGTATCCGAGCCGGCTGCTCGGCAGCCTTGCCGGGAGTGATAATATACGCTCCGTCATCGATGCGGTAGGAAAACCCCGCAGCCCCACCTAGAGCGCTCAGCGCCTCATCAAACGTTATTCCTTTTAAGCGAAGTTCAGCGATCCGTCCCCCCACACCGGGCTGGATATAATACTTCAGCCCCTGTTTTGTGAACAGGGTGTCTATCGCCTGTTTCACAGATACATCCTTCAGTGTTATATCGACAACAGTTGACGGTTCGGCGTTGACCGCAACGCCGACCATCAAACCGATCAAAGCCAGGGCAAGCACAGCAGATGGTTTCATCTAATTCGCCCCCTTTGTTAATATCCAACTGCGAGCCGTGTCACAGTCAGTATACCCGCGTACATTGATTGCCTATTGTGGTGGTGAGTTGGTATACTCTGTAGTGGAACGATCATTTTTAGGAGTTGCGAAAACGATGAACTACGACGTGATACTCGTCGGCAGCGCCGGACTGGGTGGAGGAGACGCACAGTTAGGCGGGCTGCTTTTGGCTAATTTTTTGCGGCTTTTGGGGGAACGAGAAGAGAAGCCGGAGTATATCATCCTGTGGAATGAAGCAGTGAGAGCCGCCGTGGAGGGTTCTTTGTGGATCAATCACTTGACGCGGCTTCAACAGCAGGGAGTCAAGATCATCTCTTGTCAGACGTGTATGGAGTATTTCGGACTCGAAGGCAAATTAGCGATCGGAGAAGTCACAGGAATGCTGCAGATACAAAATATCTTGTTTTCCAAACGCGTCCTGACGGTCTGATCACTTACGTCGATTCTGTTCGGCGCGAGCTATTATCGCAAGGCTAAGAGCGCGTTGGGTGAGCATATCCAAAGACACGATTACGCCTCCACCAGGGCAATCGGTTAGCTGAATAGCCACGGGGGTGAACTCGTCCTTTTGCCCGATTTTAGTCTCAACAGTCACGATAGCCGATTGGTTTGAACAGACCTCGACGGGATTTGGAAAGTCGAATACCACTTTTTTGTCATCTGCAAACAATTTCGAAGTCGATGAGGCGAGGAAGTTGCCGGAGGGATCAATGATGCGCACCCTGGCTTCTCGGGTTTTTCCGACGGTGATCGGCAAAGTTATCGAAGTGAATGCCTGTAGTTTCTGAGGGGTTTTAATCACAACTCCTCCGGCGACCGGTTTCGCCTCAGCGGCAGCCAGGGTCACCGTCGGCAACTCTCTTATGAACTCGTTTATGTAGTCGATGACTCTTTGAGCGCCGATGGAATCCCAGTTATAGCTGTTGTATAGATCGGCGCCCATCATATACGTAACTCGCAGATCCCATAGGTGCGCGTCGGTGTGATGGCCGTCGTTTTCCTCGCGGTTGACGTTGGCCCAGCGGCCCCATTCTCTGATGCGAGCAAAGTCGGAAATCCGCATCCAAAGCCCCTCTAGCCCCGATCTTGTGCCGTTCACATAGGCCCACTCCGATGCGGCATGGCCGATTGACTCGCCGGGAAACATAAACTTGTGCTGAAGAGAGTGCGAGTAGACTGGCAGGGATATATTGTGGCTGTGCAAAGATTTGTTGAGGGCGTCAGCAAACTCCTGATTATATGCGCCGACGTTGCGAAACAGCCAGGATAGTTCTTGGGCAGAAAGCCCGTCGGCCGGGTTCAAATCGACGCCATCAGCTTTAGCAGCAGCCACAGTGAGAGGGTTGAAATCCGCCCACAACTCCCCGATCTTACGTTTGGAGTTGCCATCCTCGCAAAGGGTATCCCAATATCTGGGTTCGTTCTCTAGATAAATATTGTCTACCCACTGCACGTCACCATCGCTGATCTTTTTTAGCGCCTCAAGCGCTTCGTCTGCGCGTTTGTAGCGATATTGGTTGAGGGCGCTGCTGTTCATCGTAAGCCACGGGGTATTGGACCACTGATTGGGTGCGCTGAGGCAGTAGTGGTTGTTGTAACGATCCCCTAAAAGCTCCTTTAACTGCACGTCTTCCGGCTGTTCGGAGTTCGGCGCATAACAGATTTGCTGATATTTGATGTCGCCGAAGGTTTTTCCCTCCCCGTCCGGCATCCGCAGCGGGGTTCCGCTCCACCAACTGACCCACCCTAACATAGCCGGAATCTCATATTTCACAGCCCAATCTGCGCAGTTTTGGATCTCGGCAGCTACACGCTCCGGGGATTGATTCGCGAATCTGATCTCCGCGCTGAAACCCTTGCTGATGCGGCGCTTTGGGTCGAGGTGTATTTGTTCGGCAAGCATTTTTACGAGACGCTCTGATTTTATGTCAAATGAATGCACCAGACCAAGGATGCGAAAATTATCCCTCGCCATAATCTCGTCGAGTTCTTCCTTCGTAAAAACCCGCCAGCCATCAGAACTGAATCGCGGGGCATCAGACGAGGACTTTGAGCGCGATGACAGCGAACCCGCAGGCTGGTCAGCTTTTATAAAAAACGTCTCCGGTCCAAAACCCGCCCCTCGGTTGCAGCGCTCATATTCAAATCCATCGCCGCGAACTGTGTAGTGATACTGCGCCCCAGAGGGGGTGTCCGGGTAGACTTCGGTGATGGCGATGTAGCCGGATTTGCCTCGATTATGCGCCGATTCGGGGACGAGATTATTGCTAACGGGATAAATATTGTGATGGCTCCCTATATATCCTGACAGAGAAACGGCTTCTGCGGCAATAGCCGAGCAAGCTATAAGCAACAATCCAACAACCAATCGGACTAATAGTAGGGTCGAATCCATCGCTGCTACCCTCCGCCGGGATTAACGGGGCGACCATTGACGCGCTTTTCAAAGTGACAATGCGGGCCGGTTGAGTAGCCGGTGCTCCCCGCCTTCGCTATAGTCTCGCCTTGTTTTACGTTTTGGCCGACGGAAACACACAGCTTCGAGTTGTGCCCATATAATGTCTGAACTCCGCCGCCATGATCCAGGACCACGCTGTAGCCGTACGCCGGCATCCAGTTCGCGATGATGACGGTTCCAGCGGCAGCAGCGCGTATGGGAGTGCCTGTGGGACAAGCGATATCCACACCGGTATGGAGTTTATAGACTTTCGTAATAGGATGTACGCGGTATCCGAAAGTGGATGTAATTCTCCCGGACACTGGATAGATCAAGCCGCCGGTAAATGCTTTTGCGGCGCGTTGTCGCCCTGCAGGGGTTTGCTGGATGCGCCTGATCTGATCTTCGATCGCCTGTGATTCGGCCTCCAGTTCGGCGAGGGCCTGTTCCATAAGCCTGTTATCTTTTTGAATGCGATCTATTTGCTGTTGTTTGCTGTCGGCAAGACTCGATATCTGATTACGCTCGGAAATTAGCTTCGTTTGCAGGGAGGATATCTGCGCCACGCGCTGGGCCTGTCGTTCTTTGTCCGCTTCGATTGAAGACTTGAGCTGCCGTATCTGAGAAATCAGTGTGGTATCGGACTTCAGAATCTGCTGCAGATAGTAGGATCTGCTTAAAAACGTCCACATATTCGTGGCCCCAAGGACCACATCGACATAGTTGAGGTCCTCGCCTTGATATATGTCTACTATCCGCCTGCTCAGCAAATCCTGTCGCCTATTCAAACGTTTGGTAGTCTTTTCCAGGCGCTGGGTGGTGAGTTGTAGATCGTGGCGAGCATCGAAGAGCTTAATATTGTTGGTGTTGAGTCTATGCTGGGCGTCGTCCAGCCTCTCTTCAACTATCGCTAACTGGCCCAGGACTGTCTTTTTTTGACTTTCATTGAGGCGTATTCTATATCGAACTTCTTTGATCTTCTTGTTAACCTGCCCCAGTTTGGTGTTCAATGGGACAGGTTTTTTTGCTGCGATTGCACAGACCTGCAGAGATATCACGATAGCCAGCACCAATGCAAGCATCGATCGTCTTTGTATGTCCAGCACAAAGGCCTCCTTTCGATTATAGCTCGTCAGTCGCGCAGGAATCGCCGAATCGAAACGAAACTGCCTGCCGCGCCGATCGCTATCCCAACAATAATCAAGCCCAAGGCAAGCACGGATGATGGGATGTCGCTGCTGAATTGAGCCATAAACGGCAGCTTTTCGACTGTTTGCGCAACGTATACTCCGCCTAATTTCAAGAGCAGCCACGCCGCAATCGCCCCAATCGCCCCGAAGACCACACCTTCGACTATCAACGGAACCCGCACAAACCAGTTGGTCGCACCAACGAGTTTCATAATGCGAATCTCGCGACGCCGCGCATAAAGCGTGAGCTTGATGGCGTTGCTTATGATGAACGTGGCCGTGACCAACAGGACAATCACCCCTGCGGCACTGACGCCGCGCACCACTCTAGCCAGCGCCATCACCCGGCGGAGTTCCTCGCGCCCGTCTCGAACGGTATTTACCCCATCCATAAGTCTGATCTTATTTGCCATAGACGTAGTTTGTGAGGCATCGGTTACACGCACATCGATGGAGTGCGGCAAAGGGTTGTGCTGTAATCCTGCGGATTCTATGTTGGGGTTGGTTCGCTTGAACTGCGCCCATTCTTCTTCTTTTGATAGGACAACTGCGCTCGCCACGTTAGGCATTTTCCCGATTTTGTCGGCTGCGGCCTGGGTTTGGGTGAGGTCGATCTTTTCGTTCATGTAGACGGCGATCTCGAACTTGCCGATCTGTGAAGCCATAAAATGGTTGGCGCCCAATGCTACCAGCACGAACGTGCCGAGTATTCCGAGCGATAGGGCGATGGTGGAAATAGACGCAAACGCCATCAACCCGTTTCGCTTGATTCCGGTGAAAGCTTCTTGTATAAGAAAATCTACACTGCTAAGATTCAATTTGCTGATATGTGCCTTTGTTTTCGTCTCGGATCAGGTAGCCTGAATCGAGTTGAATGACGCGTTTTTTCATGCGGTCGACTATCTGGCTGTCGTGGGTGGCGACCAACACTGTCGCCCCGCGTATATTGATCTGGTCAAGCAACTGCATAATCTCCCAGGAAGTATCCGGGTCGAGGTTGCCTGTAGGCTCATCTGCAATAAGCAGGGTTGGGTTGTTGACCAAAGCCCTGGCGATGGCTGCTCTTTGCTGCTCTCCCCCGGACATCTGGTGTGGGAACGAATCGCACCTGTGGGTCAGCCCTACAAGCGCGAGGGCATCCCCGATCCGTCGGCGGATATCTCTGGGGGATGCGCCTATTACCCGCAGCGCAAACGCCAGATTCTCCCACAGGTTCTTCTGGGGCAATAGTTTGAAGTCTTGAAAGACTATGCCCAGCTTGCGTCGCAGATATGGCACATCGGCTGGTTTCATATTGGCGACATCCTCGCCGTTGACGACCACGCTTCCCTCGCTCGGCGCGACTTCTCGATAGAGCAAACGCAGGAAAGTCGATTTGCCGCTCCCAGTCGAGCCTACTACGAAAGCGAACTCGCCTTTGTCCACCGACAAGTTGAGGCCGTTAAGTGCGCGTACGCCGTTGTCATATTCAACAAATACATCAGTTAGATGAATCATGGATTGTGTGCCCACGAAGCAATTATAACGAGGTGGCCGGCAATAGGCAACAGTTCCGGAAATCGCTTTACCGATTCTGATGCGATGCGGCTATTGCCCGCAGTCTTTCCGTGTTACAATAGATCGGATCGAGCGATGAATATACTTGATAGATACGTCATCAGAGAGATGGTGGTTCCATTCATTGCGGGCTTCTCCGTAGTGCTGATTTTGTTCGTGGGGACCATTATCTACAACAACACCCCCCTCATAGGCAGCCGATTGCAGCAGTGGCCTGACGTGCTTTACTTCATTATTTTGCAGACTCCGCGATATGTGATGCTCGCGCTGCCTTCAGGAGCTTTGTTTGGCTGTGCTTTGGCGATAAGCCGTCTCGCATCGGACAGCGAGACTATTATGATGAAGATGGCGGGGATCAGCGCGCGAAGGGTGCTGTTGCCGATGATCGGCGTCGGCGTGGTGCTGTGTGGGGCGGCATATGTATTTCAGGAAAATGTGACGGTTTGGGCGGAGCAGCAAGGAGTGGAGGTCTACAGGCGGCTGGCAAACGCTCCGGGGCCTCTGCCGATACAGGCCAAAGTGGTTTTCTGGGCCGACAATTATTGTTTTTACGTGAATACGGTTCATAAAGAGAATAACAAGCTCATACTTGGGAGAGTATTGATTTATGAGCCTCCGGCGACGGCGAGCGGCTTTCCTACCCTGACTACCGCTGAATCAGCTACCGAGCAAGGGCGCATCTGCACACTTCATAATGGTGAAATATTCCGTATGAACGAAGCGGGGGAGCCGGAGTTGATGGGTAAATTCGAGTCGATGACGCTGGATCTGCGACATGCGCTGGGGAACTATCTGAACCAGGGAGAAAAGCTGCCGGAGGCGATGTCGATTGGGGAACTGCGCGACCAAATGAAGATATTGCGCAAAAGCGGCCTTAAAACCGACCGCTACAGGCTGGAACTGGGAAGTAAGCTTGCATTGCCGCTAAGCTCGCTGATATTGATACTCTGCGTTGGGCCGTTGAGCTTTAATCTCGGCAGGCGCGGGGGATTTATGGGGGTACTGCTGGGCATTGGAGTGTTGTTCTTCTACTACAACATTATGGTGTTCAGCAAGATTTTCGGCGAAAACAATCTTTTATCGCCGTCGGTTGCTGGTTGGAGCGCAGTGATTGTCTTTGGAATATTGGGCATATTTCTCCTTTGGAAGGTAGATTAGCGGCCTGCCGCTAATAGATGTTTGGTGGCTGCCGGGTTGAATCGGCTCCGGTCATCTAAACGCTGATACTCTAGGAGAATCGCTTTGCGAATGCTTTTCGTCTGCCTGGCCGTGGCATTCGTGACTACCATAACTGCGCTGGCGGCGGATGTGACGCTGCCTGCTATTCCCGCACCCGATGTCGAGCCGACTACGATTACCGCCCCGCCTCCATCCGAACAGATCAAGCCTGCGGATGAAATTGCAGGGCCGCTGCTGGAATCGCCGTCCCCCGTTATGCCATCGAGGCCGACCGGCCCGCTCCCCCACCTTGAGCGAGTGCCGGATATAGGCAGTGGGTTTATTCACGTATCGGCTGATTCATTGAAGACGACGGCCGATGAAAACGGTAAGCCCGTCCTGACGGTCGCAACTGGCAGTGTGTGCGCGCGGTATCGCGATATGTCGATCACCGCGAACAAAGGTCAAGTTGATTATTCGACTAATATAGCGGTATTTGAAGAAAATGTGGTGTTTAAGCTCGGGATTCAAGAGGCCCACGGAAACCGAGTGGAGGTTAATATCCGCACGCTGAAGTGGTCTATAGACACTGCTAACATCACCGTGACCCCGGACTTCACCAAGGGCTTGATTAAAGCTCCCGTATTTGCCGGCGCAGCAAAAATCGCCGGGCTGCGCGACCGCGAAGTGTCGGCGTCGCAATCGCAGGTCACAACTTGCGACCTGCCGCACGCACACTACCAGATCATCACACGGGAGATGAGCGTTTACCCGAATGATAAAATCGTATTCCACGACGCTGAATTTGTTGTTCTTGGTCGGCGGCTGTTTAAGTTATCCAGGTTTGTTGTCCCGATCGAAGAGATCCGAAAGAACCCGAATCTGATACCCAGGATCGGGCAATCCGCCGAGGAAGGGGCCTATTTGAAGCTGGGATATTCACTGTGGGCTTCTCAATCTAACACGACTTTTCTGCTGGCGGATCTAATGCAAAGAAAAGGCATCGGTCTGGGAATACAGGACACATACAAAACCCGTTCGGGGGGCGGCACCGCGTATCTTTATGCGCTAAATGACCAAAATATCGACAAAACTACTCTCACAGGTCGCTTTAATCATACCCAGCTTCTCGGGGGGGTCAGGATGGATCTGTCGAGCGATTTTCGATCGAACAGCTATCAATATGCTCCTCAGAGCAAGTCGATTGATAATCGAATCGGGTTCACTCGCGACACAACCAACGCCAGGTCCGCCCTTAGAATCAATCAGTCCGTAAACAGCGTCTTTCAGCGAACCAGCACGCTGAGTGCACATGCAAGCCACCGACAGATGTTCGGAGACCGGGATTATTGGGACACAAGCTTCGATTACACCGATTACAGCGCATCGGGAACAAACAGGGCCAGGCTTGTCTCACAGACGCATTTCTCTAAGGTCGAGGATAAATATGACTGGGATATCTCTGCGCAAAAGATCACAGACCTAAGCGATGAGGCTTTCGTTGGAGTCGGCCAATTTGGCGGGATCGAGAAGCTTCCGGAGTTGTCGATAAGCTCGGATACAACCCGGCTCGGCAAGGTGCTGCCGTTTGGATTACCCGCTCGGATGAGCCTCAGCTACGGCAGGTTTGTCCAGATTCCGATGTCTGAGATCGACCGGGCTTTTTTGGATATTACTTCGCCAAGCGTTCGGCGCAATCTGTCGCACACCTGGGCTTTGACCTCGGGCGGGGGCTTCAAGCAATTTATCTACGGAGACAACACTGCGCAGTATTCGATAGACGCCAACGCGCAACTGTCAAAGATTCTTGGCAATTCTTCTACTTTCGATCTGACTTATCGCTACCAGATGCCGAAAGGATTCACCCCATTCCGATTTGATTATACAGGTAAGTATAACATTATCAATGCAAGTTTAACTTTGTCGGACAGCGCCAAGTATAAGCTGAGCCTGCTGGCCGGTTATAACTTCGAACAAAAGAATTTTCCGTGGCAGGACTCGGTGCTGAGGCTGTCGTATACGCCGACCAACAGCGTGCTGCTATACACGGCGACTGGGTATGATTTCAATCGGTCACAGTGGAGGCAGGTGATCAATCAATTGAGGATTCGATCCCGCGAGGACTTCAAACTTGATATCGGAACCAGATATGACCCCATCAGCAAACGTCTAGCGACAGTGCGGGGAGTTTTGGATACATCTTTGGGGCGGAAAAATCGCATTCAGGCAATCGCTGGGTGGAATGGGATTACGAAGGACTTCGAATATCGGGGGCTGTCTGTAACCCGCGACCTGCACTGTTGGGAGGCTTCTTTAACCTTTGTGGACCAGGGCGGGTTCTATAATAATAGAGGGATTTACTTCAACGTCAGGATAAAGGCGTTTCCGATGCTCGATACTTTTGGGATGGGCAACTTCGGGCAAGCGCTGGATACGAGCGTGGGACAGGTTTATTAGCTCTCGCCGATCATTTTGTAGCCGACCCCCGGCACCGTAGCGATATAACGAGGGCGACAGGGGTCATCTTCGATTTTGCGCCTGAGCCTGCCTATATGCACGTCGACTGTGCGGGAGTAGACCTGATCGCCCCGAACATCCCACACGCTGTTCAGCAGTTGATCGCGGGTGAGGACTCTTCCGGCATTTAGCGCCAGCACTCTCATCAGCCTGAACTCCATCGGCGAAAGTGATACCGCCTCGCCGTCACGACGCAGTTCACAGCCCGCCAGATCGACGGTGAGATCTCGAATGTAAAGACACTCAGATTCGGATTGGTGGCGCCGGTATGTAGTTTCACGCCTGATCGCGGCGTCCACGTGGGCCAGCAGAATCGTGTTGGGAACCGGTTTGCTGAGAGCGATATCCGCACCCACAGCCAGCACGACCACAATATCTGATTCGTCTTTGTCGCTGCCAAGGACGATAATCGGAGACATCGTAAACGAGCGCAATTCGGAACACAGTGCGGCGGCTTGGATTCTGGATGAGTCAGTATCAATGATAATCACATTTGGCTGGATGGCGCGGGCAAGCGAAATGGTCTCCTGACGATGACCGGTGAGGTATGATTTGTAGCCCCGCCTAGTCAGGGCTTGGTCTATGGATTGCCCGGCTGCGTAATCTGCACAGACCACGAGCACGTTTCCGTTTGGCACATTCTCCCCCGTTTTATTCGGGTCTATATATACTCAGTATATAACAACTTTGCCGAAAATCAAGAACATTTACACGCACAAGCCGGGCCAACGCACATATCGCTCTCTCATAGGAGAAGAGAACCGGCGGCCCTCTCCCCCAGACGGGGGCACAATCTACCCCCTCTCCCTTGAGGGAGAGGGCGGGGGTGAGGGGGTCGGCATCCGAAACCCGGCAGATTGCTGGAATTTGAAAGATTGTGCGGGAAGAAAGTTTTCGCCCTAAACATAACTTTCCGCACCTGAGGGAAAGGAGATTTCGCCCTCACCCTAACCCTCTCCCCCAGGAGAGGGGATACGTGTGCTGACCTTCTCTCCCGGGAGAGGGGGTTGCCACAAAACGCTGCGCACACAAGCCAAAATATGGCGTATAATATTGGGGTTATATTATGCGGAGGTATAGGTGATGTTCATTTCAATTTTACCGCACGGCCGGATGTTGCTGATCGCATTGGCTGTGATATTGACTGCTAGCACGGCGGCTGTTTGCGCTGATTCGCTTTTCCAGGGCGACGAAGCTGCTCCGGCGGATGCGGTTGTGCTGTTTGATGGCAAGGACCTATCCAAATTCGTCAGTTGCGATTCCGGCGGCCCGGCTACGTGGAAAGTGGTCGACGGGTATTGCACTCCCAAAGGAGCCGATATCTGCTCTAAGCAGCACTTCAAAGACTGCCAACTGCACGCCGAGTTCTGGGTGCCGTATATGCCGAATAAGACTGGCCAGGGTCGAGGTAACAGCGGCGTGTTTTTCATGGGGTTTGTCTATGAGATCCAAATCCTGGACTCATACGGCCTGGTTCCCAAAAACAACGACTGCGGTTCGATCTATTCGCAGACTCCTCCGAAGATCAACGCATGCCGCCCCCCGGAAACCTGGCAGAGCTATGATATTATTTTCAAAGCTCCTCGCTTCGATTCGGCCGGCAAAAAAATTGCCAACGCTCGGGTGACCGTATTGCAAAATGGAGTTCTGGTTCAGGACAACGTGGCAATTACATCCCCGACCCCGAATCATTCGGACCCAGAGCCTAAAGAGGCCGGCCCGATCAGGCTGCAAAATCACGGTGATGCCGTCCGATTTCGCAATGTCTGGGTGCGCCCCCTATAATAAGATAATGATATCCATCCCTCCGGGCAATTGCATTGGAGGGATGGATAGATCGAATCGCGGCTACTGAGGGGCGGGAACGCTCTGGTAAACCACGCTGGAGCCTTGATAGACCGGCACGTAGTATGCGCCGCCGCCGCACTGGTCATATTTATCCTGAACCTGTTGGGCCTTTGCACCATCAAATCGAATGCGCTGCTCGAAGATAGTGCTTCGTCTGACGGCAGCATCAGGTCTTTCATCGTCTGCACGTGCACTGAAAAACTATTCAAACCGTTCAGGTATCCGCCCATCTGCTTCAGCAATTCGGTGGCCTTCGGATCGATGGCTGGAGCGGCTGTCTGTGCATCCACTTCAGGCGCGGTGACGTTTATTAGAAGCAGCAAAACCGAGGCGCACAAAAGCAGACTCCTTGTATTCATCCAATTCCTCCTGTATGGCCGATCGCTCAACGCGAGGTCGGTTTTACTGTACGTACCCGTATATCAAGTTCAATTGAACCGATTCGAAAGGAGAATCGTGGATGACTAAAATAAAAGTCGCGGGGCGGCTTAGGAGGGTATAGCCGCCCCGCCCATAGAACCGACCGGCCTAATCGGTAGTTATGATGGTGTGCGATTCAGCAGGCTCGCCTTCTGCTTTTGTGGCGCCAACCGGCTTGTAAGTGGACGGAGCAGCCGACGATTTTTGCAGCCCTCCGACGTGGCCGTAGCCGCCCGTAAAGAAATAGGCTCTAATAAGTTGCGATGTTTTGGGAATTGAGATGGTTATCCTGTACCTAATCCCTGGGGATAACTGATTCGACGGTTGGAACCACCAGACCCCGCCCCTTGGATCGGAATCTGAAGTGCTGTAAATAGTGTGAACTCTGCCCCAGCGCTCATAGGATTCTTCTTTTTCCAGCGTCACAGTAAACGATGCAGGCGGAGGGTATCTTTCATCCGGCCAACTTACTTGAATCCATGCGTCAGTAGGGACGCCGGTATCGTTATTTTCCGGCAGAGTTGCGACACCGCGCAAAGTGCCATTCCAGGGGGATGTCATTCCCTGCGATTTGGAGCCGCCGCCTCCACAGCCGGCAAGCAATGCGACGATCATCATAGCCGCTGCTATTTTTGTTATATCCGAAATTTTCATCTATGCTGCCTCCGATTAGAATAATATTCTCTTGTCGTCTACCCGTCGAGTAACCTTCGATTTGTCGAAATATTCGAGCAATGGAACCGTATATTTTCTGCTCGAACCGATGAGGTCTCTGAATTCAGCCACGGTTATGCCGTCGTGATGAGCCAGATATTCTTTTAAGACGTTCTCGGCGTTCTTTATGACCTCATGGTGGAAAAACAAATCAACCTCCACCTTTACCAGCACTCCTGTTTGAATCAAAAGCGCAGTGATGTCCTTTGCGATTGGGCCGTAACGCTCTTCCAGTTCCGTCAGCAAAGAGGGATTGGCGGCGGCTTTTTTGAAATCGTTTTCTATGCTTTCGGCGAGTTGGGCTTCTTTTTCGCCAAGGGTTGGCACGTGTCCGGGCAGCGTGACCGTGGCTTCGGTCACGACCACATTTTCGGCCTCTTGCATCACAGCAATCAAAGCCGTAAATCCTTTTGCGTCGACGGTCCTGCCGAGGCTGCGGCGCAATTCTTCCTTGGGCATGCCGAATTTCATGGGATTGACTTCAAGATATGACTTGAGGATGGAGACGGCGCGGGAGGTTGTATTCTGTGCGGTTATACGATTGAGATACCGATTGCCGGATCGTATAATGCGCCCCTCGTCCATCAAGCCGGAAAGAGCAGCTTTTATCTCGTCAGTCGGCAGTAAAGTTATCCGAGCAAGCTCTTCGACGGGCAGGCCGGTTTCACGGATCGAAAGCGTATCCTCGATTATATCAGCCGGATCGCCTTTCAGCTTACGCTGCAACCTCGCAATAACTCCTTTTTCGTTTGCGGCGTGCTTGACTGCGGCCGGGTCGAGGATAATCCCCCCTCCCAACACCCTCATTGGGGAATAGAATCGCAGCACGAAGCGATCTCCTCTGGCTGCGGCTATTGGTGTTTCGAGTCGGAGTTGCACAAAGCCTTTGCTGCCGGGTTGTATGGATTGGCCGCCGATGATTATCGCTCTTCCCAGCACCTCTGCCGTGCCTATGTGTATACGCACCCTCATCCTGTTTGTCAGAGCCTTAGGTATATCGTCGGGCACGGTAACATACACATCGAGCGAAGTGGAGTTCTGCAGATAGCCGGGCGACAAAAGGACATCCCCACGCTCGATGTCGGAGACCTCCACTCCGACCAGGTTGATTGCAACCCTGCTGCCCGCTTGCGCCTCATCTTGTTTTACTCCGTGTACCTGGATTCCGCGAATTCGTGTGTTGATTCCCTTTGGCAGGATGCGAGCCTGATCCCCGAGTTTATGCGCACCGGACATAAGCGTGCCCGTGACAACCGTCCCGAAGCCACTCATAGTGAAGATTCGGTATATCGGCAGTCGAAACGGCCTCTCGACC
>JAAYKG010000187.1 GCA_012522555.1 Armatimonadota bacterium
AGCCGCGCATCGTTGAACATGTCCGCAAATTCGGTGGAATTGGTTGCGTAGGTCACAATAAGCTCATTAGGATTGGTCGAGAGTTCCGGGTGGCCCTTAACCGCGTAGCTGAATGCATTTTCGTGCCAGTCCTGGTCTGGACACCTGAACACCTTTTGAGCCTCCCCCCACGGCCCTTCCGGCTTGGGCGCGAGTCGAACCATTATATTTCCGAAGATGCCGCCATCGGTATATACTACAGCATATTGCTTTATCCCCGGCACGTAAGACACGCTGAACTCGGTCGGCGTGTTTTCGAACAACGGCTCGCAAACAGTCGCGTTGGAGTGCCAGTTGCCGCCTCCGTAAAACCTCCAAAACGAATAATCACCCAGCTTGTCTTCCGGGACTCTTGCCACGATCATCGAGCTGACCCGTTTTCCTGCATCGTCACGGCTGAATGAATCGAAACCATAAATATAGACATCGGATCCGACTTTCATGGCAGCCGAGCCGAACAGAATAGCGCCGTGATCTGTAAATTTACAAAACGGCTCCTGCGTTTGCGTTATGTGCCATTTTAATGGTGGATCCCTTGGATTAGTGACGTGTCCGAGGTCCATGCCGAATGTTTTGAACGGAACATAAGGGTCGGAGTCGCTGGGTTTCACCCTGGTTAGAAACATATAAATGCCCGTACTTGTCGCTGCGCCCGCAAACAACCAAAAATACCCTTGCCCATCCTCGGGTGTAATAAATGCAGCCGGCTTACCTTCACTATTATTGCGGTAGATAAACTCCACCGGTTTGGAATTATCAATGTGCTGGATTGCGATCGAGTTGTTTATGAGCGTAGAATTGATGCGCTTGTCATTTTGAACGGTTCCGACGAACGTATCGCTATAGAGCCAGAGGGTTCTATTGTCATCGATCTGCACGGAGTAATCCCCGTCAGCCCCGATCCAGCCTTTGGTTTGCTGAAAAATCGCGTCATATTCTGGTGCGGGAGCGGCTTCAATAGCTATATCCGACGCTGATATACTCGATGCGACCATCGCTAATACTCCAAAATATAAAAGATTCATATACCATTTATCCTGTTCTATCCGGCAATTGTGCTCGGCCACCATTCTAATTCCATATGCTGCTGTTTTCGATTGAGAGACTATGTTCTCCTTCGGAAGGTGCTTTTGCGATGATGAGTGAAGTATTATATATCCAATATTTTAACCGCGCTGGCGGCTCGCAAACACACAGGAGGTTTTATGCTGCGCCGATTTCTGATTCCATTAGCAATTCTTCTCGCCTTAGCGACACCTCTCGTCGCCGACCTACAACAACAGCCGACATATCTTGAATTTACTCTATTGTCTACCAATGACTTGCACGGCTGCGTGCTGCCTTTCAATCAGGGCGACAAATACAAAGACCAGTTGCCGACCTTGGAAAACGTCGGTGGGGCCGCACGACGAGCAACGCTCATCAAGCAGGAGCGGGAGGCCAATCCCAACGGGCATGTGCTGCTGCTAGACACCGGTGATCTCACATTCGGATGGAGCCCACTAGTCAAATTCGCCAAAGGAGCTGCGGACATCGAGGTTATGAATGCTCTTGGCTTGGTAGCTATGTGTCCGGGAAATCACGAGTTCGAATGGCCGTCTAAAGAGACTCTGAGGAATCATAAAGCCTCCAACTTCCCGTGGCTATGCGCGAATCTCGTCAATGAAAAAACAGGAAAGCGTTTCCTGGAACCCTATATGATTAAAGAATATAGTGGGGTCCGCGTGGCATTCCTTGGCCTTATAACGTCGCTTGTCAATAAAGATGCATATAAAGGCGCCAGAGAACTCGGCCTGATTCAGATCGACGGTATCGAGGAAGCCAAAAAGATCGTTCCTGAAATCCGACAAAAGGCCGACATTCTCATAGTCCTCAGCCACCTTGGCTATACACTCGACCAGGAACTCGCGAAAGTCCCCGGAATAGACGTCATACTTGGCGGGCACTCTCATACTCGACTGGCGCAGCCTACGATGATTCAGGTAGCCGAGCCTACCTCTTCATATATTGGGGCGGTGCCGGTGGTGCAGGCTTATCAGTGGGGATCGGAGATGGGCAAGACGAAAGTCATCTTTAAGCGCAATCCGGAGACAGGCGCCTACACACTAATGAGCTGCAAGGGCGAACTGCTGTGGATTGACGAAAATGTTCCCGAAGATCCTGCAATCGCCGAGATAGTGAACCGATACAAGGTGAAAATGGAGACAAAATCCTCCGCTATACCCGCTCTGACCCCAGCTGTGGCGATAGCTAGATAAGCGGTCTTGATCCCTCCGGAATACTCCCGGAGGGATCAAGCTTCTTCGATCGCAGGTGCACTGAGTGTGAATGCGGTGCCTTTTCCTTTTATGCTGGATACGGTGAGGGTGGCTCCTATAGCCTCGATCATCGTCGCAACTATTGCCAGGCCGATTCCAAATCCGGCAGGTTTGTGTTTGCGTGGGTAGTCGAGTTGGCTGAACTCGTCGTATATATCGGTTAGACTGTTCGAAGGTATCCCTATGCCCGTGTCGACGACCACAAAATCCGCACCCGTGCTGCGACACTCAACTTCTATATCAATCGAACCCTGCTCGGTAAATTTGACTGCATTAGTGAGCAAATTGGTGATAATGATCAGCAATTTGTCCTCGTCATAAGTCGCCGGGCAACCGATACTCGGCGTCTTGACGTTAATAACCAGCCCTTTCTTCTCAGCTTGGGGGCGCACGATGGAAGCGGCTTTATCAGCCGTTTTTCTCGGATCACACACTTTGCGTTTGAGGGCAACCTTGCCGCTTTTGAGCCGAGCTATTTCTAAAATGGCATTGACTATCTCCAAAAGGTGATCCGAACCAGTCAACACTTTTGTAAGCAGTGCCGATTGCTCCTGGCTGATTGGCCCCGCCACACCTTCGAGCAGCATCTCTGCATAGCCTTTTACTGCGGTGAGTGGCGTCCGGACCTCGTGGGTCACATTATTCAAGAACTCCTGCTGCAGGCGGTATGCGTGTTTCAACTCAGTATGAGCCGCCCGCAGCGCCTGTTCGGATTGCTTGACCTCGTTTATATCTCTAATAATATTGATCAGGCTCTGCAAGCGTTTACCGGAGTATACGGGCGACCAGGAATGCGATATCCACTTGATCTCGCCGCTTTTGGTCACCATACGATATTGCAGATTCGATCCGCCCTTTCCTCGCATAGCTTCAATGAAGAACGGTTTGAGCCAGACGTCATCCTCAGGCAGCGATAGCGCAGGCATTGTCCCAACAACCTCTTCCGGCTCGTATCCAAGAATATCCCGACACGCAGGGCTGGCATACGTCCACACTCCATCCGGTCGGCAAAGCATAATCAAGTCATTGGAGTGTTCGACTATCCCCTTATATCTTTCTTCACTTTCACGAAGAGCCGCCTGGCTTTTGACGCGCTCCGTGATGTCTCTGATCACACTGACAATAAGGCCGACATCACCCCCATCACCCGCAGGCGACCATGACTGTGAAACCCAGCGCGTCTCGCCGGATTTAGCCAATATACGATACTCGACCGCCACTTCGCTGAACCCGTCTCGCGCTCGTTGGAATTGCTTCCGCATTCTTTCCGTATCTGCAGGGTGTATTATCCATACCTGGCTTTCGATAATTTCCTCGGGACTATAACCGGTGATCTCAGAGCAGGCCGGGCTTACGTATGTGAGTTGGCCTTCAGAGGTCGTCAGCAAAATCATGTCGCTGGAATTTTCTACAATGCTTTTGTATTTTTCTTCACTTCTTTGCAGAGCCAGTTCTGCTTGCTTGCGTGCGGAGATGTCGCGTGAAACGCCGTGATAGCTGATTACGCGGTCGTTGGAATAGATTGCATCTGAAAGTATCTCCAGCCACGCAACTGAGCCGTCTTTTCGTAGAAACGCCATTTCGTAACGCCGAGGGCCGGCGGTTCGGTTTTTATCGCTCAATAGGCGCATAAACTCGATCTGCTCTTTGGATGGCAAAAATTCAAGAAGACTGTGTCCGACCCACTCATCAGGGGAGTAGCCAAAGACGCGAGTGGCATCGGATGCATACGTAAAGACCCCGTCCGGGGTCATTTCCCATAGAATATCAGACGCCCTTTCGGTAATCTGTTTTAATCGCTGCCCGACTTGCAAAAGACTATCTTCTGTTAGTTTTCTTTGCGTGACATCCAGGAATGTTGTGCACGAACCGGCGATGGAGCCATCTTCTTCAAGGGTAGGCTTCCACGATATCGACACCCAGATGACCGAACCGTCTTTTCGGATCAACTTTGTTTCGTAGTTGACCCCTTCAGTTCCCGACAGGGCATTGTAGTAGAGACCACTGGCATTGAGATCGTTGGGGTCGATCATCCAAACGCCGTCTAGCAGTTCTTTGCTCGACTGGCCTGATATCTTTACACGCTCATCATTGACGTGGATGTTGTCGCCGTGCGCATCGGAGATGGTAATGCCTACGGGCAAAGCAGCCAGAATTTTATCATAGAGTATATTCGATGTTTCGCTTATCTTTTGTCTCATTAGATCTTAGTCAGTGGTCGCGTTGCGTCTGTTGGTCAGGCGCCATTTTAGGCCGTCTATCCAGATATCCAGTGCTTCGTAGGCTACCCACAAAAATAACCCAAACGCCGCGATAAATATAGCTAAAAGCGGGCGATGGGTGATCTCCATAATTGCTTTCCATACTGTGGCAGGCCGCACCAGCAAATCCCAGCTATTAAAGCGCAGAACTAATCCGAGATAGACCCCAAGCGATACTATCGCAAAAAACGGAAACGCCCAAACACGTATCGCCAGCCCACCTTTCATTGCGCTTCTTTCCACGGGGCGAATGGCCAGGGCGAACGTGAGCATTCCAAATGAGCTGTAAAGAAAATAAAACAGCGAAAAAACTACAAACTCGATGAAGTAGACACTATCCACTCGGGCCTTGAGAAAAAGGTTTCGTGCATCGAGAGCCACCAGAAAATGCCGCCACTCCGTGAGAAGATAGCAAGTATTCGGCAAAAACGCGAACCATATCGCACCCAATATAGTTGAGACGAAGAAACGGGCAGCCGGTTTCCCCCGGATGTTAATAATTGTTCTAAACGCGTAACCCGCTCCGACAGGTATCAGCGCGAGAGTGGCGTTCCATACTACGCCTTGAGCGACTATTGTCCAATTCACAATACAAAATACGTATACAAGCTACAATGTGTTCCGGGTCTATTGCCGAGGATATTGCTATCTGGCATAATAGTCTGGCATTGGATGATATGTCCATTTTCTTTTCGGTTCCTACGATCAATTGTTTGAGAGGTGATGGTATGGCTGGCTGGACTAATTTACGTAATTTAATTGTAGAAGAGATCAAACAGCTTGCAGAGGAAGGCCGCGACGTAAAGGGCTTTCAAGAACGCATAGAATCGGCTGCCAACGACTCCCATCTGATGGAGATTTATTATGAAATGCGCAGGCTTCCGATTAAACCCGATTTTCCGTATGTAGAACCATCGCACCTGGCAGGCATCAAAGCTGCAAAACCGAATACAAGCAAGCATTG
>JAAYKG010000022.1 GCA_012522555.1 Armatimonadota bacterium
CCGGCAAATATCCATTCGGCATCGCAGCCAACAGATTATAATCGAACATCTTCTCCATCTTGAGGACATAATCCGCCGGCATAGCAATATCGTTTGTCTGCGCCACATCCCAGGCCAACGCAAAGTTGTTGAGCGATACCTGGTGATATCCCGTCGACAGCTCGATCTGCGCCCCATCCGGATAGACCTGCTTGTCCAGTTCAGCATACATTCTATCGGTCGCCGTTTTTCTCCTATTCTCGGCCTCTTTGAACTCAGGGAACAACACGCCGACGTGCATCAGCCCGTTGCACTCCATCGTCAGCCAATTGGCAGTGGTTGGATATTTCGTCAACTGCCGCGCGTGTTCCACCATCGACTTTATCATTGTGACCATCGCGTCATCGGTAAATGAGGGGGAACCAAGGAACAGATAATACGCTGCCGGCCAGTTATGCCCCATTCTGAGCCCTTGTTCGATCGTTCGCCACAACACACCTCTGTTACCGCTATCATCAATCGGAACAGGGCATTGTCTGACCCAATCCGTCATCTGATAGACGAACTCTTCAGCGTATTTCTCTTCCCCTGTCGCCAGATACGCCAATCCCAAAGCCGTCCAGAACGCGTGTCGATTCAACTGAAACGGCCATTCTTTGTAGTTGATAGGGTCCAGGCTCCAATCTATCTTATCCTCGTATTTGTGATACACGCCAACACTCGGCAGGTCGCGCTGCAAAATTCGGTCAGCCTCGCGCGTATCCGTCTTATCGTTGCGCTTCCCACGAGGTAGACTTGCCAGCCAACCCACTTTCCATACGGGCTTGGTGCGATGTCGAAGATATTCCGCGAATTCGTGCTTCGCGGCAGGCAGGTCGGATTTGCCGACCGCCGTCTTCACTTTTTCCATCCCGGGCCGATCCAGGTTCAATGCGTCAAAAAACTGCTGGTCGGTTATCCTCGGCCCCTCATCACTTTTTTGATTCATATCAGCCGCCACGCTCATAATCGCCACTCCATATAACAATACACACACCGTCAAGATCAATCTCATCTCTACCACTCTCCACGTAGCCACTTACACAAAAAAGGCCCCGGATTCCTCCGAGGCCATTGCGTATAATCGGTATTGTATAGTTTAATAAATCGCGTTCTCGGTCTCCTTGTCGAAGACGTGCGTTTTTTCCATATCCAGAATCAGCTCCATCTTGTCGCCTTCTCTGGCCTTGGACTCGGCGTCAATGCTGCCCACGATGTCGTGTCCGCCGCAGCTTAAATACATTGTCACTATCGGCCCCATCGGCTCGACCACATCCACAGTAGCCTCGATCGTATTCCCCGGAGTCGCCTCGATCATATTCACCAGCGACTTATCGAAAACATCCTCCGGCCGCACCCCGAATACAACATCTTTGCCAACGTGGTTCTTGAGCAACTCGGCTTTTTTTGTCGGTGCAGTAACCTTGAAGCATCCCGCATCGATCACATACCCCTGGGAGCCGTTCGTGATCTTGGCGTCCACAAAGTTCATTGACGGAGTCCCTATAAACCCTGCCACAAACATATTGGCCGGGCTGTTATACAACCCAAGCGGCGAATCCACCTGCTGAACTATGCCATCCTTCATAACCACAATGCGGTCGCCCATAGTCATCGCTTCCACCTGGTCGTGAGTGACGTAGATGGTGGTGATCCCGAGCCTGCGGTGCAACTTGATTAGCTCGGCGCGCGTCTGCACACGCAGCTTGGCGTCGAGGTTGGAGAGGGGTTCGTCCATCAAAAAGACCTTCGGCTCGCGCACAATCGCTCTACCCAGCGCAACTCTCTGCCGTTGGCCACCCGAAAGCTGCTTAGGCTTGCGATTGAGCAGATCAGCCAACCCCAACAACTCCGCGGCTTCCTTTACTCGCTGCTGGATGTCGTTCTTGGGCAGTTTACGCAGTTTCAGTCCGAACGCCATGTTGTCGTAGACGCTCATGTGTGGATACAAGGCGTAGTTTTGAAACACCATCGCGATATCGCGATCCTTAGGTGAGACATCGTTTACAAGGCGGTCGCCGATATAGATCTCGCCGTCGGTGGCTTCCTCAAGCCCCGCGACCATCCTCAGCGCCGTAGTCTTGCCGCATCCCGACGGCCCAACGAGCACCAGAAATTCTTTGTCTCTTATCTCAAGGTTCATTTTGTTGACCGCAACCACGGTTTTGAAAGTCTTGGTCAGGTCTTTGATGACGACTTGCGCCATAGCAGGGGGTTCCTCCGTTTTCGCTTCGGGCTTGTCCCAATTTTGCCGAAGCGGCTACATATAATTGTGCAGAAACAATCTGCATCACATATATCCCGGGACTGGGAGCAGGACTGCTACTTACCGCAGCCTACCAACAAATTATAAGCACAGCCATTGCCCGTGTCAATCAAGTGATCGTCAAGTTGCAGGGTAAAACCGCTATTGGCCCTGGATCGATTAGATAGTCCCGGTCTATGCAGCTCAGGCTTTTATGCCGATGGAAGAAATTTGTGCGTCATCGAAGTCCTCCGGCAAATCATCGAGTTGATCCAATTTTTCGACGGGGAAAGGAAATGGGCCATCGGCTGGGATCCTGTCGACCCACTGAGCGCGAAAATGCTGATCCTGCATGCGGCAGCTTTCTTTGTGATAGCAATAGCCGTCGTGAGCAATCATCCTGCTCCAGATATCTTCAACGCTTTCTTGCCGTGCGTTGCCGAACCCAATGGGGGTGAAATCACAAGGGGTCATATCCCCGAAAGCCGTCATATAAAACTGACACCAGCCTGCATAGCAGCCATTCCCGGTAGGCCCGTTCACATGAGCTTGAGTTATGACCAACGGCAGGGTTCGGTCTTTATTATATAGCTCCTCGATTCGACACAGCTCCTCTTTGTCCTCATTGCTTAGAAGATGCTCACGATCCTGGTGCAGCAGCCTCCCCGTCGGCACCACATCGAAAATCGTGATCTCATCGGCGCCGACGGATTTGGCCAACTCGATCATCTGCTCGATTTCTCCGCTTTTCAATCGTTCCGGAGTGGCATACGTAGAAATCCCCGCCATCAACCCGGCGTCTTTGCATCTCTTCAGTCCGGAAATCGCCTTCTCAAAGCAACCCGGGACACGCCGCATCTCATCGTGGGACTGCGCATTCGGCGAGTCTATAGATATATGAATCGCCGACAAACCCGCCGATGCCAGTTTGCGCACAGTTTGCTCATCCAGCATCAGCCCGTTGCTGAACATCAGAGCCACGGCCTCGCCCTTATCCACCCATTCAATCAGCTCAAATATATCCGGGCGCAGCAGTGGCTCTCCACCGGTGAATACTATCGTCACCGTCCCGAGTTGCTCCGATTCCCTGATAACTCGTTTCCAATTCTCGGTGCTCATCTCCGATTCACTGGTTCTTTTGAACCTGGCTGCGCTGCAGTGTACGCAATCGGCCTGGCATCTTGTGGTCACCTGCAGCGTGCACACGGTCGGCTGTGGGTGTCCGTCGAGTTCTACCGATAGCCTGCTAGCCAACAGCTTCATAGATGCTTTGGTTGGCACGGCGGGTTGGTAGGACGTATAGACCATCGTATCTCCTCGGCGCATTATCGGTGCGCCACGTCCACGAATCGTCTTTTCTACGGATTCAACCATACGCCTGGCGTCGGGCGATTTGCTCAACGGGCCAGTTGGTCTTGCGTGAAACGTGTTATCTTGTTCGGTTATCGTTGTCATGCCGAATAACTCGATCTCACGGCTATTGGTCAGTCGAGAAAATGATGCAGCCGCTTTAATCAACTTATGTTCACATATGCGAGGGCCGAGCACCTTGGCTAATGGGCCTGTGAACTCGATTTGATCGCCGAGACGAATACAAAGCAGTGGAAAATGAACCTCACTCAATACGATTATCCCCTTCCCAGAATCGCCGACCTGTCGATACCCAGCGGTTCACATCCATAAACGCTCAGCAGATAATCCGCGTTGTGTTACAATATCCGTGAGGCGCTTGCCTCCACACAACATAAGGCGGTTCTTAATGAGCGAATCCATACGCGCTGCAATCGAAGAAAAAGCCGAAGAAGCCAGAGAGTTTCTTCTCGATCTGATTCAGATAAAAAGTGTCTCTGGAGAGGAGAACGGTGCTGTTCGCTATTGCCTTGGCAGATTTGCCCGCGTGGGCTGCGAATGCAAGTTGATCCCCCTGTCCGACGATATCAAAAACGACCCCGAATATAGTCACCCCGAGACCCCGGTGTCGTATGGCGGCCGATCTAATCTTGCGGTGCATAAACGAGGAAAAGGAACCGGGAAGAGTCTCATATTGCAGACTCACATAGACACCGTGCCTGCCTCGGGTTGGGAGGAGGCCTTTACCCCTCGGTTGGAAGGTGGTCTCATCTACGGCAGGGGAGCCTGTGACGCAAAAGGCCATATAGCGGCGATCTGGTTGGCTTTGGCTGCTTTAGAGAATGTTTCGATAAGCGGCGACCTGCAGACACAGATAGTAGTCGAGGAGGAGTTCGGGGGCAACGGCGCGCTGGCGATGATTCGGCAGGGCTACAAAGCAGATGCCGTGCTGGTGGCCGAGAGCACCGAGATGCACATTCATCCAGCAAACCGCGGCGCGATCTGGTTCAAAATTGAAATAGAAGGCGTTCCGCGGCATATGGGGCGCAAGCACGAAGGAATATCCGCCATAGATTTATCCTGCAAGGTAATCGATGCGCTATACCAATATGAAAAGCGCATCGTCGAAGATAGCACAGGGTATCCAGGCTTTGAGCGCTATGACAAACCTGTCCAAGTTAACGTCGGAATGCTGCACTCCGGCCAGTGGCCGTCTATGGTCGCGGCGAACGCAGAAATAGAGGGTGGGGTGGGCTTTTTGCCGAACAGATCTATGGAACAAGTCAAACGGGAGATGAAAGCGGCAATAGAATCCATTGACGATCCGTGGCTGCGCGACCATTACAAGTTGAGCTTCCCGAAACTGCATAACGATTCCTATCAGACCGATTATTCCCATCCCGCAGTTGTCGCGTTGCACGAAGCCTGCAAGCAGAGCGGCCTGGATTCCGACGTTTTTGGTTGGAATGTGAGCTGCGATGCGAGATTGTATGCCAACCTTGGTCAGATGCCTACGATGGTATTTGGCGCCGGCTCTATTTTGGATGCGCATGCTCGTGACGAAAAAATAGATTTTAAGGACATCTTGAAATCTGCCGAAGTGATGGCGAATTTCATCACTGCCTGGTGTGGAGTGGAGGCTGAATAAAAAACGGCGATATTAGCGTCGGCTTGGATTGTGTGGTATATTGTCTGCGAAATATGGTCTAATTGTCACGGAAACGCTGTGCAAGGAGTGAATTATGGGCGATGCCGTGAATGGCACAACAAACAAAAGGCTGCCTCGCAATGTCGTCGCCGGCACGCTGGTGGTGGCATCGGCGTTGGTAATTCTTGTGGCGGCGCTGCGATATCAAGCATTTTTTCCTGATTATATTCCTAAAGCTGTTTTGTGTGTATTTCCGATCCCGCTGGCGTTGGGGTTGGCCATTGGGCTTGTGTCTCCGCGTAAGGCGATTGCGTGGGCGCCGCTGTGGTCGGGCGTCTTTTCGTTGTTGGTGATTGCGGTTGTATCGACAGCTATCACCCGCGCTCCAACAAGTCCCAGCGAGAGGATTTTGTGGGCGGCTGTAGGAGCTTTGCTGGGCACTGGCGCAGGAATCGGCGGTCAGTTGCTGGCCGCGAGAGCGCTCGTTGGCAAATCCACCATAATCTTCGTTGCCGCCTGCATCGCAGCCGGTGTCGGCGGGCGGGCGATTCTGGATTTGCAGATGGCGTGTTTTGAGCGTGAAAGCGTGCCGCATATACTCGAGGAGACCGATAAAGAGATCATAGCGCTGTCGCCGGATATGCAATGGCAGTGTGTGCGCGATGTCGGCGGCGCGAATTATGTTCTTAAGTCCTCTCTGAACGAGCGGCCGATTCTCATATATGCCGTCCCGGATCCCGCCGTGGTCGATCACATCGAATACAATTCACGCATAACCTGTCCAAAAGTAAGCGACCTGGCGTTGGTTCATAGATGCCTGGAGGATGCGGGGGTGCGCGAGGAGTTTTTGCTGGGTTTGACACAGGAAGACGGTGGGAATTGGATATCGGTCATTAGAAACACCCAATTGACCATCGATCGGGAAGGGCGCTTTCGCATCTCGGCGGCTGTGGGTTTGCCGGCTCGCTCGGTTGACATCAAATAAGCCCTGTGATAATGTATATTTGTCCTTCAGCATAGATTTCAACTGTTCGGGGAAGCAGCGGGTGGAGCCCATTGTTTCCCTTTTTATCTATATATAATCGGGATCAATTATGAATTTCCTCAAACTCTTCAGTTCAAATGAACGCGAGATCAAGGGCTTCCGAAAGATAGCCGAAAAAATCAATGCTCTGGAGCCGGCCATGAAGTCTCTCAGCGATGAGCAGCTTCGAGAAAAAACCGCCGATTTTCAGGCTCGATACCGCGCAGCGGTCGGTTTCGAGAACTTTTCGGACGAAGAACGAAAGCAGGCCTCGCGGGATATACTAAACGAAATAATGCCGGAGGCGTTTGCGGTTGTGCGCGAAGCTGCGATTCGCACCCTCGGACTGCGGCATTACGACGTCCAGATGATCGGCGGAATGGTGCTCAATCAGGGGAGAATCGCGGAGATGAGAACCGGCGAGGGTAAGACCCTGGTCGCCACTTTGCCGCTGTATCTTAACGGCATAACCGGCCGCGGCGCACACCTTGTAACCGTCAACGATTATCTATCAAAGCGCGACGCTCGCTGGAACGGCCCGATCTTCCATTTGCTCGGCCTTTCGGTCGGCTCCATCCACGGTCAGAGCGCCGAGACATCCGAGACCGGAAGATCGTTTATCTACGATCCGGAATATATCCCGGAAGACCCCGGCGAATGGGAGAAACTGCGGCCCATCACTCGCAAAGAAGCCTACGCCTGCGACATAACCTACGGCACAAACCACGAGTTTGGCTTCGATTATCTGCGCGACAATATGGCGTTTAGCGGCGATGACCTGGTTCAGCGGGAACTTCACTACGCTATCGTTGACGAAGTTGACAGTATCCTCATCGACGAGGCAAGAACCCCGCTCATCATATCCGGCTCCGGCAATCGCTCCAGCGACATGTATTATAAGATGGACAAGGTGGCTCGTCGGCTGGTGAAGGATCGCGACTTCACTGTCGATGAAAAAGCCAAAACCGCTATGCTCACTGAGGAGGGTATCGCTAAGGTCGAGGAAATGACCGGCTGCGGAAACCTCAGCGACCCGGAAAATCTCGACACGAACCAATATATCAACGCCGCTCTAAAAGCCCATGCGGTCTTCAAGAAAGACATCGACTATGTAGTCAAAGATGGGCAGGTTATCATCGTCGACGAGTTCACCGGAAGGCTGATGTTCGGTCGAAGATGGAGCGATGGGCTTCATCAAGCCGTCGAGGCAAAAGAAGGCGCACAGGTCGAGGAGGAGAGCCAGACTCTGGCGACCATCACGTATCAAAACTACTTCAGGCTCTACGACAAGCTCGCGGGAATGACCGGAACCGCCAAGACGGAAGAGGATGAGTTCCGCAAGATTTATGCCCTTGACGTGGTCGAGGTCCCGACCAATAAAATGGTCATGCGCCAGGATGTGCCTGATGTGGTCTACAAATCCGAAGAAGCCAAGTTTCGAGGTATCACGCTAGAGGTATTGAAAGCCCACGTCCGCGAGCAGCCTGTGCTCGTAGGGACCCGGTCAATTCAGGTATCTGAACGTATCAGCGAGCGGCTGCTATCAGAGCGATTACAACTGCTTGGCGCCACCATATTGCTCAGGAACCGTCTCGAAAAAGCATCGGATTTTTCCGCCGATGAGAAGAGAGAAGCTCACGCGCTTTTGAACGGAAAGTTCGACGCGGTGGTCTCGGAGTTTGTCGGCGACTATCTACCGATAAAGGATCAGACGGGTACAGTTCGCGGGATTTGGCTGAAAGACCCCGATCAGGCTGAGGACACCGAGTATATGAATATGCTCGCGTCCCGCATAGCCCGCGAACAGCCCAAAGATGTCTTTCCCGCTGAATATACCGAAGACAGCGCGGAGGGCCGCTATAAAACATACGCCAATAACTTCAATCATTCCGGTGGGTGTTTTGTGATGTTTGGCGGGCATCCTGCACCTGGAGGGAAACGAGGGGCCAGCGGCAGAATCGACTTGCCATCTCTCAAAAAGCTGGCTCGGAGTCTCGGTACAGACGTCGACATGCTTTCGGATGAGAGTGTTACCGAGTTGGCGGCCGCCCTCGAAATCGGCCCAGGCGGGGTCGAGAGGCTCAGATTAGCGCTTAAAGACGGCATCGTTCACAATATCCTCAACGCGAAATATCATGAGATGGAAGCGGAGATCATCTCGCAGGCTGGTCGCAGAGGCTCGGTGACAATCGCTACGAATATGGCTGGGCGTGGGGTCGACATCATCCTCGGGGGCACCGATCTTTCAGAGGATGAAGAGGAAGAGGCCGAGCAGGACCTTGCCGAGTTCGACCCGGCCGATCTGACGTGGGACTTCGACACATGGAAGACAAACAACCCCGATAAGTTCACAAACGCCGCTCCGGAGGCGCTCGACGTCGTCAAGCGCGGAGGGTTGTATATTATCGGCTCGGAACGCCACGAAAGCCGCCGAATCGATAACCAGCTTCGTGGGCGAGCCGGCAGGCAGGGGGACCCTGGGTTTTCCAAGTTCTTCGTCTCACTCGAAGACGACTTGTGGCGGTTGTTTGGGGATCGTTCAAATTCATTTTTATTGGGCGGATGGCAGGAAGACCAGGCGATTGACGCAAAGATTCTCTCTAAGATGATCGAACGAGCGCAAAAGAAAGTGGAGATGCACCACTTCGATATGCGTAAACACGTTCTGGATTACGACGACGTCATGAACGTGCAGCGCGAGACCATCTACAGCCAGAGAAGAAAGATTCTGGAGGGAATTGACCTCCGGCCGACCGTGGTTGGGTATCTGCACCAGACGATGCAGAATGCGATCAATATGTTCTGCCAGGAAGGCATACACTCAGACGAATGGGATGTTGATGGCCTGTTCAATCACGTGAACGAGATTCTACCGCTTGAGGTTCTTATCAAGCCTGCCGATCTCAAGGGCCGCAGGCGCGAAGAGCTGGAAGATATGCTCAGTGAGATCGTCGAAAAGACCTACGAGATCAAGGAGCAGGAGATCGGGCCTGAGTTGATGCGAGATGTCGAACGGCACATCGCGCTGGATCTCATAAACAGAAAATGGATCGATCATCTCGACGCGATGGATTATCTGCGCGAAGGCATCGGGCTTCGAGGCTACGCGCAGCGCGACCCTATTGTCGAATACAAGAAAGAGGCTTATGATCTCTTCCAGGAGATGCTGACCAGCATTCAGGACGATATGGTGCGGATTATGTATCGCGTCCAGACCCAGGAGCCTCCAAGGCGCCGCCGGATGACTTACGACAACATAATGGAGTTGGCCGGAGAGGATATGCCGCAGGGGATGGGGGACGGCCCGACTGCAAGCCCGATGGCCAGGCCACATGCCGCCCCGAAATCCGGCTCGCAAAAAGTCGGCCGAAACGATCCTTGCCCGTGCGGCAGCGGCAAGAAATTCAAAAAGTGCTGTTTGGGAAAAATAGAATCGAAGTTGTAAAATCACGGTTAAGAGCCGATGGCTCCCACACTGTTTATATGGAGAACTGTTTTGCTTAAAGATGTAATAGACCGCGCCTCACACTTGGAGGCAGCCCTCGAAGAGCTTGGAGGTCATCTTTGACCAGGCCGGCAAGCAAGAAGAGATAATCCGGCTTGAGGAGTTGTCCGCAAGCCCGGGGTTTTGGGATGATGCCGCCGAGGCCCGCAGGGCCTTGAAACGGTTGAGCGACCTCAAAGCTGCTGTTGAGCCGTTCATCAAGATGAAAAGCCAGGTGCAGGACCTGGAGGAACTCGCCGAACTGGTCGAGGACGAGGACAGTTCAGATGCCGCAGAGCTGCGCTCCGAGCTGGAATCTGTGGAAGCCGTCTACGCTCAACTCGAGTTGGAAACGCTGCTATCCGGCGAGCACGACTCCGCAAGCGCAATCCTCGAGATAAACGCGGGGGCCGGAGGCACTGAGGCGTGCGATTGGGCCGATATGCTGCTGCGGGTCTACTTGCGCTGGGCTGAGAGGCGCGGTTATCATACGGAAATCGTTAACACGGTGCCTGGGGAAGTGGCCGGCACGAAGAACGTGACCGTGATTATCGAAGGCCGAAACGCGTATGGCTATCTGAAAAACGAGCGCGGCGTTCACAGGCTCGTTCGTATATCGCCGTTTGACTCCAACAAGCGTCGGCATACGTCGTTTGTCGCGGTTGATGTGATCCCTCAGATCGAGGATGAGGCTGAAATACACATCAATCCGGATGAACTTCGAGTCGACACCTATCGCGCCAGCGGAGCAGGCGGCCAACACGTCAACAAGACCGATTCAGCGGTGCGACTAACCCATATTCCCACTGGAATCGTCGTCTCATGTCAAAACGAACGCTCCCAGCTAGCCAACCGCGAAAGCGCTATGCGGGTGCTGGCCGCGCGCCTGGCGGAGGTGCAGCGAGCGGCATCTGAGCAGAGGCTGGCGGAACTTCGTGGAGATATTCGTGCGATAGAGTGGGGAAGTCAGATGAGAAGTTACGTCTTTCAACCATATACCATGGTCAAGGATCATCGAACCGGCCACGAGACCGGGGACGTCATCCGGGTGATGGACGGCGATATCGATGACTTTATTCAGGCCCAGCTCAAAGCAGCGGCGTCCTGACGAGACTTCTTTAAGTGTGCGCGAAATCGGAGGTAGGAGATGGCAAGGCGTATAGTTTTTGTGCTTGGGGCTATGTTATGCGTATTCACGTTATCTCTCGGTTATGCTGCGGCGGCTGATTCCGTCTCCGAGCTTCAAAACAAAGAGCCAGGGACAAGCGAGACTTCAATCGGCAGCCTTGTGGCCGATGCTTTTCGGTCTCAGATGCGTGCTGAGGTTGGTTTTGTGGCAGCCGGAGACCTTAAAGCGTCCGACGCCGCTTTGGCGGCGGGCAAGGTCAAACCAGAAGAAGTGGTTGCATATTTAGCCTATCCCAACGACAAACTCGCTGTTTTGTCTCTCGATGGCAAGACCATTCGAGCCGCCCTTGAGCGATCCGTATCGAGCTATCCTCGACCGGGCCTCAGTTTCTTGCAGGTCTCCGGCCTGACATACGCGTTCGATCCCAAAAAGCCCAGCGGCCAAAGGGTTGACAACATCTACATTGGCAATGCGCCGATCTCTGCTGATAAGAAATATACAGTGGCTGTTATGAAGTCGCTGGCTGACGGTGCGCTTGGTTATTGGAAGATATGGACAAAGGAAAATATAATCACGAAAAGCGAGTCGATGACTTGTTCGGATGCTTTGCAGAGGTTCCTTCTCGCTAATCCCAAACTCGATTATTCAAAGCAGAACAGGATCAACGCAGCCAATTGAAACACCTGTTCGCTTTGATATTTGTCCTGCTGCTGTGTGTGAATCTGGGCTGTTCCCCGTCCTCGGGCCAGCCGTCGTTCGACTCCGCTGCGGCGTTTGAGTTGCTGAAAAAGCAGGTGGATATTGGGCCGCGCTATCCCGGAGTAAAAGGTCACTCGATATGTCGAGATTTTATAATATCTCAGCTCAAGCCCTATGCCGACGAGGTCACCACCCAGGATTTCACTCAAACAATCGATGGAAAAGAGCTGGCTTTATCCAACATAATCGCGCGTTTCAACCCAAAGGCTGATAGCTTCGTGCTTTTGGCCGCACATTGGGACAGTCGGCCGATCGCCGATAAAGAAGTCAATGCCGCCCTGCAAACCAAACCAATCCCAGGTGCAAATGACGGCGCATCCGGTGTCGCGGTTTTGCTGCAGCTTGCGAAGATGTTCAAGCAGCAGCCCCCTGAGACAGGCGTAGTGATGGTGTTTTTCGATGGAGAGGATTATTCGCTTAGACCCGAATCGGTCGATACCATGTTTCTTGGCTCCAAATACTACGCTTCTCATCTCGACAAAAAAGACAAATCGGCGATTCGCTATGGAATCCTGTTGGATATGATCGGCGACAAGAATCTTGAGATATACCAAGAAGTTCAATCCCTTCGGGCCGCGCCGGATGTGGTGAAAAAAGTATGGGCTGCGGCAAAGACCCTCGGTTACGAGAAAACCTTTATCCCGAAGCCCAAATACAATATCGTCGACGATCATATTCCACTCATAAATGCCGGGATAAAGTGCATCGACATCATCGACTTCGACTATGGCCCCTGGCACACCCTCGACGACACCGTCGACAAATGCTCCCCGGACTCCCTGCGAATAGTCGGCGAGGTGGTCGCAAAAGTTGTGTATCAGGAAAAGAAGCGATGATTGATTCTCACGTGCACACCAACAACTCCGGGGATTGCGGGACTCCGATGATCGAGGCTTGCCGGGCGGCGATCGATCGAGGAATTGCCGATATCACATTTACGGATCACGTGGACTTCGAGCCTACGGATCTCTGCTACGGGATGTTCGATTATACGCTCTATAAGGAGCGCATTGCCGAGGCTCGTGAGATGTTTGCGGGCGAGTTAACTATACATTGCGGCATAGAGGTCGATTATACAGTCGCTCATCAAGCCGAAATAGACGACTTTCTCAAGGGAAAAGAGTTTGATTATATATTAGGCGCTGCGCATTATGTGGACGGGCTGATCCTCGAAGAGCACGAAAATTACTTCCCCGGTAAAACACTGCACGAAGCCTATGCGCCGTATTTCGAGAACGCACTCGCGGCTGCGAAATGCGGCATGTTCGATGCACTCGCTCATCTCGACCTGTGCAAACGCTACGGAGTGCTGTATTTTGGCCCGTTCTGTTGGACGCCGCATCGCGAGATTATCGAACGAATCCTGAATGCGGTGATCGGTCGGGGTATGGCGCTGGAAATCAACACATCCGGCCTGCGCCAGGCCCCTGCGGAAACCTATCCGGGTCGCGGGATCCTCGAATTATACCACCGACTCGGCGGGAGAATGGTCACCATCGGCTCCGACGCGCATACGCCCGATGATATAGGTGCGGGAGTCGCCGAGGCCGCTAAAATGGCGCAAAAGATCGGCTTGACTCAGATCAGCGGGAAAGCGCGATAGCTTCTATCTCAACTTTGGCGCCTTTAGGCAACGCGGCCACTTGCACAGTCGACCTGGCGGGCGGCGCAGACTCGAAATATTCCGAATATATATCATTCACTTGCGCAAAGTCCGATATATTCGTCAGGAAAATAGTCGTCTTGACCACATCGCCAAAGCCAAGCCCTTCGGCGTTGAGTATCGCGCCAAGATTGTCCATGGATTGCCTGGTCTGTGCAACCACGTCGACCGCCGTCATCTGCCCCGTCTCCGGATTTATCGGGATCTGGCCGGATATAAACAAAAAACCGTTTGCCTTGATTGCTTGCGAATACGGTCCGATAGCCTTCGGTGCGGCTGGTGTTTCAATTACGACTTTTCTCATCACAATCTCCTGAATCCGTCGTCGATCATCTCCAAGAACTTCGTATGTAATTCGGGTGTAGAGGCGGCGATTATTGATTGTATGTTGCCCTCAGAGCTGTCCAGCAAATCGACCTCATCCAACGACTTCCCCCACGCATCTGTCACCACGCAGCCCGCCTGCTGCGCAATGAACGCGGCTGCAGCGAAATCATAGGGAAACAACCCGATTACGCTTCCGTTTGCAGCTTTTAGAAAATCATCTCTAATGCCCGGCTTGTGCCTCAGCAGCCGCCCGGCCACATCCACCACCGCACTCAACTGACCTGTTATAAGCATACTCAGGGAATATGCTGTGCTGTTCAAAACGAAGAATCCCCCCGTGATACTCGAAGCGGCCATTGCATCGCGCAGCACGGTCGCAGTTTTCTCGATCGGGCGACCGGCAACCTCGGCTGTCCACGCTGCGTGAGATATATCGGTGATCTTCGATGGATGGGCATCCATAGGCTTTCCATTTTTAATCACCCGCACCCCAGAGTTCCTTTCCGCCATAAAAACTCTGTCTCGCTTGATCTCATAAATACAGCCCGCAATCACATTGCGCATGTGAGCTGTTGGGCCATACTCAGCAACAGCTACCGACACTACACAGCTCTCGAATCCGGCGGCAGCCGGGCGAGTTCCGTCGATGGGGTCGATAATTAACGTCGCTTTCGGCCTGCCAAACTCTTTTAATCCCTCATCTTCGGTATATACGGCGACATCGAGGTTATTATCTTCAATAAATCGAACCACTGCATGCTCGGCGATGTCGTCGATGCTAAAGGTTGCGTCGCCGCTCACCGCTGTGCCGGTTATATTTCTCGCGCCCGGCGTCCCCAAAAGCGGCCGCACTGCGTTTCTGATATGAGCAGCCAAATCCCTGGCCATCAGTGCATAGTCCATTTAGTCACTCCCAGCCAGATTATAGGCTTTTTTATCACCGCCGCATAGCCTTTTGGAGCAAACCAGTATTTGTGTTCCTTCACCTGGAGGATAGGATCGAGGAGAGGGGAATGTCAGGGTCTGCGCATGAGTATTTGCTTGCTGATAGATGCATATGCGGTGTGACAGATATTACAAAAAGGTACTTCTGAGATAGCTGTCGAAGCGGTTAGTACATCAGCGGGAGGTTGGTGTATTGGCTTCGACAAGCTTTTTGGATCACTTTGAGGATATGCCCGCCCATGTCCTCAATGCCTGGTCATCTGCCAATAACTTCTGCATAGTGACATTTTCGGTTTGCAGTTAGAATGGACGCAATCGCTTTGCAAAGACAGTAGCCGGCAGTGGTCGTGAGGCTTGACCGTGACCCTCAAAATCCGTATAATATTAATGTATTGAATGCATCGAAAAACCGCAATTTCGGCCGCAGTTTAGCGGCTTGACTTACGTACAGAGAACCTTTCTCCCTTTGCGACTAAACCAGGAGCCTTTGGATGACAGACAAGGACGAAACCAGAAATCCGGACAATATTTCACCCAATAACGACGCTTCCGTAAACGGCTATGACGCCGATAACCTGCAGATACTAAAAGGTCTGGAGGCTGTTCGGCTGCGCCCGGCTATGTATATCGGCGACACAACTTCTCGCGGACTGCACCATCTCTTTTCAGAGGTTGTCGACAACAGCATCGACGAGCACCTGGCCGGATGCTGTACAAAAATTGACATCATATTGGGAACGGATAACACAGTCACGGTAGTCGACAATGGCAGCGGCATCCCTACTGACATACATAGCGAAGCCGGCGTGTCGGGGGTTGAAGTGGCGATGACGATGCTGCATGCCGGCGGCAAGTTTGGCGGCGAACACTACAAGGTCTCCGGCGGTCTGCACGGGGTAGGGGTCTCGGCGGTCAATGCGCTTTCGGAATGGCTCGAGGTCAGAGTCAAACGCGGAGGTCAGGTCTATTATCAGAAATACTGCCGGGGGATTCCCTGCAGCCCTTTGGAGGTCATCGGGGATGCGGACTCGACCGGAACTTCTGTGACCTACCTTGCCGACGCAGAGATTTTCGAAGAGATCAAATATTCCCCGAGCATTTTCATAGAGAGGCTTCGTGAGCTTGCGTTTCTCAATAAGGGGCTGATTATTACATTCACCAACGAGCAAGCCGAAGAGGAGAGCGAGCGACAGCGCATTTTCTGCTATGAAAACGGGATCGCTGAGTTCGTCGAACAGATGAACCGCAACAAAGACCCGCTTCACCCGGTGGTCTATTTCGGTGGTGAGCGAGACGATGTCGCAATCGAGGTGGCGCTGCAATATAACCAGAGCTTCCAGGAAAATATACGCAGCTACGCGAACAACATCCACACCCAGGAGGGCGGCACGCATCTGTCCGGCTTCAAAACTGCGCTGACTCGGGTGGTTAACCACTACGCGCGAAAGGCGGGCGCTCTCAAAGAAAAAGATGCAAATCTCGGCGGAGATGATGTCCGAGAGGGACTCGGCGCAGTCATATCCGTAAAGATCAAGCACCCACAATTCGAGGGGCAGACCAAGACCAAACTCGGCAACGGAGAGGTCGAAGGCATCGTCAACTCGATAATGGGAGAAAAATTCGGCGAATTCCTCGAAGAGCATCCCACCGCCGCCCGCAGAATCGTTGATAAGGCGCTTACGGCTCACAGGGCGCGAGAAGCTGCCCGCAGAGCCGCGGACATGGTCAAAAGGCAGAGCGCACTTGAAAATGCATCGCTGCCGGGCAAATTGGCGGATTGCATAGAGCGGGATCCTTTGAAAAGCGAGCTTTTTATCGTCGAGGGGCAAAGCGCAGGAGGCAATGCCAAACTCGGCAGAGATCGGCGAACCCAGGCTATTTTGCCGCTGCGGGGCAAAATCCTTAACGTCGAAAAAGCTCGAATGGACAAGGCCCTGGAGAACGAAGAGATCAAAGCCCTGGTGGCTGCGCTCGGCACGGGGATCACCCATAGCTCTATGGATACAGGTGACGATAGCGACAGCCCCGAGCTTGATTTTGGAACCGATGGGCCGACAAACGGCAAGAAAAACGGCAATGGCAATGGCAATGGAAATGGCAACGGATCCACATTCGATAAGTCCAAGCTTCGATACGACCGAGTTATAATTATGACCGACGCTGATGTCGATGGGAGTCACATCAGAACACTTCTGCTGACGTTCTTCTATCGATATATGAAGCCACTGGTCGACGACGGGCATATCTACGTCGCGATGCCGCCATTTTATCGAATCAAATCAGGCAAAGATAAAATATTCTACGCTAAAGACGACGATGAACGTGACGATATACTGCGATCTCTGGGTAACAAAAAAGATACGATGGTCACACGGTTCAAGGGTCTGGGGGAAATGGACGCCAAGGACCTCGCTGACACGACGATGAACGTGGACATGCGCAGAATCCAGCAAATTCAGGTCGAAGACGCCGTTGATGCTGACGATATGTTCACCGTGCTTCTCGGAGACAAGGTCGAGCCTCGCAAAGCGTTCATCGAGTCGCACGCCAAAGAAGTCAAGAATCTGGACTGGCACGCCTAAGCCGAAAGGCGTATCTACGGTCAAGGCAAATAACGCGGCTTACGAATGGTTCCTGAACCCGGTTTGGGAACCAGCCTTTATACACGAGCCAGACCAGCTTAGACGCTAACAATACTTTCGGGAACTGCAAGAATGTCTGCTGAATCTGTGGAGCACGAGCATGTCAGCCCGCCGTGGCGTGGGCCGTACGCGCTTAGAGCGTTCCGACATCGCAACTATGCTCTTCTATACTTCGGCCAGCTAATATCCCTCACGGGTTCCTGGATGCAGGGCTTGTCACTTCCGTATCTGACATTTACCCTTACCGGATCCAAACTGCTTTTGGGGGTTGTGGCTGCGGCGGGGATGCTGCCGTCCCTAATCATCACTCTGCCGTCCGGGGTCATCGCCGATCGATTCAGCAAGAGGCGAATTGTTATTATCACCCAGAGTCTGCTGCTGATCCAGGCGCTGTCCTTGGCGGTGCTTACGTTTACCCATACAATCCAGGTATGGCACATCATCGCGCTTGCGGCGTTTTCCGGGTTCGCCAACGCGGTAGATATGCCCACGCGCCAAGCTATGGTGGTGGAACTTGTCGGCAAAGAGGACTTGGCTAACGCCATCGCTCTAAACTCAACTATGTTTAATCTCACCCGAATTGCCAGCCCCTTTTTGGGCGGGATCATATTAGCCTTGGTCGGGCCGGCGTGGTGCTTTATGCTTAACGCGGTCAGCTACCTTGGGGCGATAATAGGCCTTTTGATGATGAAAAACGTTCGCTCCAGAAAGCAGGCCAGCCGGGAAGAGTCTATGATGCAGCAAATTGCTGAGGGTTTCGGACATGTGTGGGAAAATAACCTGACCCGCACGATGATGATACTACAGTCCGTATCCACGCTGATGATCGGCCAGTATGTAATATTTTTCCCCGTTTATGCGCTGAAAATATACAATGTCGGCGCTATGGGGCAGGGCGCTATGACCGCAGCGGTGGGCTTGGGGGCTTTGACAGCCGCTATGTTAGTGTCCTCGCTCGGCCATCGCCACCAACAGAAGGATATCGTTTTCGTGGGCGGGATATTAGCTCCGGCTGGGCTTATTGCTCTGGCGTTGTGTGGCAGCTTCTATGCATCGTTAGTATGTTTGGTGATAGTGGGCATAGGAATGATGTCGTTTACGTCCTCAGTCAACACGGTGATGCAGATGGAGGCGCCGCCCAGCCTCGTCGGTCGGGTGATGAGTGTACGCGCACTAGTCCTGTTCGGCTTGGGTGCTCCGGGAGCCGTGATGATGGGTCGGCTTTCGGAGTTGAAACATATAGGCGTTTCCGGCACTCTTTTGATCTGTTCATCGATAGCTTTAGCATCGACGGTCTACTTTATCCGCAGATTAAAAAGTGCGACCCGAAAGCCTGAGCACACGGCCTAAGTTTCTTTGTGATCCTCAACTACGTTGCTGTTTACCCCCATAACCCCGCGCACATTGAGCACCATATCCTGCAGGGCGAGGACATCGCCGTCAACTGAGCCTTCGAGGTAGATGATCTGGTTCACCGACCTTATGGACACGTTCGACGCATCCATGAGGCTTTGGGTGTCGAGTTTGTGCCGGACGGATTTCATCAACTCCTCGTCACTGAACTCTCCCGGGAATTGTTCGCTGGCGGCCATATCCGACCCAGGGCCGGCAATCTCTCCTCCTATGGCAAATGGAGTCTCTCTGATGCCGCTTTCCGCCAAACTATAGCCGAGGTGTGCATCGCGAGGCACTCCTGGGGAGCGCATAACCCGAATATTGTTAATTACTTCGTCGATCTCCTCGATCTCATAGGCGAGATCCTCGGCGCGCTGCTTTTGTTCGCGGGTCTGGACCTGGCCCTGTAAAAAGGCCACATGGTCTTCCACGTCAACCTCAACATCCATCAGTCCTATTATTTCGTCGGCGATAATATTGGCCTTGATGCGTAAAGCGCTGAGTTTTGCTGCGACAGCCATAGCATGGTCCTTCTTTCTGTGTCAGTGTTGCTTGATAAATTCATACCCATGCGTTGTATCAAACAAACGGGCGCACCTGAACTTGCCCTGCAAAGCCAGTCGGTCTATTCCCCGCGCTTCGTATCTCTGCTATAATTTGTGAAATGACTCCTCAAGATTTTACTGAACAAGACAAACAAAGGGCCTTTGCCCGTGCCATAGCCACCCTCCAGGCTGAGGGTGAGGCTGTGCTTGCGATGTGTGGCAGGCTTAATTCGTCGTTTGCGCTCGCTGTTGAAGCGGTGCTAGGCTGTAGTGGCAGGCTGGTGATTACGGGGATGGGCAAATCCGGCGCAATAGGCCGTAAATTGGCCGGCACGTTCGCCAGCACCGGAACCCCGTCCTTATTTTTGCATCCCGCTGAAGGAATACACGGGGATTTGGGGATGGTTACTAGCGCTGATATCGTGCTGGCTATATCCAACAGCGGCGAATCGGAGGAAATCGCACATATTCTGCCGGCGATAGGCCGAATCGGGGCTAAATTGATCGCGATGGTTGGCAGACCAAGCTCAAGTTTGGGCGGATGTGCGGATATAGTCCTCGATACGTCAGTCGAACGTGAGGCTTGCCCGCTGGGTTTGGCCCCCACAACCAGCACGACTGTTCAACTTGCCCTTGGCGATGCGCTCGCGCTTGCGGTTATGGAAGCTCGCAGGTTTAGCCACGAGGACTATGCGCTATACCACCCAGGCGGCGCGCTTGGCCGGAAATTGCTGCTGCGAGTCAGCGATGTAATGCGCTCCGGGGACGAGGTGGCTGTAGTGCAATCCGATGTGGCTTTGCGCGACGTGCTATTTGCGATCACTCGAGCCGGCGCCGGAGCCGCGTGTGTGGTCGATGGGAAAGGTCTATTGCTTGGAATTATCACCGACGGAGATGTCCGTCGGGCGCTTCTCAACGACGAAAAAGCATTGTCCAGATTAGCTTCCCAGGTTATGAGCGCCAACCCGCGCACCATATCACCGGATAGACTGGCAACCGAAGGATTGCGCAAAATGGAAGGCCCGCCTAGGCAAATCGGAGAGATGCCGGTTATGCTGGACGGCAAACCGGTGGGCATGCTTATGCTCAAGGACCTGGTCGCGGCGGGTATCGTCTGATGATCGACAAACTTCGCAAAATCAAGATGCTGGCGATGGACGTGGACGGCACGTTGACTTCCGGGGAGATGATCGTGCTTAATGGCCATCAGATCAAACATTTCAGCGTTTATGACGGGCTGGGCATCAGGCTGGCGATGAACTTCGGACTGGGTGTGGCCTGGATCACAGGGAATATTTCCGAAGCGGTCACCGACCGGGCGAGATCGCTGGATGTGACCGATGTATACCAGGGGGCGAGGTTCAAAACCGAGGCTTTGAAAGACCTCGCCGCAAAGCACGAGCTGCATATGGATCAAATCGCCTATGTAGGGGATGACCTTAACGATCTTCCTGCCCTTGATCTTGCCGGAGTGGCAGTCGCTGTCGCCAACGCCTGTGATGAAGTGAAGGAGCGAGCCGATATTATCACGCAGCGCAGCGGAGGTCACGGCGCGATTCGTGAGGTCATCGAGATGATCTTGAAGGCCCGTGGGGAATGGGATTCAGCGGTGGAGAGCTTCCTTGACGAGCTACAACGCGAGCAACAAGGCGAGATCGGACCGGAGGCGGTCGCCTGATGCCGAGGGTGACGATATTTCACACCTCAGACATGCACAACAAACTGACCCCACGCCTGGCCGACCGTTTGCGCGAAATTAAATCCTCCCACCCAAACTCTCTGCTTTTGGATTCGGGCGATGCTATCTGGTCAGGCAATATATATTGGCGGCTGGGTGGAGAGCCGATTCTCGATCTGATGAACTCGGCTGGATACGACGCGATGTGCATGGGCAACCGCGAATTTCATTTCCTATCGGCGGGTTTGAACTCTAAAACGTCTAGGTCGCAGTTTCCCGTTCTCAGTGCGAATCTTCGATCTGACAAAAACCGCACGGCTGATGCGGTAAAAGCGTCGGTGATATTCGATGTCGGGGTGCGAGTCGGTGTTTTCGGTTTGTCTGTGCCGTGTATCACCGAGCGGATGATGGTGAAAAAAATGGCGGACTATTATTTCGTGCAGCCGATTGACGAAGCCGTCGAGATAGCAGCCCGCCTGAAAAAAGAGTGCGATTTGCTCGTCGCGCTGACACACATCGGCATCAGCAGTGATCGCGAGATTGCGCAGGCATCGCCAAACATTGATCTCATACTCGGCGGCCATACACACACCATCGAAAACAGCCGAATTGACTCGACCGCCATACTGCATTCCGGGATGTATGCACATTATGTTCGCAAGGTGGATATCGGCATTGATGCGGGAGAGGTTGAGATCGAAAGCGAACTAATCTCTCTGGGAAAGGCGTAGAGGAAACGTGAACGGCATCTGGATATTATTCTTAATCATATTGGCCGGCGCTGGTCTGGGGCGCATCGGGAGCAGGTTATGGCGAGACAACAAATCGCCGTTTCTGGACAGGTTCGTGCTCGATGTGTCGATGGGGCTGGGTCTGCTCTCGCTGGTCTTTTTCGCTGCTGCGGCCGGGGGATTGCTGCATTCTTCCGGAGATGAAATAAGCCGCCCGGTTGTATTGTGCCTGGTTTTCGCTATAGTCGGCATGCGTTTGGTGCGAGAGGGCGGCATGTCGCTGATGAATCGCCTGAAGTCGCGGCGCTTGTTATCCTGGCAAAGCGGACTTTGGGTCGGCGTTCTAATCATCATTGCCCTAATAGTGCTGATTCCTGCTCTCGCCCCACCATCCGACGGAGATTGGGATTCGCTGGCGTATCATTTGGCTGTTCCTAAATTATATCTGCAGCACGGCGGGTTCTATTATATAGACTATTCCTCGCATTCCAATTTTCCTTTCCTGGTGGAGATGCTCTATTTGCCCGCGCTTTCGGTAGGCGATCCTATCGGGGCGAAACTGGTGCACTATTTCTACGGAGTGCTGCTGGTGTTAGCTGTGGTGATGTTGGTCAGAAAACATTTCTCCGCAAAAGCTGCACCGTTGGCTGCCTTGATAATTGCCGGCATGCCGATCGTGATGTGGGAGGCTACCACGGCCTATGTGGATCTGGCAACCGCGCTTTACACAGTGGTTGCTGTATATCTATTGTTAGAATACTTAGACAAACCTGCACGATATTCAATCATAGGATGCGGTATTGCGGCAGGGTTTGCAGCGTCGACAAAGATGACTGCCCTGGCGTTGTTCCCGCTATTAGCAATTTGGCTTATTGCGGATTGCTGGCTTTCAAAGCGGCAGTTTGAGTGGAAAGGCGGGCTTACGTTGTGTATAGCGGCGATTCTGGCCTGCTCGCCGTGGTATCTTAAAACTCTGTTCTACACAGGCAACCCCGTCTATCCGTTCTTCTATGGCGTATTTGGTGGCAAAGATTGGAGCATTAAACTTGCACAAAACTATACAATGCTTCAAGCGAAATTCGGAACGGGCCACAGTCTGGCATCGTTTTTTCGCATTCCCTACGACTTGACGATGCACTCAGAGCGCTTCTATGACACCGCTGGCCTGTTTGTCGGCCCGATTCTTTTGGTGATGATACCGCTGCTGCTGATTTTCCCGTATAAGGATCGCAAATTTGTCGGGCTTGGTATATTTGCTGTGGCTCAAGTGGTGATCTGGTTTTTCCTGACTCAGCAGAGCAGATATTTGATCCCGACTTTCGCGCTTCTGGCAATATTAATCGCGGCAGTGGTCCACAGAGCCGAGCATCTCAAGCTGCTTCGCACAACGGTGTATACTATTTTTGGAGCCACTGCGGCGTTTGGGGCGCTCACGTTATCAGGCCTGGTTGCTCAAGCCGGCCCGTTCGTATTTGGAATGCAAACCCAACAGCAATATCTATCCCGCGCCCTGCCGATATATTCCGCGCAGGAGTGGATCAACCAAAATACCCCCAAAGACGCCAAGGTTGCTCTATTTGGCGACACTCGCGGGTTCTATCTCGACCGGCCTTATGTATGGGCCGATCCGGGACACAACGTTGCTTTTACGAAAGAATTCAGATCTGCAGATGACTTTCTATCGAACCTGCGATCACATAAAATCAGTTATATAATGATCAACCGCCGGACATTTCCGACTCGCGATAACGCGACCGGCGCTGCCGCGCTGATATACGAATCGATTGACCTGGGACGTCTCGAATTAGTCTACGGTGACGAAACCACTCCCGCCGTTGTATACTTAATCAAATGAAGCTGAGCGTAATCATACCTGTATATAACGAGATCGACACCATCGAAGAAGTGCTGCGGCGGGTGCGGGAGATTGACCTCGACAAAGAGATAATCGTCACAGACGATTGTTCTACGGACAGCACCAGGGAGTTCCTGAACCGGCAAGCCGATATAATCCTCGTTGAAAGCGATCAAAATCAGGGCAAGGGCAAGTCGATTCGCAGCGCTCTTGAAGAAGTCACCGGCGATATTGTGTTGATCCAGGACGCCGACCTCGAATATGACCCCAACGACTATCACGCCCTGATTCAACCCATTGTGGATGGAGACGCAGATGTGGTCTACGGCAGCCGATTTCTGCGAGGCAAGCCGAAGATGCGGCTGATCAACTACATCGCCAACAAAGTTTTTGCCGCGCTGGCTAGTTTGCTGTATGGAGTAAAAGTGTCCGATGAGGCTACTTGTTACAAGGCGTTCAGAACAGAGGTCTTAAAAAGCATAGAATTGAGATGTAACCGTTTCGAGTTCTGTCCGGAGGTCACTGCGCGTTTGTTGAAGCGCGGCTATCGATACGTGGAAGTGCCGATATGGTATGAGGCGCGAACCCACGCACAAGGCAAAAAGATCACCTGGAAGGACGGGGTGGAGTGCATCTGGACGCTATTGAAATATCGCTTCACGGGATAATGGGTGAGAGAAGGAGATAGCGATGAAGATCGCAATTATGACCGATCTGGAGGGTGTGGCCGGAGTGATCGATTCCGTCAACTGGTGCCACTCCCACAGCCGATATTACGAGATTGCAAAGGAACTGCTGACTGAGGAAGTGAACGCGGCTATCAACGGTTTCAGGAGCGGTGGGGCGAACGAGTTTTTTGTGATCGATGGACACGGCTGCGGGGCCATCGATATCCGGCTGCTCGATGAAGATGCGCAGCTCTCCAGAGGATGGGTTGGCCCCTGGCCGTTTGGCATCGACACTTCTTTCGATGCTGTCGCCTGGGTTGGGCAACATGCCAAAGCCGGCACGGAAAAGGCGCATTTGTGCCATACTGGGAGCATGAACAAAATCGATTATTCCGTAAATGGCCTGTCCATCGGCGAGTTTGGAATGTTTGCTTTTTGCGCTGCGGAGTTGGGGATCCCCTCAATATTCGGCTCGGGTGACGAGGCTTTTACAGTTGAAGCATACTCTCTCATACCCGGCATCGAGACAGTTAGCGTGAAACGAGGGGTAGCTGTTGGAGCAGGAGAGGAATGCGATCCCGATCAATACAGAGTCCGCAATGCCGGGGCAGTCCACCTCCAGCCCAGGCGTGCTCGAAAACTGATCGAACAAGGAGCTAAAACAGCCGCGCAGCGATTCGCGAAAGGCGAGTTCAAAATCATACTCCCCACGCCGCCGTATGAGTCGAATGTAACCTATCGTCACGAAGCGGATAAGCCGCGCAGAGAAATACGTCACGAACACCCGACCAGTTTCATCGGCCTGCTGAACTCCTAAGTACAAAAGAATGGGCCGGATAATATACCCCGGCCCAACAGTTCTTTACAGCATCGAACAACACTACACCGTTCTTAGCCGCGTCGCTGCATCAGCAGTCGAACTAGCTGTTTTGCTCCCTAGCAGGCACCCTACGGATGGGCGCAACATACTCCGAAAAAACGTTGTCCATTGCAGCTTTCGATTGCAGACGCGGCATGTGTCCTGGTGTCGTTTGTTCTCTGCTCCACACCAGAAGCACTTTACCATTTATTCCACGCTCCCTCCAAAGGAGACCAACCTGTAGAGACATACAGGCCAGCCGTCAAACACAGGCTGCACAAACTATGCCATAGCCACCCAATTACTGGCTGATGAGGCAAATGTCCCCATGAAAGATGCGTTTTGAAACCTTGGTATGAGCTGCCGTGGGGCCGATTCTAGTGCATTTCGACCTCACACGTGCCGATTCCGCCGCGATAAAAATTAAACTGCACGTTCGGATGCAGAGCCAACAAAGACATCGGAACCGCGCTGTCCGGGATCTTCTTGCCGATCATCAAAGTGGTCAATCGCTGCCCAAACGGGTTATCATGTGCGCCGGCCTGCCATATCGAGACCTTCTCAGCTTTCCAGGTCTGCACCGGCCCCACCGTAACTGCGCGGCTAGGCACGATATCGACTTTACCGCCGCCGGATGTCCGCGCGTTTTGCATAATAGTGGCCGGGTGCAGGTCCACTATCCGCGTGGACAACTGCAAATATTGCTCCGGGGTGGGGGGATTATCTTTATATTCGCCTTCGCGCTTAAAAGGGTCATTGAACGCCCAGTGCTTGACATCTCCCTGGCCGCCCTGCATCACTGCGCACCTCACTCCCTCCCAACTCGCGATATATTCCGAAGGGTCAACGCCCGGGTGGTGCTGATGAGTATCCGGCATTGCTAACTCGGGTCTGATCCGATCGAAACACAGCTCATGATTTGTGCGCTCAAAAGAAAGCGGGTGATCCTCCGGCACAACCTTGCCGTCTATGACCCACTCGTCCATACCCCAGAAATGAGAATCACCTAGATTTAGTCCGATTGAGTTGACTATGCGCGCAACCAGCGGAAGCTGCTCCGTAGGCCCGATTGGCCCACAGACTCCGACGGGGTTATCCGGTGTCGACTGCTGCCAGGCTTCGATATATTCCAGCGCCTCCGCACAATAAAACTCCTCGAGTGAATCATAAAACACCACTTTGAACCCCTCACGAGAAAGCCCCAGCATATCCTCCGGCGTCAATTTTGCCGCATCATCGAGGATATCCTTATCAAGGGTCATATAATCCCACCAATCAGGCGCGATCTTACTGATAGCTCTAGACATTTATCTGTCCTCCCTATTTACGATATGAGCGCTAAGCGCCGTGCGCAGCGGATTGAAATCCTCCGGCCCAAAGCCGAGGTGAGAATGCACTCGCCAGCCCTCTGAATACTCAAACACCCCGGACATCCTGCCGACCGCAGCGGACATCTCCACCATCGTGCTCAAATAATTATCCATCCCCTGACTATCATCCAGCCAATGGCGTTGGCTGTTGTGACAGCCCAATATTTCCAGTTTTTTCTCCATCACGGAGGTAATATCCACATAAAAGTCCGGAGAGATCTGATTCCGCAACTGATCTTGCAATCCCCACGGCAGCGCGTGATAGAGACACACATCATCAGAAATCGGCGGGATCTGCGGATCTGTCCGATAGTTTTGCATTCCGCGGCAGAAAGCGGCTGTCACCATCAATCGCGACGCTGTCATGTGATCCTCCATGTAATCCTGCGGAGACGGTAAAAGCAATATCTCCGGCCGAACTTCTCGTACTATCGCGCACAACCTGCGAAGAAGCGGCTGCTCGTAGAGAATCTCTATATCCGGCACAAGCGGCTCATGGTAGGTTGCGCCGACCAACTCAGCCGCGCTGCGAGCTTCTCTGCTGCGGACCCGCACCGTTTCTTGAGCGTCCATTGTAGCGGACCCGCACGACCCGTTGCCGATAGTCATATAATGAAGCTCATAACCAGCCAGCCCGAGCATTATGAAAGTCCCGCCCATCATAAGCTCGATGTCGTCGGGATGTGCGACCACTGCCATCGCCGTTTTTGCCAATTGAAGACTCCTGTTGATGAGGTTGAATATTATATATCAGCTTGCTATTAGTCCGCAGGCTCGCTTAATCCTTCAGAGAAGCCCAAACCAGTCGGCGAATGTCTGTATTTGCGTTGACTGCTGGGTATAATCCGTTTTATAATGCCGTGGGTTGGTGAGTATGGGCAACGTTCCTGCGCACAGCGAGAGGGAGGCTTATATAGAGAGCCTCTTTTCTGCTATTGCAGATAAATACGACCGCATGAACAATATCCTGAGCCTTTCCCGGCATAGGGCGTGGAGACGATTTGCAGTGTCCAAGTCTGCGCTCAAGCCGGGGGATTGCGCTTTGGACTGTTGCTGCGGGACAGGGGACTTCGCGTTTGAGCTGAGCCGTATTGTTGGGGATCAGGGTTACGTTGTGGGAGTGGATTTTTCTGAGGCGATGATTGAGCTGGCTGAGAAAAAAGCCGTGCGGCTTCGCACTCGGGATATTAACTTCATAACTGCCAACGCGTGTGAACTTCCCTTCGCAGACGATTCGTTCGATTGTGTGAGTGTGGGTTTTGGGGTAAGAAATCTTGCGGATATAGACGCAGGACTTGCCGAGATGTCCAGAGTATTGAAGCCTGGGGGCAGGCTGGTTTGTCTGGAGACTTCCGAGGTGCGTTCGAAGCTGTTGAGGCTGCCGTGGAAGCTGTATTTTCACGTGCTCACCCCCTATGCCGCGCTGGTTATGGGGGCCAGGAAGTGGGCCTATGAATATTTGCCGCACTCGGCAAAGTGGTTTTTGTCGAGAGAGGAGATGGCCCGAAAGTTCAGCAAATGCGGCCTTGTTGAGATAACGATCTCGGATTTGATGTTCGGCGCTGTGTGCGTGCATATTGGTACAAAGGTTGGTTAATGGGCATTTCTCCGTTATATAGCGACTATAGTCTGGCAAGTAGCGATTGGTCCTCGGTGATTGCGAACGAAATGAGCCACGTCGAGCGGACCCTGCAATCGGTAATTGACTCTGATATAGTGACTGCTTTTGATCTCGCCAATCAGTTGCTTAGTTCAGGAGGGAAGAGGATTCGCCCCAGCCTGCTGGTGTTGAGCGCTCTTGCGTGTGACAGATGCGATCTCGATCAGATGGCGTATTTGGCCGCGGCAACCGAACTTGTCCATATGGCGTCGCTTGTTCATGATGACGTTATCGATGAAAGCTCCGAGAGGAGAGGGGCGGCCACTGCCGGCGATCGCTTTGGCAACAAAATCAGTGTCCTCGGCGGAGACTATTTGTTATCAAAAGCATTCAACCTCTTGTGTGTGCACGGCAGCCAGGAAATATTGCAAACTCTATCGTCGACTGCTGTGCGAATGACGGAAAGCGAGATATTGCAGGCATCCGACGAAGGTGATCTTGCGCTGTGGGAAGCTGACTACTGGCGAATAATAGACGGAAAGACCGCTGATTTTATGGGTTCGTGCTGCCAATGCGGCGCACTGCTAGCGGGAGCCGATTTGGCCACTTGCAAGGCGCTGCGCGGATATGGAACCCAGCTTGGCCTGGCGTTCCAAATCATCGACGACGTTCTCGATATAGCGGGGGACCGCAGCCTGACCGGCAAAGAAATCGGCGCCGACCTGATGCACGGCAAATTCACCCTCCCTGTTCTTCTGGCTCTTCGTTATAGCGAAGATGGTTCGCTGCGGCACAGATTATCCAAGGGATCATTTTCGATCTCTGAAGCCGAGGAGATAGCCGCTATTGTAGTCTCGAGCGGCGGTTTGAATGAGGCAAAATCGGTGGCTGTCAATTGTGCCGAAGAGGCCGTTAAACACATTTCCGGCCTGCAGAGTTCTATATACACGGAAGCCCTGACCGCTCTTGCGGCTTTCGTAATATCACGGGAAGGCTGACCTGTTTCCTCCACTTTGATTCGAGCGTTGTCTTAAAATATCTTCGTCATCCATTCAAATTATGTTATACTATAATGACATACTCAGGAGGTCTCAACCGTGATCATTATAATGAGCCCATCGGCAACTGAAGAAGATATTAACACAGTTCAAGAAGAGATCGCCGCCATCGGCTTTCGGCCCTTTATGAACCCGGGTGTAGAGCGCAAAGTGATCGCGGTGCTGGGCGAGCTTGACGTACGTAAGGCCGATCTCATCGATCAGTTCAAGGCGATGAACGGCGTAGCGAGAGTTGAACTTATCTCCGATTTATGGAAACTGGCGTCGCGGTCATACCATCCGTCGGGGAGTGTGGTCAGGGTGGGTGATGTCGAGGTCGGAGCGGACGAGGTAGTGGTTGTGGCAGGGCCGTGCAGCGTCGAATCAGAGGGGCAGATGATTCGCCTGGCGCATCAAATCAAAGCTGCCGGCGGAAGGATGTTGCGCGGCGGCGCATTCAAACCGCGAACATCGCCTTACAGTTTCCAAGGCTTGGGCGAAGAAGGTTTGCGTATACTGGCTAAGGCTCGGGAAGAGACCGGGCTTCCTGTGGTCACTGAGGTTATGGATACTCACGAGGTCGATTTGGTGTGCGAATATGCAGATATGCTCCAGATCGGCACGCGTAATATGCAAAACTATGCGCTTTTGAAGAAGGTTGGTTCCACAGGCCATCCTGTGTTTCTCAAGCGCGGTTTAGGCTCCAGAATCCGCGATTTGCTTATGTCGGCGGAGTATATCATATCCGAAGGCAACACAAACGTCATACTTTGCGAGCGCGGCATTACCACCTTTGAAGATTCCACGAGAAATACCACCGATATCAATGCCATACCCGTTCTCAAACATTGGACGCATCTGCCCGTAATGCTTGACCCCAGCCATGCGACAGGGCACTGGGAATATGTCGATTCTATAGCCGGCGCGGCGGTCGCAGCGGGAGCCGACGGAGTTATGATCGAGGTGCACAATGACCCTGCGCGTGCACTGAGTGATGGCCCGCAATCGCTTACACCCGAAAAATTCGCTGTTTTGACCCAAAAGTTGAAGGCAATTGCTCGAGCAGTCGACCGAAATATAAATATAAGCGCTCAGTAATACTATTTTGCGTCGGTGTTTGTCCAAACCCGGTAATCTTACCGGTTGACCGATTGACAGGAATCACGCATACTGTTGGTAGCTGAACGTGGATTTGTTTGTTTTGCAGTGGGTGGCAGACGAATTGGGCGGGTAGTTTAGGGAACGCGTCGTCCGTCAGTGTTTGTGTCTGACGGGGAGGTTTGTAGGCGTAATCGTGCCGTCTCGTTATCTCTGTTCCACTGGGAATCTTCAGCACATCTACATCTCAATATGCCGAAAAATCCTATTTTTATCGGCTGAATGGAGGGTTATGGAATGGGTATTAACACACGTAGACTTTTCATAGCGTTATCCGTATGCGCGTGCATATTGATCGCTATGGCGGCCACCCCCGCTCTCGCTTGGTGGGCAAATTCCGGAGAAAAGAATCCCACTAGTTCGGGGGGGGAGACCGCTTGGGCACAAGGAACCAGTTGCAGTAAGACCTACTGGTACTGCGTTCCTTATTATGCAGATGGCACCGCGCGCGGTTTTTGGGCGCAGTGGAAGTATGGCTTTACTTATGCCGGGCGCGGCTATGTACAGCAGCAGTTTTGGCGCCCAGGTTGGTTTAGTGGCAGCACCACATATCCGCTTGCTCGCTGCATCAACCAGGCCGGCACGGTCACTGGTCCAACAGCGCGCACATACAGCGCTTGCAATCAAGGCTGTGAGTGGATCACGCTGTGGTCTGGGGCTCTCACTGATGTAGCCACTCAAGATGGGCTAAGAATCAACGCGAACGACGATACCCACACCTGCAACATTAAGGGTTCATCTTATAACATGATCGGTCAGACACTGTATCAGGGTGATCGCTGGTCATATCTAAACAAATGGACGATCCTCGGCCCTTACAGCTCCACAGCATTGTCCGACACTAACGGCCTCGACGAGGCCAACCTATACCTTTACCCCTATGTTTCTACAGGAATGGGGACAGCAATCCAGGATGGTCTGTGGGGCGGTAAACAGCCCGTTTCCTATGATGCTGGCGATTGCAATACCACTGGTTCGCTTAACTTTGGCACAAAGTGGAATC
>JAAYKG010000188.1 GCA_012522555.1 Armatimonadota bacterium
GTCTAACACAACCGACACGCTCTCCTCAACCTCCCGAATTGCATCATCCGCGGTAGTCGGCGCAGGATTACCAGTAGCGTTTGCACTCGTCGCTATTATCGGCCCGCCAAAATCCTTCAGCAAAGCAAGCGCAATCGGATGATCCGGAATCCGAACCCCGACAGTGTTTCCGCCGCCCGTCACCAAAGCGGGTAAGTTCGCCCCTTTTGCCAGAATCATCGTCAACGGCCCCGGCCAATATAATTCAGCCAATCTCCGCGCAGCCGGTGACATATACTCCACCGCCTTAAAAACATCCTCCACGCAACCGACTTGAACAGGAAGAGGATGGTTATCCAGCCGACCCTTGGCGTCATACACCGCCTTTATGGCATGCTCGTTGGAAGCATCCGCCGCGAGACCATAGACTGTTTCTGTCGGGTAGATCACCAGCTCGCCGCGCCGCAGAGCATCCGCCGCGCTTCGAATCGCTGCCATGTCGGGATTATTCATGTCCACTTTGATCGTCATCATGGTCGTGCTACCAATACCCTTTCGATTCCTGCAAGATCGCGGATGAGTTCGATCGCGCCCCACCCGGCCTCATTTGCTATCCGAGCAATCGCCATACTCTGGCCGGTTCCCATCTCTACAATAATCAAATCCGTCAAATTCAACGCCTGAACGAACAACTTTCGGTAGATGTCCAAACCATCTTCGCCGCCGTCCAAAGCCTGCAAAGGCTCGCTGCGCACCTCGATTTCAAGGGTGTCAATATCTCTCGTCGGTATGTATGGCGGATTCGACACTATAACGTCAAATCGAATCTGGCCGGGAAACAGGCCCTCGAGCAAATCACCCTGCAGTGTATTTACCCGGTTCGCCACACCATGCTTCACAGCGTTTGCGCAAGCGACCGACAGCGCCTCTTCGCTCAAATCAATTGCGCAAATTTCGGATTTGGGGACACTGACTGCCACCGCGACTGCAATCGCTCCGCTTCCGGTACCTACATCGGCCATTATGGCGTGATCCGGAATGCGGCGCAAAACCTCCTCGACGAGTATCTCAGTCTCAGGCCTCGGGATCAACACAGCAGGGGTAACGATCAGTTGCAGGCCGAAAAACTTTCGGTGGCCGATGATATATGCGAAAGGGCAGCGCTGCGCTCGTCTGTCGATCATATCACGAAACGATGAAAGCTCCTCGGCGGATAAGAGTCGTTCCGGATGGGTGATGATATCGAGTCGCGAGCACTGCAACCCATGCGCGAGCAGCAGTTGGGCTTCCAATTGGGCGGATTCGACGCCTGCGTCGCGAAGTCTGACAATGGACGCTGCTAACTCTTCAGCAACGCTGTTAATCAATTCAGTTTTCCACTTTGAGCTTTTCGGCCTGGTCGGCGGCATTCAATCGATCGATCATATCGTCGATTTCGCCGTCCATAAATGCCGGCAGATTATAAATTGTATGCTCGATCCGATGGTCTGTGATCCTGTTTTGAGGATAATTGTAGGTGCGGCTTTTTTCGCTGCGATCCCCCGAGCCAACCATAGACCGCCGTTTTTCCACCACATCGCTTTGCTGCGCCTGTATCTCGCGCTCGTAGAGTTGTGTCCTGAGCATGCGCATTGCGCGCAGTTTATTTTGCAGTTGCGATCTCTCGTCCTGGCAGGTGACAACTATTCCGGAAGGTTTGTGCGTGATACGAATGGCTGTTTCGTTTTTCTGTACGTTCTGGCCTCCCGCGCTGGATGAACGATATGTATCGATGTCAAGATCGTCGTTGTTTATCTGCACATCGATCTCATCGGCTTCCGGCAGCACACTGACCGTGGCGGCGGAGGTATGGATGCGGCCGCTGGATTCAGTAACCGGCACCCGCTGAACCCGATGCACCCCGCCCTCAAATTTTAATCGGCTATACGCGCCCCTGCCTTTTATGCCAAGCACCGCCTTGCTGTAGCCGCCTATTCCCGTATCCACGGAGCTAAGAAGTTCTGTCTGCCAACCGTGGCGCTCGGCGTATCGAGTATACATTCTCAACAAATCCGCAGCAAACAGCCCGGATTCCTCCCCTCCGGTCCCCGCCCGAATCTCGACTATTACGTCCTTATCATCGTTCGGGTCTCTCGGGATAAGCATAACGCGCAGTTCGTCTTCGTAAGCCGCAATTTTGTCTTTAAGCTCGTCAAGCTCGATTTGTGCGAGGTCTCGCATTTCTTCGTCCAGCTTTTCTGACAGCAGTTCCTCAGTTTCGGTAAGCTGAATGCGGGCTTGCTTATACTGACGCCACTTGCCCACCAGATCAGATAAATCTGAGTGGGCCTTGGCGACTTGCTGATATGCCTTTTGATCTCGCACGACGTCGGGGTCGCCGAGTTTGCTTTCCAGCGACTCGTATTTTTCTTCTACTTCCGCTAATTTTTCGAACATATTACTATCGGTTATGCGCTATCGGCCGCTTGTTTAAGCTCCGCTTTCGCCAATTCTTCTTTATCCAAAACACCTTTTAGTGAGGTTATCGCGACCTCGATCATATCGTCATCCGGCTCGCGCGTGGTTATCTTTTGCATCAGCAACCCCGGCAGCAACATCAGCTTTGTAAAGACAGATTCTTTGCAGTTGCCGGCCAATCGGATTATTTCGTACGAGATACCCGCCACAAAAGGCAGCAGCGCAAGCTTATAACCCCACCTTATGAAAGAGGAAAGGATCTTCATAGTCCCCTGGTGCTGGGTCAGGCTGCCATACGGGAGGTGGTCGGCAATCAGCATAAATATCAATATGCCGGTCACGAGAACGACAAGAATGAAACTGGTGCCGCACCGAACGTGAGCTTTCGTGTAGTCCCGGACATTATCCACATTTAGCTCTACGCCGGCTTCATATGCATTTATGGTCTTATGTTCGGCGCCGTGGTATTGAAACACCCGCCGAATATCTTTCAACATCGAGATAGCCACCACGTAGCCCACAAACAGTCCGATTTTTATGACGCCTTCGATGGCAGTCAACTGCCATGGCACGTCAATACGTTGATTGAGCAGTTTTGTAAGCAGAATCGGTATAAAGAAAAACAACGCAACTCCGCCCAACAGGCCCAGCACCATAATCGCGCCGACAGTCATATCGTTGACGCCCTTAGGCTCGGAGACGGCCTGTTCTTTGCCCTGCTTGGCTTGCTCCTCCGCTGTGATGTCTTTCATAGCGATATCGGTGGCATATTTGAGGGCCTTTATGCCAAGAGCCATCGCATCGATAAGCGCCAGCGTTCCACGCAAGAACGGCTTTTTCATCCAAGCCAGCTTGGCGAACGTGGTTTCGACATTCTCAACAGTCGAGACGATCTCCCCGTTTGAGCGTCTCACAGCGACCGCAAAATCCTTCGGCCCGCGCATCATCACGCCCTCGATTACCGCTTGGCCGCCATAATGGAACTCTGGTTTCTTTTCAGACAACTGTATAATCCTCAGCCTGGCCGTGTCAGAAAGATGCAAAAACAAAGGAAGCGACTCGCGGCCCGACTATGGCCGTCCGAACCGCTTCCCGACTATTGACACTTAGAATCGTTATTTGCCTTCGCTCTTTTCCTTATCTTTCATGCCATATTTGGCCATAAATTTCTCCACGCGGCCCTCGGTGTCGAGGATCTTCTGCTTGCCCGTATAGAACGGATGGCAAGCCGAGCAGATCTCCACACGGATGTCGCCAGCCGTAGATCTGGTTTCAAAACTATTTCCACAAGCGCATGTTACCTGCGCCTTATCGTATTTCGGATGAATTCCTGCCTTCATCAGTTCACCTTTCACAATCTGTCTTGAAAATATTATACCACACCAAGCGAGACCATCGCAACACCGGTTAGTGATTTCATCACAGCTAAACAAGCAAGTATATAGACACCAAACCAAACGCTATCCCCAACCACTGCCGCAAGGATAGCCGCTCCTTCCAGGCGAGCAGCGAGATGACGGCGGTGATGGCGATATTGCCACAACTGCGGACCGGAAACGCAACCATTGCGGGAGTAGTCTTTAGCGATAGCAGCAGCAATATCATTGCTATGGCTCCGCCAACTCCCATTACCATGCCGATAGAAATATCGTTCTTATCGGATCGATGCTTTGTGATGGCCATGGTGATCAAGCCAAGCACGACGCCCGATCCCCACAAACCCAACAAATATAACCCTCGAAACGCTTTGAGTTTCAGGGGGATCAGCGAAGTGTTGGAAATGGAGGTCACCCCGGTCAGCACAAATGCAACTAGTAGCAAAAACAAACTCATTTGCTGGTCTCCTTTTCTTTGCCGGGATTGCAAAGAACAAATGCTATCGGGATCAAAACCAGACCTATAATCTGTTTAAGCGATGGGTTTTCATGCCAGACAAATATTGACGCCAACACAGGAAAACCGAGCGCCAATCCGATGACCGTCCATGAAACCGCTAGTACACCTGTGCGAATGTGATAGAAAAACGCTACCGTCGAAACGAAACAAGCCACACCTGAAACGACTCCCAAAATAGCAGCTGCATTCGACCACTTGCAGCCTGTGGTATAAAAATATGCTGCTACGACAATTGTGGAGCCTACATACAGCCAAAAGTTGACCCCGAGCAGGTCGCACTTATAACGTACAGCAAATTTGTAACAAAGCGCCCATACGGTAATGAGCGCTGTAGATAACGCAAGATATAAATAACCCAAGACAATCCCCACTTCTCGCTATCAGACAATATACGACAGCCTCAGAAATTATA
>JAAYKG010000189.1 GCA_012522555.1 Armatimonadota bacterium
ACATCTATGATAGTGGCCCTTCCAGCGGGCATCGGTTATGCGTCATTTTGCCGGAAACTGTTGGGGATCACTACGACCGAGCAGAGTCCGACACGGCAAACCCAATGAATTTCTATCTCTCAGATAGCAGCGGCGCAATGGGTCGATCCGGGAAGTGGCTGTGGTGGAGTTGGAAAGGCAAGATGATGCCGATAAGGAAAGATGTGTCATCGCTGCTGTTTGAAGTCAACTCTGAACTAGGGGCTGACGCAGTCCAGATAACGATTACAACCCAGGAAAACGTCCTCAAATATAAAAATGCGGATACGGGCAAAAAAGAAACGACCCTAACCCAGCGCGTCATCTATATGCGCAACTATTATAATCATTAAGGTGGCGTATGGTTCCAGTTATAAATAAGTATCGCGGCTTCAATCCGGTATTTGCTCGAGGCAATCGAGGTTCGTTGCTGCTGGCGGTGGCGGGGGCCACATTCATCATAATAAGCCTCTCCGCGATACTGCTTAGTATGACCAGCGCGGCAATTCGCTCCAACAACCGGCAGCAGCTTCGCTCGTCGGCGCTGCAGGTTGCCGAATCCGGGGCGGAAAGAGGCGTCTTGTGGCTGCGAGACCAGGCACTGCCTCCAACTTCAGATCAAAATATCACCAATCAGATCGGCACGGCCCCGACCGGCTCGTGGACAGTCAACATCATCTGTGATGAAGAAAACAACAGGGTGTTTCTCAAAAAGTATGAGATCTTAGCTACAGGCACGGTGGAAGGCCATACACGGAAGGTGCAAGTAGTGGTTCGGCAGTCCACCTTCGGCAAATATGCCTATTTCACCGATCGCGAGACTTCCACCAGCGGATCAGCCATTTGGTGGAACTCCAGCGACAAAATCGACGGGCCTGTGCACAGTAACAATACTGGTGGCACCAATTTCCAAATAGACTATAACGGCTGGTCGAGTTACCGAAGGCCGATCTTTTTGGACCAGGTAACCGCTTCCGGCACCACTATTAATTACAATCCACGCCGCCCGTCCAGTGAATCTGATTATCAGAAAGTGTTTCTAAACGGCAGTCGTGGCTATCTGCTTGGCATTCAGAAAATAAATCTGCCGCCCTCCACCGAGGAACAAAAGAAAGCCGCGTGGGGGAGCGATTCGGGGTACCCGACAACCACAGGGGTCTACCTGAAGGCATCACAGACAAATGGAGTGGATACGGGGGGCTTGTATATTCAGGGGGATGCGGCTATTACGATGTCCGTCGACGCGAGCGGCAATCAAGTTGTAACAATCACCCAAGGCTCGGGAAAGACGCAAAAAACGGCTACCATAACATATAATAAATCTAATGGCACAACTACCGCATCGGGAACTGCCCTCGGCCCAGGCAGCCAGACCAGCGCCAATTCGTTTTCCAGCGGGGTGATTTATAGCACCGGCAACATAACCTCGCTCAGCGGCACAATCGCCGATAACTCCTATTCCGGAGGCAAGATCACTCGCAGGTCAGCTTTCACTATAGCTACCGATACAGTGGGTAAGAAAAATATCACAATAGACGGTGATCTGGTCTACAAGACTCGGCCCGACAAGACGAAAGCCTCCAACGCAACTGCGAACCTGGCGGCAGGCACGCTGGGTCTTGTGGCGCAGAACATCAATATCGCCGACGACGGAACCACAAAACATAACCACCCCAACCGTGAAATCGACGCCGTTCTGCTCGCGGGCAGCAGCACCGTGAACGGCAGCATCTCCGTCAACTACTATGACCAAGGAAATACAGGTACGCTGAAGGTCCTCGGCGGGCTGATCCAGAGCACAAGAGGCGCAGTCGGCACAATCAGCGGCGGCGCTATCAACCACGGATACGCCAAAGACTATAGCTACGACCCAAGGCTGGCCATCGCTCCGCCACCGTTTTATCCCACCACGGGCCAATACGACAGGCTCTCGTGGAGGGTGATTCCGGACTAATCTCCCCCCAGGAGAGGAAATATTGAGCCTAACCCTTCCGCCCCAGGAGAGGGAACCTGGCTCCACCTCGCCCTTACCCTATCCCTTGCCCTTTGACGGG
>JAAYKG010000190.1 GCA_012522555.1 Armatimonadota bacterium
CGGGGATGTGCGGCAAAAACGGCCAAGGGATGTATGTCGATAATGGCGGCCCCCATATTCGAGTGAAAGAACTCGTGGTCGGCGGGCAAGCGTAGACTGTGGCTCACCTCTACGTGTGGTATAATGTCGTGTTGTGTAAACGTGATTGAGGAGATCAACTGATGAGCGTAATGCCATGCGATTATTACGTCAAAGATATAGACCTGGCGGAGTTTGGCCGTAAGGAAATAGCTATTGCAGAGAAGGAGATGCCGGGGCTTATGGCCACTCGGGAGAAGTATGGCCCTTCCAAGCCTCTGGCAGGGGCGCGGATCGTCGGCTCACTTCATATGACAATACAGACCGCCGTGCTTATCGAAACCCTAATCGAACTTGGAGCCGATGTGCGCTGGGCGAGTTGCAATATATTCTCCACTCAGGATCACGCCGCAGCGGCGATGGCCGGGCGCGGTGTCCCTGTATTTGCATATAAAGGAGAGACACTCGAGGAGTATTGGTCGTTCACCAAAAAGGCAATGACCTGGCCGGATGGAGGAGGGCCGACTCTGATCGTCGATGACGGAGGAGACGCCACTCTGCTGATACACAGGGGGTATCGAGCGGAGGAGGATGCGTCGATCATAGACGAGCCGACAGACAACAAAGAGTTGGCCGTAGTCAATGATACGATCCGAAAATCCCTCGCCCAAGACCCGACGTTCTTTCATAGGATTGTAAAGAACCTGCGAGGGGTCTCAGAGGAGACTACCACCGGGGTCCATCGGCTATATCAGATGCTCGAAAGAGGGGAATTGCTCTTCCCGGCGATCAACGTCAATGATTCAGTGACGAAAAGCAAGTTCGACAACATCTATGGCTGCCGAGAATCGCTGGTGGACGGGATCAAACGCGCCACCGATGTAATGATTTCCGGCAAGATCGCCCTGGTCTGCGGATACGGCGATGGCGGCAAGGGATCGGCGGAGTCGCTGGCGGGCCAGCGTGCGCGGGTTTGGGTGACGGAGGTCGATCCTATCTGCGCACTTCAGGCGTGTATGGCGGGGCACACGGTGACTACTGTCGAGGATGCGCTTCCGCACGCCGATATTTATGTGACAGCCACGGGAAACTGCAACGTCATCACCGCAGAACACATGTCCAGGATGAAAGATCAGGCGATCGTGTGCAATATCGGCCATTTTGACAATGAGATCGAGGTCGACAGGCTGAAGGAATGGCCGGGAATCAAGCACGTTAATATCAAACCGCAGGTCGATGCTTTTACATTTCCCGATGGGCACACGATATATCTTCTCGCTGAGGGACGACTGATAAACCTCGGTTGCGCCACCGGCCATCCCAGCTTTGTTATGTCCAACTCGTTCACCAATCAGACGCTGGCGCAGATGGATCTGTGGAGCAACAATTATGAGATCGGGGTGTATCTGCTGAGTAAGAAACTCGACGAGGAAGTGGCAAGGCTGCATCTGAGCAAGCTTGGCGCGAAGCTGACACAGATGACCCAGATGCAGGCGGATTATATCGGCGTGCCGAAGGATGGGCCATTTAAGTCGGAGCATTATAGATACTAAATAAGGTCGTGCGAGACCAGGGCGATTTGCCGGATGTGGGAGATGAGGCAGCCGGCCGGTGAACTAACCCCAGGGTTGGGGTGAGGGACAATTCTTTGGAGTGATCGAATGACGCTTTCAATAGCTCAATTGAGAGACCAACTCGCGCAGGGCTGGGTTATTCCGGCCAGCCCTTTAGCGTTAACGGCAAATCGACGCTTGGATGAGCGCAGGCAGCGGGCTTTGTGGCGATACTACAGCACAGCAGGCTCCGGTGGGATTGCAATAGGAGTACACACAACCCAGTTCGCAATCAGGGACCCAAAATTCGGCCTGTTCGAGCCGCTGCTGGCTCTCGGGCAGGATGAAATGGATCGACTTGACGAGTCCGCCGGGCCGGAAAGTCAGCCACTTATTCGCATAGGCGGATGCTGTGGGGCTACAAGCCAGGCGACAGCAGAAGCGGAGATATTGCGTAGATATGGCTACCATGCGGCTCTGCTGAGCCTTGCCGCCCTTCAAAACGAGACTGTTGACGAATTGGTGAGCCATTGCGAAGCGGTCTCCGAGGTCATTCCGATCATCGGGTTTTATCTTCAGCCTGCTGTGGGCGGGCGGGTGCTGCCGTATGAGTTTTGGCGGCGATTCGCTGAGATAGAGAACGTGGTGGCCATCAAGATGGCGCCGTTTAATCGCTACTATACTCTCGATGTGATGCGCGCGATTATAGAATCCGGCCGCGACGATGTCGCGCTATACACTGGAAACGATGACAACATCGTTATGGATCTCCTGACTCCGTTCAAATTTACGCCCGCTGGTGGCGAGCCTATCCAGCGTCGAATCGTTGGTGGGCTTCTCGGGCATTGGTCCGTATGGGTCAAAAAGGCGGTTGAGCTGCTGGATGAATGTCATGATGCTGTCGACAGCGGCGCGGGCGCATCGGAGGAGTTGCTCGTGAGGTCGGTAGAGGTCACAGACTGTAATGCTGCTTTCTTCGATGCGGCCAATTCGTTCGCGGGCTGCATTGCCGGGCTTCACGAAGTTCTTCGTCGGCAGGGGCTGCTTGAGGGCCTTTGGTGTCTGGACCCTGACGAAAATCTTAGCCCTGGTCAGATGGAGGAGATCGACCGCGTGTATGCCGCCTATCCGCATCTCAACGACGATGATTTTGTGGCTGCACATCGCGACCAGTGGCTGAGCGGATAATAGAGGGCGTTTGCCGGTGAAGACAATTACAGCCGTATGGGCACTCTCTTTTGTAGCAATGGGTGCAGCCGTGCTTCCCAGTAAATCCGCTGCGCCTGTGACCGATGGTATATGGGTGCGCCCGTCGGCGAAAATCCCCGCTGAACCGATCATCGGTTTTAAGGATGGCATACGCATTGGGCTTTGGCCATCCCCGAATGGCCCGCGCGGCATAATTAGAATTTACGCCCCCTATATCTTCCCGAAAGACGCGCTGTCAAGGATAAATTTTATTGCCATCGAACCGATAGTCAACGGCCACAGGTCGCTATCGGAGCTTGAGCACAGCAGTCTCGATGGTCTGCCCGGCAAACGGTTGTGGTTTGTCGATGATATCGAAAATATGTCTCCGCCAAAGACGCCGTGGCGCTGCCCCCAGGGCAAAACCGGCACGCTCAAAGTCGGCGAAAAAGACATCCTAACTCTCAGCATAGCCATACGGGTTGAAAAACTCGACAATGGCGCGGAACCGATTATTCTCGCGACTTTTCGAGAAGATCGGCCTCACGAAGTCGCATTCAAGTGTTACTCGGCCAAATCCGGCGCGACGATGGAGTCGTGTGTGCTGACAGCCACTATGGGAAACTTTGCCCGGGCTAGACTGTTGTGGCTGGCGGATGAGGTCGTGGACAGCCGAAAACTTTGGCCGGACCGGTCCGGCCACGGATTTTTCCCGACACCGGACTATCCTGCCGAAAATATTCACAAAACGGAGGACGGCACACTCACAGTTGCGATTACGCCCAACGAATCCGATCCTGCCTTAGTCAAAGTCGCTCGCGACTGGTGGACATGCAAGGCGTCTATCGCGACCCAATATTGGCGCAAATATCCCGAATCCGTCAAGGCTCCCATATCCGTTCGGGTCAATGGCCGGGCCTTATACTACGGTACAAATGTGGCCATTCCCGGCGGTGTATCATATGAAAATTTCGAGCTGATCGAGAAATTTACCCCGGGTGTGGAATCCGCATTCGGAGTGACTCCATTGATCCCTGCAAAAATGGGTTGGAAAACGAGTAAATAATGAGAAAACGATACGATTTGGCTCAGTTGAATTGGACGCTGTCTGGTTGGATGCCTGAGTTATGGCGAGTTGAGCAGAGTATGGAAATAGGAGCATCGCCAAACGCCGAGGTAGCCGCTATTCCCGCCGCGGTTCCAGGTTCGGTGCAGATGAGTTTACTGAAAGCCGGACTGATACCTGATTGGAACATCGGCTTGAATCATCGGGCCTGCGAATGGGTGGAGAATCGGCATTGGGTCTACGAGACGACCATCCCACAAGACTGGATTCAAGCCGGCCAAAAGGTCCGCCTCAACTGCCGGGGACTGGACTATCGCGGGACAATCCTGGTGAATAAAACTGAGGTCGGAACATTTGAAGGCTCCCTTGCGCCGCATGTGTTTGATCTCACAAACCACCTGGCCGAAACTGCGAACAAGCTCAGAATTGTGTTTGATCTTCCGCCGCGATGGCTTGGTCAGTATGGTTATACTTCCCGAATGCGCGAGTGGAAAGCGCGTTTCAATTATACCTGGGATTGGGTTCCCCGACTGGTGCAAACGGGTATTAGCGAATCGATCTATCTCGAGGTCACCGACGGAAAAGAGATCACAGAACTTCGCTGCGTCACAGACCTCGACCTGGAGACCGGCGGCGAGCTTAAAATTAACGGCAAAGTCAACGGCGCGTCTGTTGAGATAAGCCTCAAGCGCGATGGCGGCACCTTACGCAAGGAAACCCTCGCCGCCGAGCAGTTCAACAGCAATGGTATTTTGTGGGATCGGCTGGATGTGGATAAATGGTGGCCGAATTTGTGTGGCGACCAGCCTCTATATGACGTCGATGTTGTGCTGCTCGACAAGGCCGGGACTGCTATTGATTCCGCCACTCGTCGAGTCGGGTTCCGAAACGTCTCGTGGCGGCACTGCGAGGGTGGGGAGCACGCCGATCCGTGGATATGTGTTGTGAACGGGCGGCCTGTTTTTTTGCAGGGGATCAACTGGACCCCGATTCGACCGAACTACGCCGACGTGACTGAGGCGGACTATCGCAAACGACTGGAGTTGTATAAAGACCTTGGGCTGAATATTATGCGGGTGTGGGGCGGCGCGTTTCTTGAGCGCGAGCGCTTCTACAATCTCTGTGATGAGCTTGGCCTGTTGGTGTGGCAGGAGTTTCCTCTGTCGTCCTCCGGCGTCGAAAACTACCCGCCTGATGATTCCGATGCCATCGAGTCGATGCTGCCTATAGTGAAATCATACATCCAAAGACGCCAACAC
>JAAYKG010000191.1 GCA_012522555.1 Armatimonadota bacterium
GCCGAATGCAAGGATATGGTAGAGGCGGTGGAAAAGGCCGGGGTTGTGGCGATGATCAACTTCAACTATCGACGCATCCCGGCTGTCGAGCTTGCACGTGTGATGGTCGAAAACGGTATGATCGGTACGCCGTATCATTTTCGATCGGTATATTTACAGGACTGGATCATCGACCCGGATTTCCCGTTGGTGTGGAGACTTCAGAAAGACAAGGCGGGAACGGGCGCCCACGGCGACCTAAACGCGCATATTATCGATATGGCGCGCTATCTATGCGGCGATTTTGAATCCGTCAGTGGTTTGATGAAGACTTTTATCGAGAAACGACCGCTGCCGCAGGGTGAGGGTGCTGGGCTTTCGAAAAGCGAGGGCGCTCGCGAATATGGCGAGGTCACGGTTGATGACGCCACTATGTTCATGGCCAAATTCAAAAATGGCGCGATAGGGACATTTGAAGCTTCACGCTTTGGCGGAGGTCACAAAAACGGCCTGAGGTTTGAGATCAACGGCAGTGAGGGCAGCATCCGTTTCAACATCGAAAGGCTAAACGAGCTTGAATATTATAATCGCAAAGAAGACGCTCGCTTCCAGGGTTGGAAGACCATCCTCGCCACCGAACCGACCCATCCGTTCGTGAAAGGCTGGTGGCCCGCGGGGCACGTTTTGGGTTGGCAGCAGACCTTTGTGCATCAGATATATCTACTGATGAACGGCATAGCCACAGGAGAAAACCCTTCGCCAAGCTTCTACGATGGCTTGAAATGCCAGGCGGTGTTGGAAGCTGTAGAAAAATCCGCCGACACCGGAGTATGGGTGGATGTGACGGAATAAGCGATTTAACGTGATGATTTAGTATCCCTGCCGCGCTGCGATGGCTCTAACCCATCCTCGCGAACTCCAAAGCATGGGCGCAAGGACAGTCGCGCGTGTCGGGGATATGCATAATCATCTCCAAAATCAACGACTTCACGCGCTCATTATTCGACTGCAGCACCTTGATGACCTCTGCGCTGCTCACAGCTTCGGCCCCGCCATCAGCTACGACTCCCACGTCATAATCCGTGATAAGCGCGATGTTGACGTAGCATATCTCCTGTTCAAGTGCAAGAATGCACTCCGGATACTGCGTCATATTCACCGTAGCCCAGCCCATCGAGGTGAACCACTGGCTTTCGGCTCGTGAGGAGAACCTCGGCCCCTGGATTACCACTGTGGCGCCGCCATCGTGAATCGTAATATTCTGCTTTCGCCCGATTTCGACGGCAAGCTCCCGCAGCTTGGCGCAATAAGGCTCCGCGGATGAAATATGCGTCGCGACAGGCCCGTCATAAAACGTGTCCTTTCGGCCGGAAGTGCGATCTATGAATTGATCACACACCACAAAATCCCCAGGCTTTATGTGCGCCTGCAAGCTGCCGACACAGTTTGGGCCGATTATTCGCGTCACGCCCAGTTGCTTCATTGCGTAGATGTTGGCGCGATAAGGGATGACGTGCGGAGGGTATTGGTGGAGTTTGCCGTGCCTAGGCAGAAACGCGACTCTTTTGTCGCCAATAGTGCCGATAGCGATCATATCGCTTGGCGGGCCGTAGGGAGTCTCGACTTTGATCTCCTTAAACGAATCCATCAGCGAATAGAAACCCGAGCCGCCAAAAACCCCTATCTGAGCGCTATGTTCGGACATCGTCGTCTCCTTATGCTTAGGAATCAACAGGCGGCAGGTGGGCTTTGTCGTGTCGTATATGTTCCAGAGCCTGATACGCTGCCGATTGCTCCGCTTGCTTCTTGCTTCTGCCCTCGCCTCTGCCGATCACCACGCCTTTGAGTACGGCTTCAACGCTGAAGGTCTTGTCGTGGTCTGCGCCATGCTCGCCAACCACTTTATATCGCGGCGCTTCTTTGTAAATACCCTGGACTTGTTCCTGCAGCACAGATTTATAATCGCGGATATGTTTGTTTTGCTCGATCTCAGTGAGTGTTGGTTGGAGCGCGCGCAGCACGAATTGCCTGGCAGATTCCAATCCACAGTCCAGATATATCACCGCCACCAGCGCCTCGAAAGCATCGGACAATATCGAAAAACGACCTCTGCCGCCCCCCGCTTCCTCTCCAGAGCTCATCAGTATCATGCCAGGCAGACCTAACGATTCTGCGCCATTCGCAAGCACAGGTTCGCTCACTGCCACGGCCTTGGCTTTGGATAAATCCCCTTCCGGCCAATCCGGATACGCATCATACAAATACTCGACCACTATCAGCCCCAGCACCGAGTCCCCTAGAAACTCCAGCCGCTCATTTGATTCCGCATCCGGCGCCTCCCCCAGATATGACCCGTGCGTCAACGCCCGCCCAAGTAAAGCATAATCCGTAATGCCCACTTGCAGCTTCTGTGCGATAGCCTGAAGTGACTTTGTATCTAAAACCATCCGATGCTTCGCCGTTATAGTAGTTTTGAGACCGCTGCCGCTATTCTGTCCAAGCCCTTTTCTATGTTTCCCATCGACGTCGCGTATGATAGGCGAATATAAGGATCCGCGCCAAATCCACTGCCAGCGACAGCGGCAACATTCGCCTCACGCAGCAGATAATCGCAAAGCGCATCCGAACCCGTTATTTTGCCGCCATACAGCCCCGATACATTCGGAAACACATAGAACGCCCCGCCGGGCATCGTGCAGGTAATGCCTTTGATATCGTTGAGCCTGCCCACGATATACTGCCGCCGTTTGTCGAACTCAGCCACCATCTCCCTGACCAGTTCTTCAGGCCCATTCAGGGCTGCGACTGCGGCGGGCTGAGTAAACGAAACCAGATTTGACGCACTGTGGCTCTGAATCGCCTCCATAGCATCCACTATCGGCTTCTCGGCCGCCGCATAGCCCAACCGCCAGCCAGTCATCGAGAACGCCTTGGAGAATCCGTTGATGGTTATCGTGAGCTTCTTGATCGCATCGCCAAGGGAGCCGATGCTGACATGCTCACGTCCGTCATAGATGATCTTTTCGTAGATCTCATCGCTGAGCACATAAAAACCCCTCTCGACCGCCAGTTGGGCTATCTGCTCGATCTGCTCTCGATTGTAGACTCCTCCGGTCGGGTTTGAAGGGCTGTTGAGGATAAGCAGCTTGGTTCTCGGCGACACGGCCTTTCTCAGGGTATCTATCGGAACTGTAAAGTCCGTCGATTCATCGGTTTCGACAAAGACGCATTTCCCGTCCGCCATCCCCACAATCTCGGGATAGCTCACCCAATAAGGGGCGGGAATAATGACTTCATCCCCCGGGTCTACTGTAGCCTGCACGGCGTTATAAATCGAATGCTTCGCGCCAAGCGAGACAATGATCTCCCCTGCACCATATTGCAGCCCATTCTCGCGCCGGAGCTTTTCGCTGATAGCCTTTTTAAGATCGGCAGTCCCAGAGGTCGGCGTATACTTGGTGAATCCTGATTGAAGCGATACTATCGCGGCATCTTTAACGTGCTGCGGAGTGTCGAAATCCGGCTCCCCTGCGCCGAAGTTCACAACGTCGATCCCTTCGGCCTGCATAGCTTTGGCCTTGGCCGTAATCGCCAGGGTAGGGGATGGGCTTACATTGCCGGCCCTGCGTGATATTGATGCCAACTTACTTACCTCCGAAACTCAGCTCTTCGATCGGATTCTCAACTAACCATCAAATCTCTTGAAAATAAGCGTCGCGTTCTGCCCTCCAAAGCCGAACGAGTTGTTCATTGCATATTCTACTTTGGCCTCGCGCGCCTGGTTGGGAATCAAGTCCAGGTCACATTCGGTGTCCGGCTCGACAAGGTTACGAGTAGGGGGAACCACGCCCTCGTTGATCGCTTTAATGCAAGCGATGCTTTCTACCGCTCCCGCAGCTCCAAGCAAGTGGCCGTGCATCGATTTGGTGGAACTGATCATAAGCCCCTTGGCCGCCTCACCAAAAGTCGATTTGATCCCCTTACACTCTTCGGGGTCACCCACCGGCGTCGAAGTTCCATGCGCATTCACATAGTCGATCTTATCAACAGGCAGCTTTGCGCTCGCAAGAGCGTTGGTCATACTCTTGGCCGCGCCGCGATAATCGATGACCACCATATGGTAGGCGTCAGCAGAGCATCCATAACCGACCACTTCCGCATAGATCCTTGCCCCGCGAGCTTTCGCGTGCTCCAGCTCTTCTAAAACAAGAATCCCTGCGCCTTCGCCCATCACGAATCCATCACGATCTTTATCGAACGGCCTGCTGGCGTGCTCCGGATCGTCATTGCGAGACGAAGTAGCCTTCATTGTGCAAAAACCCGCGCAGCTCAGAGGTCGGATCGCCGCCTCCGCTCCTCCGACTATCATCGCGTCCGCATCCCCGCGTCGAATCATATGCCAGGCTTCTCCGGTCGAGTGGCTCGCCGTTGCACACGCGGTGACAACCGCCATATTCGGGCCTTTGGCGCCGGATAAAATGGCCACCATTCCGCTCGCCATATTCGCGATCAGCATCGGCACAAAAAACGGGCTTACTCGTCGCGGCCCGCTTTTAAGCAGATTCTGATGCTGCACCTCCCACGTCTCGACCCCACCGATCCCCGAGCCGATCAGTACCCCAACCCTGGGGCCGTTTTCCTCGGTGATGGCCAATCCGCTGTCATCGATGGCATCCAGCGATGCAGTTGCGGCATATTGCACAAAAGTATCCATCTGCCTCACGGTCTTCGGGTCTATGCGTTTTGTCGCATCAAAGCCTTTGACCTCTGCCGCAATCTGCGTGGAATGCTGTGAGGCATCGAAATGCGTGATCGGCCCGATGCCGTTTTTGCACGCCTTCACCGATGCCCAGAACTCGTCCACACTATTTCCGAGCGGCGTTATTGCCCCAAGCCCGGTTACAACAACTCTTCTTTCTTGCATAAACCCCTACCTATGCCCAAAGGTTCAAAGACCTTTTGGCCTTTGAACCTCTGAAACAGCAATATTGCCTTATAAATCTGAGTCGATATTCACGTTTTATGAAACAAAGGCCGCAACCTCAGCTCACAATATACGCTCACTGTTCAGATTGCCTCAGACCTTCGCTTCGATATATTTTACAGCCTGCTCTACGGTTTGGATCTTTTCCGCATCTTCGTCCGGAATCTCGATCTCAAACTCGTCCTCGAAGCCGATTACCAAATCGACAACGTCAAGCGAATCCGCTCCAAGATCATCAATAAACGATGCGCTTTCCGTAACTTCGTCCGGGCTGCGTTTTAGTCGGTCAACCACGACCTTTTTCACTCTGTCCAGAGTAGTAGACATGCTATTATCCTCCTCACATTACCATTCCGCCGTCTACGGCGATTACCTGCCCGGTGATGTAGCTCGAGGCATTGCTGCACAAAAACAGCACCACATCAGCCACATCCTCCGGACTACCCAGCCGCCTCAGCGGTATCTGTTGAGCGATACCCGCCTTGGCATCATCCGGCATCTCTTCGGTCATTACAGTCTGGATGAATCCAGGAGCCACCGCGTTGACATTGATCCCACGAGAACCAAGCTCCTTCGCGGTGGTTTTGGTGAGTGCGATCACTCCGCCTTTCGACGCGGAATAGTTCGCCTGTCCCGCGTTTCCCATAATGCCCATCACCGACGCCATGTTGACGATTTTGCCTTTGCGCTCGCGCATCATCAACTTAGCCACGGCTTTTGTGCAATTGAACACCCCTTTTAGATTAGTGTCCAAAACCATATCCCAATCCTGCTCGCTCATTCGCACAAGCAGATTGTCTCGCGTAATACCAGCATTGTTGATAAGTATATCGATTCTACCAAACCTGTCAACGGTAGCCTGAACCATTTTATCAACATCTTCGACACTGGAGACGCTTCCATATACCGCCAGAGCCTCTCCACCCGCCTCGCTCACTTCTTTGGCCACAGCGTCCGCCGCATCAGCCGCGAAATCAGCTATGGCAATCTTAGCGCCTTCCTTGGCGAGCCGCAGAGCGATCGATCTTCCGATGCCCTTACCGGCTCTGCCCGCGCCCGTTATCAGCGCTATTTGTCCATCCAACAACAAATCATTCTCCTTTGGGAAATCGAGAAACGCGACTCGACAATTCCGCCAAAATGTCCCACATACAAGCCCTTGCCGATATCCGCTGCGATCAGGCCAGGCCCTCCACCGAGGCAGCATCACCCACCGAGACTGTCTCCGCCTCCGGGGCGATTCTCTTAATCAGCCCAGCCAGCACATTCCCTGAGCCTAATTCTATAAAGCATTCGGCTCCCGCGTCAAGCATTTTGCGCACCGACTCGACCCACCTCACACTGCCGGTGATCTGTTTGGACAGATTATCCTTCACCTCGACCGCGCTGGTCTCAAAATCAGCCGTATAATTCGCAACCACAGGTTTCAACAGATCGCTGATCCTGGTCGCTTTTAACGATTCCATAAGCGAATCCGCCGCACTTTGCATAAGCGGCGAATGGAACGCGCCGCTCACATTCAACGGCACAACCCGCCGCGCCCCCATCTCTTTGGCAATTGCACTCGCCCTGGCGACTGCCTCCACCTCTCCAGATATAACAATCTGGATCGGGCTGTTGAAATTAGCCGCAGCCACAACCCCCGCGCTCGATGCTCCGCTTACCACCTCACGAACCTGTTCGGCGGACAACCCTAAAATAGCCGCCATAGTCCCAGGCTTCTCTTCAGCCGCCTTTTGCATCAGCTTTGCGCGATTCCGGACAAGCGACAGCCCCTCTTCCAACGAAAATGCCCCCGCGGCGTACAATGCAGCATATTCGCCGATACTATGCCCAGCAGCAAACGAAAACTCAATCCCTTTACTTTTTACGACTTCAAAGGCGGCAGCGCTGGTTACAAACAACGCAGGCTGAGTATTGATTGTCTGTTTAAGCTCTTCATCAGGTCCGTCGAAACACAAACCCGATAGCGAGTAGCCCAACGCAGTGTCCGCTCTCGCAAATATCTCAGCCGCAACAGGGTAGTTTCCTGCAAGTTCCCGGCCCATTCCCACGTGCTGAGACCCCTGCCCAGGAAATACGAATCCAATCTTTTTGCCTGCAAATCCTTCGCTCATCGATATGTCCTCAATAGGCCCATTTCATCAAACTAGCCGCCCAGGTCAGCCCTCCGCCGAAGCCCACCACCACAACCGTGTCATCTTTTTTGACCAAACCCAACTCGACAGCTTCGTCCAGCCCAAGAGGGATCGACGCCGCGGAAGTGTTGCCATATTTTTCGAGATTGGTGAAGAATTTGTCGCGTGGCAGCCCGAATCTGTTTACAGCCGAGTCGATAATTCGTATATTTGCCGCGTGCGGGACAACCATATCTATATCCTCCGGGGTCATATCCACTTGCCGCAAAACACGGTCAATAGCTTCGCTTTGAACCTTAACCGCAAATTTGAAGACCTCTCGACCCTGCATCACGATTTTATTTGCGTGCTCATCGAGGTTCTCATGCGTAATCGGCATCTTGCTGCCCCCTGCGGGGATCCTGAGCGCGTCTACCCCGGTTCCATCGGCTCCCAAATCGAACGCCAGCAATCCATATCCCGGCTCGACCGGCCCAACGACCGCTGCCCCCGCTCCATCCCCAAACAGCACGCATGTGCCCCGATCCGTCCAGTTGGTGACAGCGGTCAATATGTCAGCGCCGATAACAAGAATGCGATTATATGTGCCAAGCCGAATGAACGAGTTTGCCACCGAAAGCGCATATACAAATCCGGAACAAGCCGCCGCGATATCGAATGCGGGCGTCCCGACGCAGCCCAACGCATTTTGGACCAGGCACGCCGTAGAGGGCAGTTGCTGATCTCCGGTGAACGTTCCCACGATTATCAGATCAATGTCCTTTGGCTCCAGCCCAGCTTTGTCGAGAGCCTTCCTTGCGGCCTTAACTGCATAATCCGAGCAGCCCTCACCTTCAGACGCTATCCTTCGCTCGCGCACACCCGTCATATTGCGAATCCATTCGTCGGAGGTGTCGACAATTTTCTCCAGATCCGCGTTAGTCAGCACCTTATCCGGCACAGCGGAAGCCATACTGATGATGCCTGCGTTTCTCAACTCACCCATACTTTTGTCCTTAATGCGTGCTCTTCATTTTGCAAGTAACGATAATATCGAATGGATCCTGAAAGTTAACCCGGGAAGTCTTAGCGATTCAGCATCAGGCTTCCTTCCTGACTACCCAACCGGCACAGCCACAGAGTCGCGAATATTATTCACCACGCCCCTGACGGTTGCTTCTTTAGCGGCGCGAACCGCGTTGCATATCGCTCTCGCTTTCGACCGACCGTGGCAGATGATGCAGACTCCATTCAGCCCAAGCAGCGGCGCTCCGCCATATTCGCTGTAGTCAAGATTTTTCTTGATTCTCCCAAGAAACGGCTTCAACATCGCCAGCGGGATATACGCCAGAGGGTGGGCCTGCAGCTCTTCTTTTATGAGTCTCTCGATGTAGCCCGCCAAACCCTCGGAAGTCTTAAGAGCCACATTCCCTGAAAAACCATCACATACGACCACATCTGCTTTGCCGGAGAACAGATCGCAGCCTTCCACGTTGCCTATGAAATTCAAATTGGATGATACAAGCGCCTCGTGAGCGGCTTTAATCACATCGTTGCCCTTGGATTTTTCTTCGCCCACCGACAGCAGCCCAACGCGAGGTCTGTCAATCGAAAGCACTTTTTCGGCATAAATGCTGCCCATAAATGCGAACTGCTGCAAATTGGCAGGGGAGCAATTCACCACTGCTCCTGCATCCAAAAGCACAGTCCCACCCCCCGGGCTGGGCATTACGCTCGCAATGGCAGGTCTGTCTATCCCAGGTATTCGACCCAGCCGCAGCGCCGCAACCGCCATTGCAGCAGCGGTGTTCCCGGCGCTCACCATCGCGTCGGCCTCACCTTCTTTGACCAGCGACGCCGCCACCACCACCGACGCATCCTTTCGGGTGCGGATGACAGAGGCGTGTTCGTCCATGCCGACGATCTCAGAGGCGTGCTTAATGGCTACGCTGCTGGCGCGGACAAGTTCCGACGGCAAACAGGACTTGATCCTGGCCTCATCTCCGACCAGGATCACATCCACTCCGTGAAGCTTGCTCCCTTGGACAGCGCCTTTGACTATTTCTGCAGGCGCATGATCACCGCCCATCGCATCGACTGCTATAATCATCCTTGAGCTACCTCAGCGTCGCGCGGTGACAAGCTTAATCGGTCCCCTTCTTGTGTTTCTCCTTGACTTCGACCACAAGACGGTCTTTGTAGTAGCCGCAGGAAGGGCATGCATGGTGAGACAGCGCCGGGGCATGACAGCGTGGGCACTCAGAGACACCCGGCAGGGTCAGTTTGTAGTGAGTCCTGCGGAGTCTCGTTCTTTGATTGGAGTGTCGTCTTTTCGGTAAAGGCATTTAGTTCTCCTGATTGGAATACAAAGCCGAAACCAAAGCCGCCGGCGGCGACTCCGTTCTCAACTTCTAATTTTCCTGTTCTTCTTCGAGCAGTGATTTCAAAGCCCCGAACGGCGATTCCTCCGGTTCTTCTTCACACTCACACGTTTGATCGTTCAAATTTATACCGCATCGCGGGCACAGCCCTTTGCAGACCTCGTCGCACAGCGGTTTAATCGGCACATTAACCAATATCGATTGTCGTAAATATTCACCAAGGTCGAATATATTGTCCACAAACAACGGTTCGACCTCGTCTTCGGGCAGCTCTTCTTGATCCGATTCGATAGCCGCCAGCGCCCAAGGCTGCCCTTCAAGCGGCAGCGATTCCTCAATATTCGATTCGATCGGCATCACGTAAGCCTTCAGGCATCTGCCGCATTCGAGCGAAACCACAGTCTGAAACTTGCCTCGAACATCGATCGTCCGCCCCGTATTGCTGAAGGCGATCTGCCCGACAATCGGATCGATACACCTAAGCCCGCTCTCAGCATCCACAATCGGTTTTTCGTTTAGGCTATAATTGATGCGCTTGCCCAGGTGGGCAGCGATTTCGCTAAGATCCAGCTTCATTTCACACCCCACACCAGACTAATCCAACAAACGCCCGTCTATTTTACCACAAAACCGCAAGGTTCGTAAAAGACCGAAAAAGCCTTGCATACGCAAGCCCCAATATGCTTCAGGTGTCTGCCCCCAACTATCTACCCGATCAATCTTTTGCCAACAACTCAACAGTCTCGCGAGCGATCATTCGCTCCTCGTTGGTGGGGACTAGATATACTCTAACCGAGGCCGCCGCATCGCTGATATCCGCAGGCCCTTTGAGTGTCTTGTTTTTCTCTTTGTCTATTGCTATTCCCAAAAAGCCAAGACCTTTGCAGACTCTCGCTCGCACCGAACTGCTGTTTTCTCCGATTCCGCCAGTGAAAATCACAGCGTCCAGCCCACCCATCGCAGCGGAATAGGCCCCGATATACTTTCTAATGCGATAACAGAACAAATCCAGAGCCAAACCCGCCCTGCGATTACCTTCGTCGGCGGCCTGTTCGACATCACGCATATCGCTCGAAACGCCGCTGACGCCCAGCAGCCCACTTTGTTTGTTAATTATGTCATCGATCTCGTTGGGTATCGCGTGGAGTTCTTTAGCCAAAAAGACCAAAATGGCAGGGTCGAGGTCGCCGGTGCGCGTGCCCATAACCAAACCCTCAGCCGGAGTCATCCCCATACTCGTGTCGACGACCCTGCCACCAACCACCGCCGCCATACTCGCGCCGTTGCCCAGATGGCAAGAAATAACACGACTTGAATCAGTATCAACTCCAGCCGCTTTCAACATCTTCTGAGCCTGCCTGATGACATATTTATGCGATGTGCCGTGAAATCCGTAGCGCCGCACGCCGTAGTCAGTGTAATATTTGTAAGGCAGAGCATACATATACGCATAATCGGGAATCGTCGCGTGATATGCGGTATCGAAGATGGCAACCTGAGGAACATTCGGCATCTTATGAATACACGCCCGTATTCCCTTCACATTCGCCGGGTTGTGCAGAGGCGCCAACTGGCTGAGCTTCTCTATTTCCGTGAGCGCCGCCTCATCGACCAGCGTCGGCTGCACAAACTTCTCTCCGCCATGCACCACTCGATGCCCAACCGCCGAAATCTCCCCTACGCTTTCAATCGCTCCGCACTCAGAGTTCGTCAACAGCTCGAAAACGTGCTCCATAGCCTCCTCATGGTCGGCCATCTCAACATCCAAGTCCTTTGAGCCGCACACGGATTCATGGTTTATATGCCCGCCGCCTCCGACAATTCCGATCCGCTCGGCCAGGCCCTTCGACAAGACCTCCTCGGTCTGCGAATCGATCAACTGATATTTTAACGACGAACTGCCGCTGTTCAAAACCAGGATTTTCAATCTGACACCACACTTTTCTCGAAACATATTCCGAATTATAAGCGTCCCCGCCCATAATTCGCCTCAACCATCTCAGCAGTCGATCGCCTGCACCGCAGTGATCGCACTCACGTTTACGATATCATCGGCGCTGCAACCTCTGGAGAGGTCGTTTACAGGCTTGCGAATCCCCTGCAAAACAGGCCCATACGCCTCAGCCTTCGCCAGCCGCTCGGTGAGTTTGTAGCATATATTCCCCGAATTCAAATCAGGAAATATCAACACGTTTGCCTTGCCCGCGACAGGGCTGCCCGGGGATTTCGCTTGTCCTATCCAATCCACCAAAGCCGCGTCAGCCTGCAGTTCACCATCGATCAATATCTCAGGAGCGCGTTCTTTGGCTATCGCTGTCGCCTCGACGACCTTATCGGCGATCGGGTCGGATGCGCTGCCCTTGGTCGAGAAGCACAGCATCGCCACCCTCGGCTCATATCCCAACAGACTCCGCATGGTTTTGGCGCTTTGAATTGCGATTTCAGCAAGTTCCTGCGCATTTGGGTTGATCACCAGTCCGGAGTCCGCATAGATAAACACACCATTCTCACCATACTCGCAGTTTGGCACAATCATAACAAAAAACGCGGAAACCAGTTTACAGCCAGGCGCGGTTTTGAGAATCTGCAGAGCCGGTCGCACCGTATCAGACGTTGAATGCGTAGCTCCGGACACCTGGCCGTCGGCCTCGTCCGAATACACCATCATGCACCCGAAATACAGCGGATCCCCGACGATATCATACGCCTGCTCCTCCGTGATGCCTTTAGACTTGCGAAGCTCATAGAAACTTTTGGCATACTCCTGGCGTGCCGGCGATTTGGATGGATCAACGATTCGACATCCGGATAAATTTACCCCTGCTTCCTTTGCCGCAGCATGTATCTTGTCTTCTCCACTCACCAGCACCACTTGCGCTAAGCCCAAGTCCATTATTTTGCGCGCTGCGGTCACAGTTCTGACATCATCAGCTTCCGGCAAAACAATTCGCTTCTGCGCGGCGATTGCCTTACCATAGATTGTCTCCATCACATTTGGCATTGTATACTCTCCGACATCAATCGTATAATCGCAAGATCGACGCCTGAACATAACCACAGACAAAAGACTAGGTGGCGACCCAAAAGCCCCCACCTGGAGATCTGTATTTTCCGACGTATCGATTCTGTGACGTTACGAAGTAATATTGCTACCTTCTAATCCCACGGCCAACCGGAATCGCCGGTTCGACGGACTGCTGCGAGCTGATGCGAACATCCAACTTCTCTCTGCCCTTCTGCAAAGTCCCCATCACTCCAGCCAGGTGATTTTCCATCGCGGCCAGAACCTCTCGGGCATACTCATCCGCCCCGCGCCGGATCTCCCGCGCCGAAGACTCCGCATTAGCCATGATATCCTGCGCCTGCGCCTTTGCCAGACGATTGATTTCGCTGGTTTCGATCAATTTGGCCGCCATGTGCCTGGCCTCTTCGACGACTCGGTTAGACTCCTCGATGGCTTTCTCATTGATTATCGCAGCTTCTTCTTTGGCGGCAGCCACGATTTTATCTGAATCGTTTGCAACCCTGCTTGCGCGACGAACCTCATCCGGCAAGGATGCCCGAATCTTATTTGTGAGCATGTGGAACTCCTCGAGATCCATCCCCCATGCCCTTCCAAAGAACGAATACGCATTCTCCGCCAATTCTTCCAGACTATCCAGCAGCTTCAGGATATCGTCCTGCGTGCCCCTGCTGCTCATAAAAGACGGTCTTTGTACCACCATTCGTTCATCGCTCATTTTCGTGCTCTCCCTGCTGTGTGTTATAGATTTGATTTTCTGACAATCACACCGATCCTGCCGGTCGGTAATTATGAACCATTAAACTCTTTCCGTCAACTTCGCCTCGACAGCTTCGGGAACCAACCCGCACACCGAGGCGCCCAATTCCGCCAATTGCTTGACCATACTCGAACTCAAGAACAAATATTCCGCGCTGGTCATCATAAACATCGTCTCGATTTGGTCATCGAGCCGCTTGTTCATCAAAGCCTGTTGCAGCTCGAACTCAAAGTCCGATACCGCCCTCAAACCCTTAATGATAAGCCCTGCGCCCTGCTTGCGGGCATAACTGACAGTCAAGCCGTTGAAATAGTCTACCTTAACATTCGCTAAGTGTCTACATGCTTGGCGAAGAAGTTCGACCCTTTCTTGCACATCAAACATAGCTTTTTTATCAAGATTCACTGCCACAGCCACTACCAACTCATCAACGAGTTTAGCGGCGCGGTTGATAATGTCCATATGGCCGTTAGTGACTGGGTCAAACGACCCGGGATAGATAGCTTTCATAACAGTGATTGCTTTCTTCTGGCGTTTTTTTGTTCAGCTAACCGCCGCAAGCTCAAAAGCCTCGTATTTTTTCAGCAGGTCTTTTCGCAGCCCGGCGAATGATTCGTTCGACAAACCGGGGTCTTTTTCTATAATTGCAAACGCTTCTTTTCTGGCGATCTCCAAGATCGGAATGTCGCGAAAAATGTCGGCTATGGTAAGTTCCGGCATACCGCTCTGCTTTGTCCCATAAAACTCACCCGGCCCGCGCAGCTTCAAATCTTCCTCGGCGATGACAAACCCATCATTTGTCGATGCCATAGTCGTCATCCGAGTTATCGAGTCTTGATTATTCCCCTCACAAATCATAACACAATATGATTGCTCGTCGCCACGTCCAACCCGGCCTCTCAACTGATGCAACTGCGCCAAGCCGAATCTGTGCGCGTCCTCTATCACCATCACCGTTGCGTTGCGCACATCAACCCCGCCTTCGATAACAGTCGTAGAAACCAAAATATGTATCTGGCCGGCGAGAAACGCGCTCATCACCGTGTCTCTTTCATCGGATTTCATCCCTCCGTGCAGCAACCCGATTTTCAAATCCGGAAATATTTCAGCTTGCAGATGCTCCGCAAGCTCCGCCGCCGCCTGTACTTGCAGCTTCTCGCTTTCCTCTATTAACGGACAGACGACGTAGGCCTGCCTGCCTTGTTCGATCAGCGACCGAACCCCGGCATATACCTTTCGGCGCTCCGTTACTTGTTTCCAGTGTGTCTTGACCGGTTTGCGGCCGGGCGGCAATTCGTCGATTATCGAGACATCCAAATCGCCATATACGGTCAGAGTCAGAGTCCGTGGTATCGGTGTCGCGGTCATAACGAGCACGTCGGGTTTCAGGCCTTTTTCAGTCAGCGCCGCCCGCTGCATAACCCCGAAGCGATGCTGTTCATCTATTATAACCAACCCCAGGTTGCGGAACTCCACATTCTCCTGAATAAGAGCATGTGTGCCGATTACGATTTGGGTCTGCCCCGATGCGACCCGTTCGGTAACATCGCGCCTGTTTTTGCTCTTGAGGCTGCCGGTGAGCAGATCGACTCGGATGCCCATCAGGTCGTGATCGCCAAGCAAATTTGAAATCCCCAAATAATGCTGCTCAGCGAGTATTTCCGTAGGCGCCATCATCGCAGCCTGATAGCCATTTTTTACGGCAATCATCATCGCCGCTAGCGCAACCGCGGTCTTGCCGGAGCCGACATCTCCCTGCAAGAGTCGATTCATGCACATAGGCCTCGACATATCCCTGGCGATCTCTCCGATAACCCTTTTTTGTGCTCCTGTAAGCTCGAACGGCAGCAGTTCTTTGAGCTGCGCATCCAGATCTGGCGGAATATTAAACGCGATTCCCTGGCCGGGGGCTTCGATGCCGCGCTTTCTCATCGCCAACGCAAGCTGCAGTACGAACAGCTCTTCAAACACCAACCGTTTTCTCGCTGCGAGCAGTGACTCCTGAGACTCAGGAAAGTGTATGTTGCGGATTGCAGTCTGGATGTCTACCAAATCGAGCCGATCGAGAAATTCTTCAGGCAGGGTTTCCTCCAGAAGCTCGGTATACAGCTCCACCGCGCCGGAGATTATTTTGCGCAGGTGTACCTGAAAAATGCCTTCGGTGAGCGGGTAGATCGGCACAATGCGAATGCTGGAAAGAGAATCCGTCTCATCCGAGCATACTTCGATTTCCGGGGAGCCTATCTCGACCCCCCATCTGCCGATCTGCGCTGTGCCGTAGGCCACGACCTCTCGACCACGGAGTTTGTTGAACTGCTCTTTGCGATATTGCTGGTTGAACCACGTCAATACGATACAGCCGCTGCCGTCGTCGACCACGACTTTTGTCAGCACCAGCCTGCCGCGTGTTTTGACGTTATCCGCAGTGAGCACCACTCCGCATATAGTCGCGGTTTCGCCGTGTTCCAAGCTGGCGATTCGAGCGAAATGAGTGCGGTCTTCATATCTGCGCGGGAAGTGGTAGAGCAGGTCCTTGGCGGTGGTTATGTTGAGCTTTTTGAGTATGCCCATCACCCGCGGCCCAACACCTTTGACGAACTTTACTTCCGTATCCAGCGACCGTCCAAACGATGCTGGAGCCGATGAGCTTCCGACAGGTTTAGAAGAGGAGGAATGTGCCATCACGACTCTCGTTAACTGGCACATTATATGGGCATCCCGAAGGCATTGTCAAGAGAAACAGACGCATATCCCCGATCTTGGGGAGAGGACCGAAGCTCGACGCAAGCCGACAAGATCACACTGTCGAGCTTGCATGGTATATCCGGGATGAGTTATTTTGATCCTCAAAATAGGCTTGACAGTGCATATTTCATTGAGTATACTGCGAATATAAAGCCAGCAATTTTGCTGGGTTTTTCACCGAATAACTAAACAAGAGGCAGAGGATTGGTCTCGGGATTCCGACCGGCTAACAGGAAGTTACGGTAGCGTCGGAATCGAAACTGGAGGTTCCACGGCTATGGCCGTCCGGCAGTTCGAGCATAATCAGCCAGGCTGCCGCACACAACTTTCTTCGGTCTCCTCGGCTGTCGCAGCGCCCTATGTTGATAGCCATCTTCTTATTTGAATGTTTTTGAATTGAGAACAGGCAAAGCTGTTGTTTGCCCTCTGTTTTCGGCACTAGCGCTGCTCAGCCTGTGTTGATGCGGGACAAATCCCCGCAAGCACTTATCGAAATCTGTTCTGCTTGCAAAAACCGGTCGCAGAATATAGCACCGGGGTGAAAAGGAGAGGCTTCGTGGCAATAGAGCAATCAAAAGAAAACCACGGCGATCGAGCAGTAAGGCTTACCAAGCGCGAGACCCAGGTCCTATCCCTTGTATTGGAGGGCAAAAGTTCGCAAGAAGTCGCTTACGCGTTATTTTGCAGTAAACGCACCGTAGACTATCATCTCACTAAAATATATGAGAAATTGGAAGTCTCCAACCGGGTGCAGGCGATGCGCAGAGCCGCTGTGCTTGGGCTGATAGATGTAGGACGTCCGGAAAGAACCGCAGTCTAGAACTGGCTGCAAACCAGGCAATCCCGGTATTGGGACTGGGTTGCCGCACGTACAAATCCTTCAACAGGCAGGCGTAATATCACTGCGACAGCAAATGTGCCGTGTCATTGATCTTTATTGCGTTGCGCTCCCCCCAACGATTCACGTTGAACCGACTCACACTGCACACATCGAGTTCGAAAGCGATATTTGCCTGGCCGATGCCAAGGCCAAACCACCACACTATCGCCGCATTAGCCGATCCGCCATGCGTCACAACCAGCGCTAAATCATCGGTAACCTCATCGAGAAACTCAATCACCCGCATCGACATCTCGCGCCAGTTCTCCGACTTTGGATACGGATACCAATCGACCAGCGGTTGCGTTATCGGATTCATAATTTTTGCCGCATCGTCATTGCTGAGATCAGCCGCCACACCATTATTCAACTCTCGCAGCGCCGGGGTCAATACGGGTTTCTTGGGGAGAGCTTCGGCGATAAGCTCGGAAGTTTCGATCGCCCTGGCCAAATCGCTGGAATAAAATCCAAACGCCCGATCTCCGATAAGCTCAGCCAGATACTTACCCGTCTGCAGAGCCTGTTTTTTTCCGAGATCGGTCAGATGGCTGTTGGTCCATCCCCCTGTGAGGTTATTTATCAAATGATCCGGCTCGCCGTGCCTCACTATGATTAGTTCTTTTATGTCTGCACCTTTCTCCACTTTGCGAAGAGTTCGCTATCGACCTCTTCAAATGCTTTGCCCTTGGTCTTGTCATCGCGTTCCAGATACACGATTCCTTCGCAAACCCCCAGAAAAGTAAATATTTCGTTTTTTGGCGATCTGACTTTGTCCATTCGGGATATTCCGTAGATAGACGGCCCTGTGGCTGCTATAATATCCCTTCGAACTACCGCGACCGGTTTGTTCAAAATAATACCTCCACCAGTTTTACATCCATTCTTCTCAACCTTATCCATTCGACCGCCGTTTACCTGCCGGAAATGCGGCGCCGAGGAGGTTTCCCTATTATGACACTGTGAGTATAATAAATCCATGACAAGCAGTAAAATTGACCCTGTAGACGCCCGGCTTCTGGATGTTCTGCAAAAAGAGTTCCCGGTAGTGTCGCGCCCATTCGAGGCTATAGCTCAAAGCCTTGACGCTGCGTCCAGCGAGGTAATGAGCCGGATCACGGCGCTGAAAGAGTCTCGCATCATACGTCAGATCAGCGCCATTTTCGACTCGCGGGCGCTTGGCTACTCCAGCGCCTTGGCGTCATTTAGAGTGTGTGATTACCGCATAGATGACGTGGCCCAGGCCGTCTCCCGGCATTCTGGGGTAACGCATTGTTATTCGCGAGATTCCGATTACAATTTGTGGTTCACCATCACCGTTGGGCCGGACAAAAATATCTCCGCCGAAGTCGATTCTCTGGCGCGCGAGCTGTCTGTCGATGATTATTTGTTTCTTCCCGCCAGCCGAGTGTTCAAAATAGGGGTGTTTTTCGGTATGTCGCAGGACAGCGAAGGCATGCCAAATCGATTATTCTCACGGCAGCATCAAGCCGAATATCAGCCGATTTCTGAAAGCCAAATAGCGGCTGTACGTGCTCTTCAACGGGATATTCCTATAACAGATCGACCATTTGCACTCCTCGCCTCCGAAGAGAACCTGACAGAGCAAAGGCTGCTTGAGGATGCGCATCATTTTTTGAAAACGGGAATGATGCGTCGATTTGCCGCAGTGCTGAGGCACCGGCATGCGGGCTATGGGGCGAATGCTATGGTGTGTTGGCGGGTCAATGAAGAGGACATCGAACAAGTCGGCGCAATTATGGCCGAAAACTCGGCCGTCAGCCATTGCTATCAGCGCCCGACTAACGACCGGTGGCCCTATTCCCTCTACACAATGATCCACGCACGAAGTGATGAGCGTATCGCAAAGATTATCTCTGAACTTTGCGCATCGTCTGGCTCGGACGACTACGCAATGCTGCGCACAATAAAAGAATATAAGAAGTCGAGGGTGGTCTATTTCGATTGATGATTTCGCATGCCTGCGCTTGTGGTTAGAAAGTCCCTTGTTTTTGGGGAAGATTCTTGAGAGGATCACAAAGCGCAAAGGTGGATATCAGCATGCAAAACATAGAATGGCGGAGTTGGGGTGATGCGGCTTTCGCGGAATCTCGCGACTCTGGAAAGCCGATCCTGCTTTCCATTAGCGCCGTGTGGTGCCATTGGTGCCACATTATGGATCAGAGAACATACTCCGATCCTACGATAATCGATATAATCAACAAACACTACATACCCATTCGAGCGGATGTGGACCGCGAGCCGGACGTCAATCTTCGCTACAATATGGGCGGCTGGCCGTCGACGGTTTTTCTGACATCCGACCGTGACGTGCTTACCGGGGCCACATATCTACCCCCTGATCGCATGAGAATTGTTCTGGACCGCGTGACGGAAGCCTATGCCGAGCAATCCGACGAACTCAAATCCAAGGCCAAACAAGCCAGAGAACAAGCCGAAAAAACCTACCAGCACAGCGGGACCGCAGCCGCAAAGGATGTACGCAAACTGATCGACGTTTTGCGGTCGGCTTATGACATAGAAAACGGTGGCTTCGGCGTTACCCAGAAGTTTCCCCACAGCGCGGCTTTGCAGCTCTTGATGGCGCACTACGAAGCAACTGGATGCGAAGGCGATCTCGATATGGTGGCCGATACGCTGGTCGCGATGATAGACGGGGAGATATTCGACCAAATCGAGGGAGGCATGTTCCGCTATGCCACCCACCGGGATTGGACGGCCCCGCACTACGAAAAAATTCTTGCAGATAACGCCAAAATCGCGGCAGCATTGCTCGACGCGCATCGGCTGACGCAGCGAACCGAGTTTCTCCAAATGGCGCATCGGGTCTTTGGGTTTTTGGAAAAAAACATGATGGACTCCAAGACCGGCTTGTTTTTCGGCAGCCAGGATGCCGATGAGAACTACTATCAGGCCGATGCGGATTCTCGCAAAAATATGACCCCGCCGAAAGTGGATCCGCTGGTTTACACCGACTCAAACGCGATCCTTGCTCGTTCATATTTGAAACTGTATGGCATCGGAAAAGACCTGAAAGCTCGCGACAAGGCTCTGCGCATCGTCGGCAACCTCAATCGACTGGAAAAGGCCGAAAACGGGACAGTTGGCCATTACATTGAGAAAGGCAAGGCCCACGGGTTCGGGATGCTGTCGGATATGGCGGAGTTAGTGCTGGCAAATGTCTCGGCAGCCGAGGCGACAGCCGACGATACCTACATCGAAAATGCACAGGAGTTGCTAGAGACGATTTTTGCTGAGTTCGGATCGGACAACGGCGGATTCTATGATATCAGCGCGACCCGAGCCACGGAACGTTCCCTAACGCGTTACACTACTCCTATCGAGGAAAACTCAGCGTTGGCGAGCGCATTTATCAAACTGGCGGATCTAACCGAGGATGAGTCATATAGATTGTCTGCCAGGCGCGTCCTCGATGCGCTGTCTGTGTATGTCGAAGATTACGGACTAATGGCATCGAGCTACGGTTTCGCGTTGTCGATGCTGGATGCCTCGCCGGTTCTCGTCACGGTTCACGCCTATCCGGGTACCGAGGAGGCCGATATGTTTATACAGGCGTCGATGGGAGCATGCAATCTGAACTGCACGGTGCGCACCGTCCCGCTCGAGCAAGGCGAGCCTGCGGTTACGGCGTGCTTAGGCTCGTCGTGCCGGGTGAGGGTGACCGATCCCACCGAGGTCGCCCAAGCGCTCGAAGATATTTCGTTGGATCGCTTGCGTGCGATCAACCGACAAGAATAACCCGGATAGCTGCTGACAATCTTGAGCCGATGCACCGGATCAGCAGCTATCTTCGCTCGCCCCGTCTAACCTCAACGGGATATGCTATAATGTGGGAACCCTGTCGGCGTTCGTGCAGGGGGAGGTTGTATTGTCTTTGTGTAGATGGCCGATTGTGGCGCTTTTGTTGATGATGATCGCAGTTGGGGTGGAGGCAAAGCAGTTGCAAATCAGCTTCGTATGCTCAGAAAAAAACGACCTGTATAAAGTAGTACGCCATTCCGGCTATAAATGCGCTCGCTTCGATAGTCAAGCCGAGGCGATTCAAAGCTCCCGGCCAGGCTCGGCGGTGTTGGTTCTTGCTGATGGGTATCCCGACAATCGCACTACCGTAGATAGCGATATTTACGATGCAGCCGCCGGCAGAAACCTGAAGTTGTATATCGAATATCCCTCTGAGATACCCGGCATCGCCACTGAAGATGTCCGCGACACGCAATGGGAGCGCGCGGTAGTATCGTCCGACGAGTGCGGCGAGAGACTCCCTGAAATGCACATTTTGTCGATTTCCGGCTGCCATTTTGTTCCCGCTAAAGTCGATAATCCGCTCATATCCATCGCCCGAGTCGCCGGCTTCGACTCAGCGGTCTACGGATTGCCCGATTCCGCATACCCGATTTTATTCCGCCTGCCAGGTCGTGAAGTCTTGATTGCGACCACCAACCTCAGCGGATTCGTCACCGGTAGATATGCTCCATCGGCCGATTGGGGCGCTTTGTGGGAGCGGATTATTGGTCTGCTCGACCCGGCCTCCAAAGTAGCCCTTAAGTGGGAGCCGATTGTTCGGCCTGCATATACTGCCTGTGATAAACTCCCTTCGGATTTCGAGAAACAGGCGCTTGTTCAGGGAGCAGGATGGTATCTGAACTCCCGATTATTGGTCAGCGAAAAAGAAAAACCCGAGATAGAGAAGCTGCTGGCTGCCAACTCGGCGAGCCTGCCGTTTTTAGCCGCCGACCAACCCATTGGTGATGGCTCGTGCGGAATACTCGAAGGATATGCGGCTGCTATCGACTATGAAGGAAATCAGAGGCGACTCATACCTTTGCGAGCCGACTGCAACACCGAGGTTGCGATGGCTCTCTCGATGCACAGTATGGTGAACGGCGATCAGAAAGCGTCAAAAATCGCTCGAAATTTGCTGCGCTATGTATACGTAGACTCGGGGATGACCGGCGGAGATCGTGGCAATCCAAAACATCCTGCTTTCGGTTTGATCGCGTGGGGCGCGATCTCTCCGGCGTGGATGTGCGCGAATTATGGCGACGACAATGCTCGAGCGCTGCTTGCCACGATACTCGCTCAGTCCTGTCTGGATATACGTGATTGGGATGAGTATATAATGCGGGCTTTGCTTGCCAATCTCCGAACAACAGGCAAGCTCGGTTTTCGGCCAGACCGAATCGATATGGGGAATCTGGAGCAACACGGCTGGCGGCACTTCCACGACGCCGAGGTCGTCAATTATTCCCCTCACTTCGAGTCATATCTCTGGGCGTGCAACATTTGGGCTTATAAACAGACCGGATACAAACCATTTATAGAAAGCGCCAAAAACGCTATCAAGATGACAATGGATGCGTATCCGTCGGGTTGGCGCTGGAATGACACGCTGGAGCGTGCCAGGATGCTTTTATGCCTCGCGTGGTTGGTGCGTTTGGAGGACACTGCGGAGCATAGAGCGTGGCTCAAGACATTAACGGATGACCTTATCTCAAAACAGCAGCCGTGCGGCGCTCTGCCGGAGTTGCTTGGAGGCGCAGGAGGCGGACACTATCGAATTCCGGAGTCCAACGAAGCTTATGGAACCGGCGAGACTCCCCTTATCCAAGCCAACGGCGATCCCGCCACCGACCAACTCTACACGTCCGGCTTCGCTTTGCTCGGCCTGTGTGAGGCTGCGGCGGCAACCGGCGATCCTGCGCTCAAGGCCGCTGAAGACAAGCTGGCAGAGTATTTGTGCCGCATTCAGGTGAGATCAAAACAACTACCGTACGTAAACGGGTCATGGTTTCGCGCGTTCGATTTCAAGCGTTGGGACTACTGGGCCAGTTCCGCCGATGCAGGGTGGGGCGCCTGGAGTTCTGAGACCGGCTGGGGGTCTGCGTGGATAACCGCGGTCCTTGGTCTGCGCCTGAAAGACACTTGTGTATGGGATATGACATCGAAATCACGAGTAGCGGATCACTTCAGTGTTGTCCGACGGCAGTTGGCCGAAAACGACGGCGAGCCGTGGAAGCAGTAGTCGACCGATCAAACTAATCGGAGGGTTTCCATAATTGAGAAAGCTCGGGTTTGGGATTATCGGCCTGGGGGCGATCAGCCCGCTTCATATTGAGGGGATCGAAGCTTGTGAGGGGGCATATCTCGCCGCGGTGGCCGACGTTTCTGAGGAGCGCGCCCAACTGGTAGGGGATCGGCAGTCGGCGCCTTGGTATACCGACTATCAGGAATTGCTTGCCCGCCCGGATGTCGATGTGGTCTGTGTTTTGACCCCTTCGGGGCTGCGTGCGCCGGTGTGTATTGATGCGGCACGCGCAGGCAAACATATCATCGCCGAAAAACCCTTGGAAGTGAGTTTGCAGCGGGTGGACTCGATTATCGAAGAGTGTGACGGGGCCAACGTCAAGCTCGCGGTGATTTTTCAGGTCCGATTTCTGCCGGGGGTGGTTGCTGCGCGAAATGCTATCGTGCAAGGTCGGCTTGGCAAGCTCGTGCTTGGAGGGGCGTATGTGAAGTGGCATCGCTCGCAAGATTACTACGACTCGGCAACCTGGCGTGGAACGTGGGAGTTAGACGGCGGCGGGGCTTTGATGAATCAGGGCATTCACTACATAGATTTGCTGCAGTGGGGGATGGGGCCGGTCGAGTCGATCAGCGGACGTGTTGCGACTCTGATAAAACAGCGAATAGAGGTCGAGGATACCGCGGTCGCTTGCCTGAAGTTTGCCAACGGCGCGCTTGGGGTCATCGAGGCCTGCACATCCGCCAACACAGGAACCCCCGCCAGGCTGGAACTGCGCGGCGAGAAAGGGCTAATAATCATCGAAGACGGCAACATCGTGACCTGGCAGGTTGATGGCGACGAGGAGCACGTTGCTGAGACCGTCGAAACCGGCAGCGGCTCTACGAGTCCGATGGCGATTACTGCAATAGGTCACAAGGCGCAGATAAACGATATGGTCGATGCGATCAACCAGGATCGCCCGCCAGTGGTCGATGGTCGGGAAGCTCGCAAATCAATCGAGATCATATCGGCCATATACCAATCCTCCCGCTCCCTCGCGCCCGTCAGACTGACCTGATATCCGTGCAAATGCCGTGTAGAGGATTGTTGGAGTCATAAGAACTGCGTGAATTCTCTTTAAGCAAATTGTGCAACTTACTCAGAATTGTAAAATATACAGGCAATAAGGCGATAATGTGCCGAAAATTATCGCAAGACTGGACTTGTGTCCGATTATAGTGTATAATAATGTAAGCATGCAGGCACATATCGAAATTAGACCTGCAGCATTTGACCGCGCCAAAGAGGGTTTTATCTGCTTCTTGACCGGTAGTTCGCCTCGCTATGACCTTTTGGCTCGGGAGTGGGAGGACACAGTCCATGAATGCTCTGCCTGTTGGGCCCGATGGAGTGGGAGACGATCAGTCCCGTGACAGGTATTTCGCCGACCTCGAACGTTTTGGCTTCGACATCGCATATAACGCATATTATGCCGGCTTATATAGCGACGTCGTAGGCAGGCAGCAAACCGCATACAGAGAGTTCGCTGCGGAAGCCCACAAAAGAGGTTATCCGGCCTGCATACAAATACAAATCACCGTTTGCGCAGGGGATAGGGTAGGGATCGATCAAGCACAACGAAACATTGAAAACCAGCCGGAGAGGAACGCCAACGATTGGTTTTTCGCCTCTTTTTCGTCCAAACAGTGGCTGGCCTACCTGAAAGAACTCACAACCATCTTTATTCAAGAATATAACTATGACTGGATTGTCTTTGAGGAGCCGATGTATCGTGTCGATATCCCCGGCACTCAAGACCCGTTCTACGCCGACTTCACCACTGCCCATCCCAATATCGCCTATCCGACTAAGCGCCGCGAAACCACAGAATATCTAACGGTGCAGCAGGCGAAGGCCGATGCGTTGTTCAACTTCTGCCAAGAGCTTGTATCGCACGCAAAATCGGTCGGCGCAAAAAAAGCCGGGGTGATGCCGTGGTTCTTTATCCCGACTATAGAAAACACCCCACCGGAAACGCTCAACCCATCATGCCAGATCCAGCGCATCGCTGCGATGCCGGAGCTTGATTTTATTGTGGTGCGAATGCAGCCGGATAATATACATTGCGAAACCATGCGCACAGGAGATGAACTTACCAATTCGGCCAGGCTATACTATTCCGAAATTCTGGCCCACAGCTTGGGCAAGCCTGTTATAGCGGTCAACAATCCGACTGACGAACATACTATCCCGGAGCCTGGCAGGCTCATTCCACTTGAGTTTTTTACGGATTATACGCTGGCTGGGGTGGCTGCCTCACCGTGTGGCTTTACGCGTCATTGGTATGGCAAAAACTATGATAGCGACCATCAACATATGCAAGTCCTTGCGGATGCCGCTTCATTCGCAGGCCGATTGGGGCAGCCTGGCGCTCCTATTGCGTATGTCTTTTCGTATACTGGGACGCAGCATGCTGAGCCGTTCAACTACGAGACAGTTTTTCCATTTTATTGGGATTTAGTTAGTCGGCTGCAATTTGAATATAACACGCCTGTGCTGACCTTTTTTGCCGATACCCTTGAGGAAGACCTCGCTCGGCACCCGGAGGTTCAGCTTCTGATATTGGAAGAGCATTTTCCGCTGACGCATTCGCAGATGTCCGTTATCAGCCGGTGGTGGCGGGGCGAGGAGATGCGCGGACTGGTGGCGTTTGGGTCGGGGTTGGGCTACTGCGCTGATCGTGCATATCCAGGAGCCAGACCCAGCAGCGCGGCATGCCCCGGAGTATTTGAACTCATCGGTCTGAAGCAAGATGCCGATCCACAGTACGTTAACCATGAACCCCTGACTTTGAGGGACGTTTCGCGAATCCGACGCGGAGCGTTTCTTGGCGACCGGATGCAACTGAAAACAGACCGGATCGCAAACGTGCGCCGCATATTTGGGTCGAGGGCGAGCATTCTCTATGAGGTGGATACTCCTGATGGCCCGATACCGGCGGTTGCCGAGTGGAGAGACCGGGCGACTCTTGCTCTGTTCTGCGGGTTCGGTTTATCGGAAAGTACGGTAGAGGCGGCGTGTATGGCGGTCAAATATGCGATGCGGGAGGTCGGGTGCCGCAGCCTGCTGGTGGAGACCGACAGCTCGAACATCGTTTGGAGCGCCAATAAACATAATTACATTACAATCTCGAATCTCTCAACTAACGCCGAAGAGGTGCGTATAAACTCGGGACGCGCATTCGTATGGGACTGTCGTCAGCAGAAAATGGTTTCGGAAAGCGATGTGGAAGTGTCGATACAGCCGAAATCGTTTAATGTCTATCGTCTGGTGGGCAGACGATCGAAGTTTATCGACATCCACGGCGCAAGTTGTGTGAACAGCATAATTGATGGTGCGGGACGGGCGGATATCGACATCCTGGCTGGTCGGCAGACCGTGCTGATTGTCAAGGCATCCCCCAAAGAAATCATAGTCGACGGCAAACACAGCACGGTCACACAGGAAGTCAATGACGGGATGTTTTATGTTAATGTGAACCAGTGTGCGCCGGGGGATCACAAGATAACCCTGAAGTGGTAAAAAACTCGACCCCTCCGAATAACGCATCCGGAGGGGTCGAGTTTCATTCGCGGCTCAGACTACCTATCGCTTTATTGCGGTTACGGTTCCATCCATCGACGGAATGATCAGCAAATCTTTCCAGACCGTCGACCCGCCGAACAAATATCCGTTACCAGTCGAATAGCTCCACAAAATCTCTCCGTCTGATGCGTTCATGCACACGAGTCTGCCCCACAGCCCGGCTGCATATAGCCTGTCACCCGCGATAGCGAGCTTGCCACTGGTCATACCGCGTTTCGCGCTGCTATTCCATATCATTTTGCCATCGGCAATCGACATGCAAAAGACATCCCCGTTGCCGGATACGCTATAAACTCGGTCACCTTTGGCGGCAGGGCTGTTGAACCCGCAGTCCGATTTGCCGGGATTGCGTATATTCCAGGCTATCTCGCCGGTCTTTGCGTTCAGGCAATAAATATCCGAATCTCCGGCTTGATGTGGGGTCACATTGGCGACTATATGTCTGCCATTAGTGACAGGGTCGGAGTTGGCGGTGGAGAAATAGAAGCTGGGGCCGATAGAGGTTTTCCACTTGGGCTGCCCCGTTTTGACATCGAGCGCATAGAAATTGGCGTCCCAGGCTCCGAAATAAACCGTATCATCAATTACAATCGGAACAACCTGCGTCATCCTGCCGAGAGGGGTTTTCCACAACTCCTTGCCGGTTTTTGCGTCAAACGCGAAGAATGCCGGCTCCCCGGTGCCGATGAGAACTTTGCCATCGTGAACTATAGGCGATCCCGTAACAAATCCTTTTGAAGCGACCTCCCAATTCAGCTTTCCGCTCCCCGCGTCCAATGCGATCACTCGACCATCCGCTGTGCCGAAATATGCCAGGTTGTCGTGCACGGCGACCTCGCATATAACCTCAGAACCGGTGCTAGTGCGCCAAATCTGACTTCCCGTCCGCGCATCCAGACAATAGACATCCCCGCTCAGAGCGCCGAAATATGCCCGATCCGCCGCCACTTTTATCCCGCGTTGGATTCCCCCGGCCACCTTCACCCGCCAGGCCTCGCGCGAGCCTCCGTTGATTCGGATCGGCACGGAATCCGTCCACTCAGTTCCGTCGGGGTTGGTGACTCGCACAATTAGGTCATACCGACCAGGCACTCCGGCGAACGTCACCGAAGTCTCGCACACGCCATTTTCGTCCGGGGTAAGAGGGTGCGTTTGATCGTCGAGGATACATTCTATTTTTTTGCCGGCCAGCGGGCCGGATATCTGCGCCTTAATATTGATCGCGCCGTCGATTTTGTCGTCGAATCGAGGTTGGATCAGGTTGATAGGATGGTTCGGCCGGGCAAGTGAAACGACGCTTTCCTCAGCAGCGGGTTGGCTGATGAGCTTGGTAAAGCTGCGGATATCGGTCTCTGATACTTCCAAAATCCTATAGGCGCCACCATCTTTCGCGGCTTTGCCTTCCTCGAAAATAAATCCGTTACGATGCCAGTTCTTATAGACGTGGCCGTGCCCGACCAGAATCAGGCGCACATTATATGGCCGAATCACCCGCAGCAGCTCGGCTTCATTTGGAATATAGCCGGGGCAGTGGTGATAAAAAATCACCGACGGTGTCCTTGTCCCCGCTTTAGCCAGGTCACCGGCAAGCCAGGTCAGCTCGCTCTTGTCGAGTTGTCCGTGGTGCTGCAGACGTATTGTGCTGTTTAACCCAACAAAGTGCAGCCCGCCGTAGTCAAAACTATAGCGCGGCGGAAGATTGAGATAATCCGTCACGCCGTATTTTCCGATATTCGACCACTTCGTCTCGTGATTGCCGGCGACACAGTAGACCGGGGCCTTAAACGCCTTTTTTGTCTCAGCGAATCGCTCCCAGTCCCCCGGGAACCCCGTCTCAGTCAGATCACCCGATATCAGCACGAACGCCGGTTGCAGGGCATTAACCTCATCGGCAATGCTGGCAAGGGTCTCAACATTGCTCCCGCGTCCGGTTAAGTGGGTGTCTGTGACGTGGACAAACGTAAAATTTGCGCCTATCGCGCCCGATGTTAAACAAGCGGCAGCGATGAGCACTACCACAAATAAACGCATACGACTGAACATTACTCAACCTCCAAGCTCACTAAGTCGCACTTCCACGCACCCGAACCTATAACCTTCGTTATATCGTCTACGGCTGCCAATGACGACAGCGCAGCTTGAAAGTGGATTCTCAAGGTTGTATGATATTGCAATACTCAAATACGGACGGTTTAGCAAATGGAGGCCGAGATGATCCTGGATGAAGCAGCGGTTGAGCAGCTAAGTGAGCAGACGGTTGACAAATATCGAAAATATGTGAATCCCGGAATAGCGGGGATTCTTTCTTTCAGCGGGTTCAGTGTGCCGGAAGATCACGCGGCGGGTTGTTACATCTGGGATGCGTCCGGGCGCAAATTCCTGGATTGCGTTGGCGGCTACGGCGCGTTCAGCCTGGGCCATCTCAACCCAAAAGTCGTCGGCGCGGTTAAACAACAGCTTGAAAAAGAAGCCCTGAAGAGCCACTTCTTTATGTCGACGACTCTTGCCGACGCCTGCGAATTGCTGGCTTCGGTGCTGCCGGGCGATATCGAATATTCATTTATCTGCAACTCGGGAACCGAGGCGGTGGAGGGCGCGTTGAAATGCGCTCGTGTGCTGACCGGTCGGCCTGAGTTTATTGGCGCGATAAACGGATTCCACGGCAAGTCTTTCGGCAGCCTTTCCGTGTCCGGCCGGGACGTCTACAAGCAGGGCTTCGAGCCGCTGCTTCCTGAGACCAGACATGTGCCGTTCGGCGATGCTGATGCGCTTGCAGACGTAATAAGCGAGCGCACTGCCGCTGTCATACTCGAGGTTGTGCAAGGTGAGGCTGGAGTGAATATAGCGCCGGGGGATTATTTCTCCAAAGTGCGGGAAATTTGCGATGCCAACGGGTCTTTGTTGATTCTTGACGAGGTCAGGACGGGCTTCGGCCGAACCGGCAAAATGTTCGCCAGCGAGCACTACGGGGTCCAACCGGATATCGTGACAATGGCTAAAGCGCTGGGCGGAGGGGTGATGCCGGTCGGCGCGTTCTCCTCCACCGAACGGGTCTGGGACGCGATGTTCGGCAAAAATCCATATCTGCACTCCACCACTTTCGGAGGCAATCCTCTTGCCTGCGCAGCGATAATCGCCGCGATCAAGACGACGATTGAACAGGGCTTGGTGGAGAGGTCAAGGGCGCTCGGAGAGAGGCTTCTCAGCGGGCTGCGGGATGTACACAAAAAGTATCCCTGGCTGGTTAAAGAGGTCAGAGGGATGGGGCTTTTGGCGGGAATAGAGTTCGCAGAGGAAGACATCGCTGCGCTGGTGATTGCAGGATGCGGCAGGCGCGATTTGCTGGCTGCATACAGCCTCAATAACCCCAAGGTGGTGAGAATAGAGCCGCCGCTTATCATAACCGAATCCGAACTCGACACAGCAATATCCCGCATCTCTGAAGCCATCGAGGAGACCGGCGCAATGATAGAAGCGATAGGCAGCGACTGTGAGTAGTTACAAGCAGCATATTTTGGTCTTTCAAGAAGATTGTTCCAAAAAGACCAGGAAACAGTGTTTGCATGTCAAAACAGACGATAATATACAAACAAATAACAACATATACAACAATACCAGTTGACAAATAGACGAATACGGGGCATAGTGCATGCACTTCGGGTGAGTGGGAGAATGGCGTTAGCTGTAAGTTGCTTGTGTAGCCCGTGAACCCAGTGCCCGAAATCGCTGATTCTAGAAAGGAGTGGTTAGCAACGCGGATAATGCTTATGTCTGATATACCCTGGGGCTGCAAGTGGAGCGTCCCAGGCCAATGAAAGACAGGAGGGATATGGAATGGAGAAGAGCAGGAACATCGCTTGTTTAGTGCCGCTGTGTGTCGCGCTCATCCTTCTGCCCAAAGCAGGCTGCTGCGTGGACATGACCACCATCAGAACAGCCATAGAGCACTCGATATCGTCTCTGCGAAGCGGGTACGGCTATTTTGCTGTGTCGTATGTCCAGAGCAAGGATCTCTTCACTGTTGAGCAGGCGCGAGCAAAGGCTTCCGAGAATGGCCCTTCACGCATTCAGGCGCTCGGGGGCGCTGAGTCACTGGAAAAGCTGTACTGGGCGTTTGATGGTCTCAAATGGCGCCTCGACAAGAGGACGCTTGTTCCAGATAAAGCGTGTGGCGGGCTTAGTCAGGTTGCGTGGAATGGAACGAAGGGCACTGGCCTGACTGGAGCGGAAGGCTTTATATCCGACGCTGAGAAGGAGACGCGGTTGCGTGCGTTGATCGGCGTGATCGAACCATTTGTCGGCAGTGAGCGGAAGTTATTGTTCCAGGGCACTCCGGCTTATATTGGGGATGAGACCATCGATAATATATCCGTGCACCATTTCGTATTGCGCCAGAATAGCGTAGTGCGAGACATCTGGATATCGCCGCAGAATGGCTACCTTACCAAGCGCATGCGCACGACGCCTGATCCGGGAAAGGGACGGGTGAGTGTCTACAATGTAGAATCATTTCGCCAATATGACGGCGTTTGGTTTCCTGAAACCGCCACCGAGATCAGCTACTTGGACAAGGACGGCGTAAAATCAGCAGCGGATGTAAAGCGTCTCCAAACGCTGGAGTTTCACCCAAACACCGCTGTGCCCGACTCGGTTTTTCATATCGAGTTTCCTGTGGGTACGGCCGTCCGCGGACCACAGGCTGCTGCACAAAGCGAGATTGGCGGTTCCATTACCAAGGTTGAGGTTGACGCACTTCTCCGAGAGGCGTCGGTACAGTAGGGGCATCCGTGCTCCCGGATGATAAGCAATCTATTGACGCAGGAAAGGGTAAAAAGGTATAGTGATGAGATCACGTGGAAGGGATTCGTTTGTGTGGCGCATAGCGTTGACAGGTGTTATAGCCTTCTTTGTTATGCTTTTCATCAGCGCATTTGCTACAGCTGGCGGGTTGACGGCAGATCAGTTGACCTGCGCAGCAAAAAATGTACACGTTGCTCATCATGCTGCGGCTGATATTTTGTAGTTTCTTTCAAACTCCTCGGGGCTCATATAGCCCAAAGAAGAATGAAGTCTTTCTCGATTATAGAACA
>JAAYKG010000192.1 GCA_012522555.1 Armatimonadota bacterium
ATACAATCTCGCCCTGTCAACAGTCTGCAACCTGAAATCAAGCGGTTGTGAGGTGGCGGAATCTATAAGAAGATCGGATGGCAAACCATCAACCGTCACGCACCCGTCGGAGTTCGTCGTGCTCAATCCGTATGGAAACGCCAACAGATGCTGTCCGGCGGGAATTATCTTGCCGGCTACCTCAAACGTTCCCCAGTCGGATACCAGATCGCCGCCCACTGTAGTTCTGGCTGAAACATAAATGAAATGCAATCCCGTGGCAAGAGGATTAGGCGTTACTTGAGACCAGTTGAACGCTATTGCGGTGCCGGTTGCATTGATGTATCCGGCGGTCGCTACCCCTGCGATGACGGGTGTTTCAAGAGCCAGATTATCCGGCAGGCCATCACCATTTGCATCGGCATAATCGATATAAACGGCAACGCTGGCAGGGTCGATGCCCCGTATATTCAAACGAACATCCGGATTCGCGCTCACAGTGGAGCCTTTTGTCGGCTTGACGATGGATATTGTCCCATTAGAAATAGCAGCAGCAACATCGAGTATGCCGGCGCCATATTTGCGCTTATCCATCGAAGACACTTTGCGCGCGGTGCTCTCAAGCCTGTTTCGCACATCGCCAGCCGGCACTCCGGCACTCAACAACAGAGCAGCTGCGCCGGACACGTGCGGGCAAGCCATCGATGTACCTTGCTCGGCGCCATAAGTGAAGATCGGATTCTCGGCGCTCCAGTGCACCATTGTGCTGTAAATACCGGCGTCGTAGCCGCCAAAGTTCTGATCTCCACCAGGAGCGGTAATGTCAACTTCGTTTTCCGGCCCATAGCTGGAATACCAAGCTATACTATCATTTGGACTACACGCAGCAACGGCAATGCATTCAGGAAACGAGGCAGGCTCCCCAACGCCGGGGTTAGCGCTGAATCCGCTATTTCCCGCAGCAGCGCATAAAATGATGCCCGCCTGATCCAGAATCTTAATTTGTTCGTGCATTTCCGAATCATAAAAGCCGTAGTCGCGGCCCAAGCTCATGTTGACCACGTCAGCCCCGTTCTGCCAGGCATAGTTCAGCCCCAGTATAATGCTATCTGTTGTTCCGTCGCCGTATTCATCCAATACTCTAATAGGCAGGATTTGCACACCATCCCAGCACACACCAACAACACCTATCTGGTTGTTGCCCTGCGCCGCGATCGTTCCGGCCACGTGCGTGCCGTGACCATCTCGGTCGTTACTGGCGTCGATATCGTTGTCGACAAAATCATATCCCTGTTCGGTGAGGATTCTTCCGATCAGGTCCGGGTGGTTCGCAACCCCGGAGTCGAGCACGGCCACTACGACCGACGAGCTTCCCTTATTGGTGTCCCACGCCCTCGGCATATTTATTTTTGTGAGGCCCCAGAGTTTGTTGTTTGTCCAATACTGATCATCCGGAATCGCGCTCTTGGCGTATTTGAGGTTCGGCGCGAAACGGGTTACAACCCAGGGGGTAGCCGCCACGCGAGACGCGCGGAGCGTTCCTCCCGAGCCAGTAGTCGCCGCCGGCTGGCCCATCCTTACAAGGTAGGCGTTCGGCAGCGGCAGGACTCTGACAACCTCTCCACCCAATTGAGCTATGGATTGGCGCACAGTCTGTAGACTCGATCCCGGAGCGACTCGAATGATATACTCATTCGGCACAAACGCATCCGCATAAGCCGCCTGAAGCCCCGCCAGGATCAAGCACACTGACAGCCATAACCATATATATCGGGCTATAATTTGTTTCATGTCTGAGACCTCCTGTTTCCTCTGACCCGCGCCTTAACTATCCGGGAGGGCCTCCTGGAGTTCCACCTATGCGGAATATCGGCCACTGGCTTTGATCCGGGTATGTCCAAAGCGGGCTTGTGTCTCCTTCATTTCTGACTTCAACTCGCCATCTCATTTCTATGTCAACATAGTTCGGACGATCCAACGCTCTCGCTAAGTCCAGCCTGTCGACATCTGAAAGTGAGACTTCCGTCCCAGCCCCGGCATAAATAATGTTGCTTTTCCATGTAGGACCTGATCCGGGCCTGATTGGTTCCACCACAACCTGATATTGAGTCGCGCCAAGGGAGGCGAGCCAGGTGAGGTTGGTATCACCAGTGCGAAGCTGGCTGATATACAGCGGATCGCCGTGGAACGGGGTCAAAATACGATCTCGAGTGACCGGCTCGACGGCAGTAGCTCTAAGCTGGCTGCCCAATTTGGTTATTTGATATTTATAGGTTGGCCCATCAGAGCCGGCGGTCCCGGTGGTTCGCAGAATCGCTCGCAGATTATAGGTGTGTGTGATCCCATAAGGCTCCGGCGGAACCGTCCACGTAACAACCGTAGGGGTACTTGCTCCCAGGTCAAGCCTGTTGTATGTAACAGCCACGCCTGCTGCCCCTCCATACAAACCAGCGACATCGATTCGTCCAAGGTTCCAAAGGCTGGAATCTCGGATGGCCGCTACCGGCTGAATCGAACCATCAAGAGCATCCACCGCGTCGCGCACCAACTGCAGTTCGTGAACATTCTGACCGTGGTTATACAAACTCGGATTCCAGGTAAATTCCAGATTGTTGCTGCCTGTGCCGATCTTCGGGGCGCCGGAAACACCGCTGCCACCCACAAACAGGGAAGCCAATCCGGCTACCACACCGATCCCAATGAGGAACTTGGCAATCTTGCTGCCGGCGCCACCGCCGACGTGACTCTTGCGCGGTGCGCCGGAGGGCAATGGTGCGGACTTAAGAGAAGACGAAACCATCGGCATTTCATATATCGCCCTGGCCTTGTCTTCCGGCTGAATGCCGCGCATCGATTTGAGCACAGTGGCATACGCATCGTCAGGGGATGTGCCGGTGACCTCGATATAACCGATGATCTCTCTATTTCGCAGCACAATCATACGCATCCCCGGCTTGATACCGGCGCGCACGCCCTTATTGATCATAACCTGGCTCTCACCGACGTTCATCATAACGGTCGCTTCAGGGATGACATAATCGACCATCGTCTTTACTGTAAGATAGGCCGCGGAGTTGATAGCTTCGGCGATAAGCGCGTTATCATCCGCTGTGTAGCCGACTCGTGCGACTGATGTCCCGGTCTGCACCGCTCCGTTGATAGTCTCCCCGGATGCCTGGTCTATCATCTGAGCCACGATGGTTACACTGGCTCGCCTGGTCGCCCCGGATCCCGCCAACTGCACAGATCTGATCGCTCCCTGCAGCATGGCATCCGCGCTCAGCACTTCTCCAAGCCGCACAAGATCGAGTTTGGTCAGCGGACTTCGCAGACCAAGCTCATCCATCTTTGCGTTCATCATCGTTCGGGTGATGCTGACATCATATCGATTGGATTTGCTCATCTCCACGACAACCGCGTCGGTTGCCAACCTGGCGAGCAGATCGCCCTGGACACCCGACTCGTTGACGAAATCAATGACGCCGACTGAGTACGTCGGCATGAGCTGCGCGCTTGCTGGTTGTGTAAACGGCGCGGGCATAAGCGTCGTCAAAAGAGCGATAACCAGTGTATAACACAAGCTCCGGATTGCCCTGATTTGCATTAGCTGCCTCAACGGTCGATTTCCTCCTGGATCGCGCCATACGATCCTCTCACTCAAGGTGAGCATATTTCCAAAATACCGGACTAACGCCACCACGCACGCCGTTTCTCAGGATCAGCAGGCATACCTACCGGCCAAACTGATCGACGAATGTAAGGGTGGGCCCCCCAGGGGCGTTAACATGGATGACGACAAGTTCGCCTCGAGATTCGGCCCAACCCGACATCCTCGATGCATACAATAGGCGCTGACCATAACCTGGCGCAGAATCACTGCTCAAAAGCGAACTCATCAGTTCCAACAATATAACACACCTGCTCATTTTAGGGCAAGCATATTTCGGCCCAAAGCGCTTTAACCAGACTCTCCAGCGACTCCAGCGAGCCATCGTTCCATATAACTCTATCAGCTCGCTCGACCTTACGCTCAACAGGCATTTGTGCGGCTATTCTGCGATCGGCTTCGTCAGCGGAGACGCCCCTTACTGTTGTGAGACGACGCACCTGCGTTTCAGGTTCCGCCGCAACCACCACAACCTCATCTACAATATCTTCGAGGCCGCATTCGATCAGCAGCGGTATCTCCACAGCCAAAACAGCCCCGGCATTTGAGCGATTCGCTCGAAATCGACGAATACTATCATTTATCTGCGCAATGATCCGAGGATGGGTAATCTC
>JAAYKG010000193.1 GCA_012522555.1 Armatimonadota bacterium
ATCGCCAAGCCTAAATCCAACATGTATCAATCTCTACACACCAAGGTGATTGGGCCGAGGGGCGAGCCTCTCGAGATTCAGATCCGAACCTGGGATATGCACAGGGTGGCCGATTTTGGTGTCGCGGCGCACTGGCAATATAAAGAGCAGACCCGAGGGATGGACGACTTCGAGCGAAAGCTTTCCTGGCTGCGGCAGCAGCTGTTCGACTGGCAAACCGACAGCAAGGATGCGGGGGAGTTCCAGAGTAGCGTCATAAACGATCTCTTCACCGACCAGGTCTTTGTATTTACTCCTCGCGGAGACGTTATAGACCTCCCCGCCGGCTCTACTCCATTAGATTTTGCCTATAGAATCCACAGCGACGTCGGGAATCACTGCGTCGGCGGCAAGGTTAATGGCAGAATAGTTCCGCTGTCATATCGCTTGAACAATAGCGATATCGTCGAGGTCATCACTCGCACCAATAGCCAGCCCAGCATGGATTGGTTGTCTTTTGTCGTCACATCGCATGCTCGCAATAAGATACGAGGATATTTCCGCAAGCTGCACTTCTCCGATAGTGTCGCTAAGGGGCGAGAGATGCTCGAAAAGGAGTTGGAGCGACTCGGTTTAGATGCGCCGGCGCTGATGAAGAGCGATCCTATCGCTAATGTTGTCAAATCCACCAACCTCCAGACCGAGGAGGATCTTTTTGCGGCGATCGGCTACGGCCATGTCGCGGCCGGAGCAATAGCCAACAAACTGCGGGGCACTCAGCCCACCCCGGACGCAATAGTCGTCGAAACAGCCAAACCCAGCGGAGAGAAGGCGCTATCGGTCAATTTACATGGCCTGGATACGCTGCGGATCAATCGAGCTAAATGCTGCATGCCGCTGCCAGGGGAAGAGGTTGTCGGTTATGTGACGCGCGGCAAGGGCGTTACCCTGCACGCCGTCGATTGTCCGAACCTGCCGGGATTTCGGGAGCGCGAACCCGACAGACTCGTCCAGATCAACTGGATGGAATCAAATGGCGAGCGTTACTCCACGGATCTGTTCATAAAGACATTCGACAGCATTGGAGTGTTGAATGCGATTACCGCAATTTTCTCGGAGGGCAAGACAAGTATCAGGGCGGCCAAGGTCAAATCAATGCCCGACAAAACTTCAGAAATCAATTTAACCGTCGAGGTGCCGGATGTCGATAAGCTGAAATCATTGCTCGACAAGGTGGAAAGCCTGCCCGATGTCTTGAAAGTAGAAAGAGTCTGCGATCGCAAGACCAGAAAGGAAACCTAGGCAGTGAAAGCTGTTGTGCAGAGGGTGAACGGTTCTTCGGTGACGGTCGACGGTGAGCGGATCGCCAAAATTGGGCGCGGGCTGGCTGTGCTGCTGGGAGTCGAGAAAGGCGATACGACAAAGGATGTAAACTTTCTCGCTGAGAAAATCGCCAACCTCAGGATATTCGAGGACGATGCGGGCAAGATGAATCTGTCAGTGCTCGATGTTCACGGCGAGGCTCTGGTCGTGTCGCAGTTCACGCTGCTGGGGGATTGCTCGAAAGGACGCAGGCCTGGGTTCGACAAAGCAGCCTCTCCGGATTTGGCGGATTCGATGTATAATGAGTTTGTAGAGATGCTCAACGCGTGCGGCGTGCCGGTTCAAACCGGTCGATTTGGAGCCAAAATGCTATTTGATATAGCTAATTACGGGCCGGTAACGTTTATTCTGGATACGCGTTGACTTTAGTGTTATGGACGATAATGTCATTCAATCCGAAAAAGAAGAAGGGCAGTTTGAGGATAGAATGAGATCCGCCGAGCGATCCGAGGCTGAGCCTGAACTTTCGGCTTATCAGCAGCAGGAACTGGGTGATGCGCTGTGTAATGAGGGCCGCGTGCAGGAAGCTGTGGCCCACTACCGCAAGGCGGTGGAACTGGAGCGAGGCAACCCGGGGTATCATACACGGCTGGGAGATGCCTACGCCTACTCTGAATCATCACAAAAAGCGCTCGCTGAATATCGTAAAGCGATCAAAATCAGCCCCAGACGCGCCGAACCACACTACAGCCTGGCGGAGATCTACAGACGCTATGGCAAATGGCGCTCGGCGGTTGATGAATACAGAAAAGCCTCAAACTTCAACGCGATGAACCCATTTTATCGCTACAAGCTTGGAGATGCGCTTTGGCATACCGGCCAACGAGAAGAAGCGGTGCTTCAGCTTGAGGTGGCCGTGCAGATCGCTCCGACCGATGGATTCTATCATTTCTGGCTTGCCGATTTCTATATGATGATGGGCAGAATATCTGATGCAATTGTCGAGATGCAGCAGGCCACTATCTTCAGCCCTTGCGACCCATATTATGCGTTTCGGCTTGGGCTTTTATATTTCCGCATTGGGCACATTCAAGAAGCCACTGACGCAATTAAACACGCGCTGGAGCTCAATCCCGCAGATCGCACCTACCATGCGGTGCTGGCGGAAGTATATGCGGCTTGGGGGGAATATGATGCAGCCGAGGCGCATGCCCGCGCGGCAGGGAAGCTGGATAACTACGATTCCGCAAATCTTGCGGTGATGCGGAGAGGTTGTTGATGTCTGTTCAATACGAGCAGTTGGTCGTTGGCCCGCTGGAGACTAACTGCTATGTCATCTGGGATCCCGCCACATTGGTCGCGGCAGTGATTGATCCCGGCGGGAACCCTCAGATGATTAAGCAGCAATTGCGCGACAACGATCTTGCTGCCTCAAAAATACTCTTGACCCACGGCCACCCGGATCATTTCTTTTCCGCCGGCGAATTGGCAGCCGACTACAACATTGATATATTAATGCACCAGGCCGATCGTATATATATCGAAGAAAGTATGGCGCTCGCGGAGATGTTTTATGATATGTCCAAATTTGTTTCGCTGTCTCCGCTAATATTCATCAACGACGGCGATGAATTGAACCTCGGCGATGCAACAATAGAGGTGATTCATACCCCAGGCCATAGTCCTGGCGGGTTGTGTTTTAGAACGGATGCGGGAGTTTTCTGCGGCGACACCATTTTTGCAGGCTCCATCGGCAGGACCGATTTTCCCGGCGGCTCTCATCCGACGCTTATTAGCTCGATTCAAACGAAGCTGCTGCCCCTGCCGGACGATACCAAGCTGTTTCCTGGTCACGGAGGGGTTACTACTGTCGGCCGCGAGCGAGCCACCAATCCATTTCTGCAATAAAAAATGGGGCCGCAATCGCGACCCCGATCCAATCAACTATCTAATTACCCATTCAGAAAGCGTCCCGGCACACCACTGGCCGCCTCCGCGCCCAAGTATTCGTTATTCCTCGTCCGAAACGTTCTCCACGCTGCGGACCTCAGGAATCTCCTTTTTCAATATTCTTTCTATACCCATCTGCAGCGTCATCGCCGCCATTGGACATCCATGACAAGCTCCCTGCAGCGTAACTTTCACGTCGCCTTCGTCACTAACGTCTACCAGCGCGACATCACCGCCATCCGCCTGCAAGTTCGGGCGGATAATCTCAAGAACCTCTTCGACCCGCTTTCGCAGATCAGCCTTTGTTTGCTCCGTCAATTCGTTGCTCCCTTCTTATTTATTCATCCTCAGGAAAATGCTCGTGTAGATCCTCGTCAGTTTTGAGTTGTAGCCCAACGCCGGTCGTCTTTTTCAGATAGTCATCAATAGCGTTGCGTACAGCCTGCTCGGCCAACACCGAACAGTGCATCTTAACCTTGGGCAGCCCGCCTAAAGCATCTGCGACCACAGCATTGGTAAGTTCGAGCGCCTCCTCGATCGTCTTTCCTTTTATCAGGTCAGTGGCCATGCTGCTCGTGGCGATAGCCGCTCCACATCCGAAGGTCTTGAACTTTACATCGGTGATAACGTTGTCCTTGACCTTGATATACATATTCATAATATCCCCGCATACGGGATTGCCGACTTTGCCGATTCCGTCTGCATCTTCCATTTCGCCAACATTATGTGGATTGGCAAAATGCTCCATTACCTTCGTGCTGTAGCCTGTCATCGCCCGGACTCCTCTCGTGAAACTTGCTGAGTTGTATTGTATTTGTTTTTCAACTTATTGATAATGCACGACTGCACATTTCCCATCCCGCATCGCACACACGCCCGATCTGCATCGTCTCTCGTCTCCAAAGCCAACGCAAGGAAGCTCTCGAGGCTATCTCTAAGCGCCCGCCTGTGCGAGGGCGACATGGCTTCCAGGATTGAATCGAACCATTCGGTTTTGCGCTGCCGCATCTCACGAACAGCGGTCTGCCCCGCCTCAGTCAACTCTACCTGGGTAAGTCTCCTGTCGCTTTTCGACTGGCTGCGAGTTACCATATTCTTCTTAACCAACCGATCCACCAATTGGCTTGCAGCTGATAAGCTGATCTCCAGCCCTGCCGCAATCTGCCGAATCGGTGATGCGCCGTGTAAATATACATATTGCAGACATTCCATCAGGGCCTGTGTGATCTCTCCGTCAGGATCAGGGCATGCCGATTTGATCGCTGATTTTCTGATCGTATCCACGAAAACCTCAGCAACCATCTCGGTGTACTCGTTGCAGTCTCGCGAGGTCATCTCCTGTTCCACGGCAATCACTTAAGCTCCTTAATGAATAAGCTACTTCATTATACCATTCCAAACCCTTTGTAAACCAGCTCAGCAGAAAATATTCCAACTATTTTTCCTGAGCATCGCTAGCATGCGGCCACAGTTTATTCCTACTTCACGCAGGGTACACCTGCAATAGTAACCAATCGCAGCGCGAGTCTGTTTTGTTTCAGGGGAGGCTTGAACGATATGCATGCAGCAAGAGTTCTCGGCTTTGTCCTCGCAGTAACTTTAATCACAACCATGGGTTGTGCGATTGCTGCCGGCGGAGGCTGGTTGGCGACCGGCACGGTCACTAAAATAGGTGATAAAACACTCAATTTCCTGGGACGGGATAATGTGGTGTATGAGATAGACATCTCTGGAGCGCAGATGCTCTCCAGCGCAGGGGCGACTAATGCTCAGCCACAAGTTGGTGATGAAGTGCGCGTGTTTGGCAATTTGACCAAGCCTGGTCAAGTTACGGCGTCAAGGGTGCGTGTGCTTGCATCCCCGGCGGATCGCAGTGCCGCACGTTCTCCTCAAAAGGAGGTGAAAATAGTTGTCGAAAAAGAGAAGACACCAGAGGTTCAACTGGATCGAGGATTGCCTTTAGAGCCAGAAGCCAAAGCCGAGTCTTTTGCACCCACAGCGGATGCAACATGGCAAGGAAAGGGATTGATAAGCGACATCGACTACAAAGGTCGGCAAATAAAGTTTCAAACTTCCGATGGCTCCTTTACCGTCAACGTGGATACGGCAATTATGGTTCAGGGTACGGTTCGGGTTAGGCTCGGATCTATGAATCAGGGAGACGCGATATGGGTCGCCGGCAACGAAGTGGCTCCTTATGTTGTGCAGGCTACGATGGTAAGATTGCTTCGCACCGGCAGCGAAGCGGCAAATGTTGTCCCTATGATGCCGACCAGCGTAGTCGGAGTTATCCAGCAAATCGACTACCCCTCTCGAACCTTTAAGATGACCGGGCGTGTTACGACTGCGGTGGTTTCGTGTGATGACAACACCAAAATTATGTTCCAGCAAATCGAGAAGACTTTTCTTGATCTGAAGCCCGGCACGCGGATAAATATGAGCGGATACGGCAACCTGAACACCGGATATGCGGCGCAGCATATTCTGATAATCGCCGTATCCCCGTGAGCCAGTGCATGCGCTGAAGGGCTTCTCGGAGCCCTTCAGCATCATGCGCCACTAAAACGGCGAACCTGATGGCCCGTTCACAGTTAGATTATTATAGACAGCCGCCACACCAGGCACTGAAGCTGCGATTTGAGTGGCCTGTTCCCGATCGATCTCAGTAGTCACGACTCCCGTCAACTGCACAACCCGTTGGGAGACTTGCACACTGATTCGCTTGGAGTCGACACTTGACTTGTTAAAAGCCTTGCGGACTTGGCCCATCAAAAATAGATCATCCACAACAGCAGGGTCGATCTTCAGATGATTGTAGACCGCGATCACCCCTGGAACCCCCGCCGCAAATACCGAAGCGAAATCCCGCTGACCCGCAGATTTGACCGTCCCGGTCAGGGTGACTATACCGTCACACACGGAGACGGTCACAGGATAACGGGCGGATGCGACCGATCCGGATAGACGAGAGACGATTTTGTCTCGTATCACAGAATCAGATATCACAGGGCACGCGGTTATGGTATACCCACCAACAGGGCACTGGCCCGGTGCATTTTGGGCCACGCTCGCATTTCCGAATATCAAAACCAGCGCAAGCACCGGCAGCAGCAATCGCATAGCGTTGTATCTCAGTACAATCATATCTGCGCCTCCATGGATAGTTACATTTTGAAGTCTACCCATGTAGTGAACAACGCTGTCGGATTGCCCTTGCTTCGTGTGTGTCGTAGTTCTGGTATAATTATCCTACAATGAGAAGCATAGCTTACCTGGCCCTCGGAGCTAACATCGGAAATAAAGAAGCAAACATGCAATCGGCGGTGCAGATGCTCGACCGAGGCGCCTGCATCGTGACTGATGCGTCGTCTCTTTATCGGACAAAGCCCGTCGGATATCTCGATCAGCCGGATTTTCTGAATGCTGTGGTCAAGCTGGAAACGCAGTTGGATCCGCACGAACTGCTGCGGTTGTGTAAATCTATCGAGAGATCGATTGGCCGCCAGCGAACAATTCGATGGGGACCGAGGGTCATAGACATAGATATTTTGCTCTATGATGAAATCAGACTGGCGTCACCGGAACTGACACTGCCGCATGCGGAGATGTTGAAACGGGCGTTTGTATTGGTTCCTCTCGCCGAGATAGCGTCAACGGTGCTGGTAACCGACAATTTAACTGTGCAGCAAGCGGCTGGGCGAATCGATACCGGTGGTGTGATTTTATACCGCGACTCCAATTGGATCATGGGTTGACAGATGGCTTTATTCAGATATGAGGCGGCTGATCGAACGGGACGAGTGCTTCACGGAGCTATGAATGCCCGCGATGAGGCCCAGGTCGCCGACAATCTGGCCAAAATGGGTTATTCGGTGCGATCAATCCAATCCCCCTCTCCCGTGCAGACGACGGTAGCCCCAAATGTTCGCGCACAGCCGCAACCCGCCGCACCCGTCACCCCCATTTCGGTGCGTCCTATTGTCCCTTTGGCGAGCTTGTCTATGTTTTTTCGGCAGATCGCAACGTTGCTCAAATCGGGCATACCGATAAATCAGGCATTGGCCGATACGTCTGTATACACCCGCCAGAGGCATCTCCGCTCGGCAATTCCGGCGATGAGCCAGGCGGTGCAATCTGGTGCGAGCCTATCAAGCGCGATGGCTGCTCACCCTGGTATATTTCCCGTATGGGCCACTGCTCGTGTTTGGGCGGGGGAGCTTGCCGGCGAAATCGAGATTGCGTTCGAGGAGATAGCCGATGACCTCGAAGCTGAGGCTAAAGATGCAAGGTATGGCAGTATATGGTGGGTAATCACGAAATTGACGGTTGTTTTGTCCATATTGATTTTGCCGTTTTGCGATGTGTCGAAGCTGCTAAGTTCGATTTTTTCGGCGGAGAAAGTGGACGCACTTGCGATATATAAAGCTATTCTCATAGAAACGGTGATTAAGTGGGCGCCTTTGGCTGCCGGCTTGTCTGTGATTTTTCTTGCCTGGACGGCGCTGAAGAGGGTCCCGGCGGTACGCAGCGCTCTAGACACGATTCTTCTGCGAGTTCCGATTTGGGGCGGCCTGCACAAATACCGTTCGTTGGCGGCTTTTTTACATACTCTTGATCGCCTCTATTCGGCCGGACTCAGCCCTGCAATCGCGTGGGATGCGGCATCTCTCACTGTTCGCAACAATGCAGTCGCGCAGGCGCTTCGGAGTTCGGGACGCACCGCCTCTGAAAGCCCTGTGCAAAAAATTGTCACATCGGGTATTTTTGATAGCGATGATATTGGAATGGCTTCCGCGGGGGAGCGTGCGGGCCGCTTGCCGGAGGCTTTCGCGCAGCTTTCCCGCATATATCAAGACCGTGCAGCACAACAAAAAACGATAGGCAGACTCTGGTCCGTGAGCGCGTTTATTTCATTCCAGATAGCAGTAAGTGGGATAGGGATCATAGTGCTGGCGTATTCATATTACCAAAAATTTCTTTTTGGAACAGGCCTGGGATTTTAACGGTGACAATCTTCGACTACAAAGCAAAAAACAGCGCGGGAGCGACCGTTGTGGGATCAGTCGACGCAGCCGACGAACGGGGCGCGGCGGATGCGATTCGAGCTATGGGTCACCTGCCAATGAGTATCACCGCCGCCAAAAAAACGGCCCAATCCAAGGCAAATGCACCTCAGGGAAATATCATCGCCAGGTATCTGCTCTATCCCATTTGGACCGGTGTGAACATCAAAATGCTGTCGATATTCTTCCGGCAGTTGTCCACATTGCTGGCTTCAGGAATGTCGATTGCGGAGGCATTGAGAAGCATCAGCACGCGTATGCGAAATCGCCTGGGTACTATTGCCGATGAAGCGCGAAATAACGTATCCGGCGGCGGCAAATTCTCCGATTCGTTGAGCAGATATCCTCACGTCTTTGGCCGTCTGCAAATCGCTCTCATTACATCGGGGGAGCGTGCAGGCCAACTGGATACTATGGCAGACAGGATCGCACAATCTTTGGAGTATGAGATCAAAGTTAGAGGCCTGATCGCCAAGGCGCTCTTCTACCCTGTCCTGGTTTTGATTTTTGCCACTCTGGTCAGTTTGATTATCCCGCATGCATCGGTGCTGGTCAATGATGGGTTTGTGACGTTCTTCGGCCTCGTCAAGCCGACGCTGATTCATTGGGCGCTGTGGGTTGGCGCCTTAGTAATATCAATCAAGTTAATCTTCCAATTCAGCATTCCGAGGCTGTTCTGGGACGCTATTAAGGTGAATATTCCGATAGTGGGAGCCAACGCGCACAAGGTTGCTATGTCTCGTTTCAGCCGGTCTATGGCGATCTTATACGCCGCCGGGCTGTCGATGTCCGAATCAGTTGATATAGCGGCCGATACGTGTGCCAACTTGTTCGTCGCCAGGGGGCTAAAGCGCGCCATCCCCGCGATACAATCCGGCGCGGGGCTTACGGATTCACTCAGCAAAACTAAAGCAGTCTCACCAATTGTGTTGGATATGATTTCAGTCGGTGAGCGCTCGGGCAGCGCCGATACTGTTTTGGAGAAAGTCGCTGATTATATGGACGAGGAAGTTGACGCGTCTATTCATAAGATGGGTATCGCGATATATGTATTGATGATTCTTGTGGCTGCCGGGCTTGTAGGATCTATCGCGGCGAAATTCTTTCTTGGTTATTTTGAGAGCTTGTTGGGTGCTGCGCGGCAATGAGAACGCACTACGAAATTCTGGGCTTGCCCGACTCCGCAAGCACAGCCTTGATCAAGCGACGCTACCGCGAATTGGTTCGCAAATATCACCCCGATGTAGCAGCCGATAAAGTGACATCGCATCTGCTGTTCCTGCGGATAAACGAGGCCTATGAGGTTCTCAAGGATCCGGTGCGCCGTAAAGCCTACGACGAAACCCTCGCCATTGAGGCGATGATTCAGAAGAAGAAACTTCAGTATAAGCAATCGACGACTACTGCCGCTGCCCCGCCGTCTGCACCTCCACACGCGCCTCGAAATATATCGCAGATGCTGAAAGACGCGCAATTTGCCTTCATTCAAAAAAGGTTCGCAGTTGCGCTTGAGCTTTGCAACGTTATTTTACGCACGGACCCGAGGAATGCTAAGGCGTGTGTGATGCTTGCGGATATTTATCGCATACGGGGAAAGACCGGCGCCGCGATTAAATACTATAATTTTGCAGTCCAATTCGATCCTGCCGATAGCGACAGCCAAAAGAAGTTGATGAAGCTGATGAGCAAACAGATTAGCTCCCAGCCTCCCGTGGCCAGAGTGCGGCATCCCGCCGAAGTTTTGGCGGTGAATGCGATGTGGTGGAGCGTGGCTTTTCTTCTCATTCTACTCATCAAAGTCTATCCCGGCGCTCCGATATCGTGGCTCGGGCATTATGTCCCACAGGTCTCGAAGTGGAGTTGGAATACAATAGGGTTTCTTGCCGGCGCATCAGCGATTGCGGGAGCTCTTTTGAGCGTAAATGGCTTGCTGAGGCACCCGGACAACGAACTGGTCTTCGAAAACCCCGGCAGCAATTGGGCGATCGTGCCGGTCGGCATTTTATTGCTGATCGGATCTGGATTTTTCTTTATAGGCGCGGCAGCGTTCTATATACTGTTTGGAGCGCTTCAAGGCAGCCTGTCTCGATCTGTGATGACGATTTTCGGTGCGGTTGTTGTGCTTGTATCTCTCGCGGCTTTGATGTGTGAACCGACTTTGAGAATGCAAGTATTGCTCTTTGGAGGCAACGTTGCGTTTTTCTCCAGCTTGTTTGGGTGGTATACTGGTGCTGCATTGAAGCCACTGGGCGCGGAGTGACGCTCTGCGGTGGGAAAGGAACAGCGTTAAAATAAAATGGAAAAGCTAAAAGTCACTGCTCCCGGTCTTGTTGAAATGAAATCCCGAGGCGAGAAAATATCAGTGCTGACAGCCTATGATTATGCCACCGGGAGATTGATCGACGAATCCGGAATCGACGTAGCTTTGGTCGGCGACAGCCTTGGGATGGTTGTGCTTGGTTATGAGACCACGTTGATGGTGACTATGGACGATATGATTCGCCACAGCGCCGCTGTCGCACGGGGCGCAAAGCGGGCCTTGGTGGTGGCTGATATGCCTTTTATGTCATATCAAACCAGCGCCGACGATGCGATACGCAATGCTGGCGCTCTAATGCAGACCGGGGCAGGGGCTGTCAAGCTGGAGGGCGGAGAGCAAGTCAAAGAAATCGTCAAAAGGCTCGTTGATATTGGCATTCCCGTAATGGGGCATGTTGGTCTGACTCCTCAGTCCGTTCATCAATTTGGCGGGTTCAAAATCCAGGGCAAAGATGCGGAAAACGCGGAGCGCATACGCTCTGAAGCCATGCAGTTGCAGGAGGCCGGGGCATTCGCGGTTGTGCTTGAGATGATTCCCGCTGCTCTGGCCAAAGAGATCTCCGAGAGCCTGTCTATACCCACTATCGGCATCGGAGCTGGGCCGGATTGCGATGGGTTTGTGCTTGTCAGCCACGATATGCTCGGGATGTACGACAAGTTTGTTCCTTCGTTCGTCAAACAGTATGCAAATCTGTGGCAGACGACACTCGATGCGTTCAAGTCATATGACGCTGACATAAAAGAGCGCCGCTA
>JAAYKG010000023.1 GCA_012522555.1 Armatimonadota bacterium
GGTTTGTCGGCCTGAGTCGTTGCCGTAGCAACGTTGGAATAATCCGAATCGCCTGCGGAGTTTGTGGCGTAGACTCTGTAATAATAGGTAGTCGACGCGGTAAGCCCTGTATTCGAGTACGCCGCAGAAGTCGCGCTTCCGACTTTAGTAAACGCCCCATTGGCGGTTGTCGCACGCTCAATTGTATATCCGCTCGCGCCTGCGACCGCGTTCCATTGCAGATTAATCTGGCTTGGCGACACCGCGCTCGCACTAAGCCCGGACGGAGCGGCAGGTTTGTCGGCCTGAGTCGTTGCCGTAGCAACGTTGGAATAATCCGAATCGCCTGCGGAGTTTGTGGCGTAGACTCTGTAATAATAGGTAGTCGACGCGGTAAGCCCTGTATTCGCGTACGCCGCAGAAGTCGCGTTTCCAACCTTTGTAAACGCCCCATTGGCAGTTGCCGCACGCTCAATTGTATATCCGCTCGCTCCCGCGGCCTCGTTCCATTGCAGGTCGATCTGACTTGCCGACACTGCGCTAGCACTAAGCATTTTGGGCGGCTGCGGAGGTGTCATTTTTGTAGCTGCCTCCACCACCGCCGAATACTCTGAATTACCAGCAGGGCTGGATGCGCAGACTCGGTAAAAATAGACCGTCGAAGGCATCAAACCATTGCTGCAGAACGTGGTAACTCCTGCTGCGGTAGTTCCGAGGGTTCCCCAAGGCCCGCTGGCGTTTGTTGCCCGCTGGATGATATATCCCGTTTCGTCTTCGACATCGTTCCATGACAAATCTATCTGGTTTTGGGAGATGACGGCAGCCTTCAATCCCGTAGGAACATCCGGCATCTTGGCTCGCGTGGTGGCGTTTGCGACGTTGGAATACCCAGAGACGCCAACAGCGTTCGACGCGAACACTCTATAAAAGTAGGTCGTCGACGATGCCAGTTTATCGTCGGAGTATGTTGTCTCATTTGCCTTCGTCTTAGCAATAGCAGCGAAGTTTGCGTTATTATTGGCGGAACGTTCTATGGTATATTCGGTCTCACCCGCGACATCCGCCCACGCTAGATTGATCTGATTGGACGAAACCACCGCCGCCGATAGCTTGCTCGGGGCGGTCGGCGGGATCGCATCTGTTGTCGCCTCAGCAATATTTGACCACTCGGAGTTGCCTGCTGAACTGTAGGCGCAGACCTGATAATAATACGTGGTCGACGGGCTTAGTCCCAAGCTGGCATATGCAGTCACCCCGGCGTTGGTAACGCCTACCGCCGAGAATGGGCCAGTTGGGCTGGTGGATCGCTGGATTCTATAACCTGTCTCATCGTCGACGTCTTGCCAACTCAGGTTGATCTGGTAGGGTGAAGCGGTCGCTGCTCGCAGCCCGATCGGAGTATCAGGGACCTTTGCCCGCGTAGTGGCGTTCGCCACGTTTGAATAAAAAGACGCCCCATCGGCATTAAAGGCGCACACTCGATAGAAATAGGTAGTGGATGCTGCGAGTTTTGAATCCGCATAAGCAGTGGTATTAGCTTCCACCGCAAAAATCTCCTCAAATGGCCCATTTGCGCTGGTTGCGCGCTCGATTTTGAAGCCGTCCTCATTTTGGCTTGCATCGAGCCAGGTCAGGTTGATCTGCTTCGACGATGTCGCAGCAGCACTAAGTCTGCTCGGGGCCGCCGGAGGAACATCAGGGGTCGTCACGCTCACAATCTGAGTGAATTCCGAGTTCACGAAACTGGAATAGGCACATACTTTATAATAGTAGGTTGTTTTTGGTGATAGCGCGATATTTCGCAAGTTAGTCACGCCGGCATAAGTGACCCCCACCTGCAAATATGCGCCGTCAATGGTGGCGCTTCTATATACCCTGAATCCGGAGATATTCGAGGACGTGTATGTCCAATTCAGTTCGACTATATTGGCTGAAATGGCGGTGGCTTGCAGATTAGTCGGAGCCTCAGGAGCGCCTTCGGATGGAGCGTTTGACGCTCCGGGTTCCAAAGTGGTTGCGTATTGATATCCGGAAAGGACGGAAGCCACCGTGCTGACAGCTTTAACCCTGAACGAGTATCGAGTAGACGGGGACAATCCAGTGACCGTTGTCGAAGTGCCTAAGGGGACGCGTAAGGTGCGACTTTGTCCGGGTATACACCATGTGACTTCATACCAGGCCAGACCACTAATGTCAGATGCCGTCCACGACAGGTCAACTGTCGTGGAGGATACCCCGTCCACTTGTAAATCGACAGACGCCGCATGCGACAACCCTATCGACACCACGAACATTAATAATATGAAAGCGGGCAATAACGCCCGTTTGCGAGCAGACATCGGCTGAAGATGCTGCGCCAGATGCCGAGCATTGGCGATCATTTACTCCTCCATATAAGTAGCCGACACGCAAAAATCGCGTGCACAGCCGAGTTTTAGCTGTTCCTGCCCCACATCAGCAGAGAGTTGCCCTGCTTTACCCCCGGATGACAACAAGCAATTGCTGCCGGCCTGCTGCCGCAAGAACTAGCCCAATGGTTCTGTTCCGCAACTCGCATCCTTGCAACCCTGGTATAACTACCGAATTGTGTATATAATTTTGCTGTTATTCAACAAGAAGCCAAATATGCTTGACGGTAGGTGCATCAAATGCCTGATGCGTCTAACGAGCGGCTACAGCGGTTCACTGATACACTTACATAGAATGTTGCCATATTCCTGCTTAAAAACTGCTACTATTATCCAGTATAATCGCGAATATAACAAGCCTGCTATAGCCTTCATCACAATGACGCGCATGGACATCTTTATGCCTGCCAGGTTGAATTGTAACCATTCACTTCTATGGTCTTGTCATGCCGGTTCCAAAACTCCTTACTATGATATCGTCCTGTGACCTTGGCAGCAGCACGCTCACTGTTTTTTCGTCCGCCACGGCACAGCTTGATATGCCGGTGACGGATATATAGTCTCCAGCGTCGGGTATATCCAGGCCAGATCCGTCGACTTGAACCCCGCCTGCACCATCGTCTACGTAAAAATACCCCGGCGATATGGCTGATTCAGAGGATACTCTTCCCCAAATCGTCACAAGCAGCCCAATGTTGTTCAGTCCACACGAGCCGCTGACTCCGATCTGCCCCGCGCCAGTCAAAGGATTAAATTGCCAATCGCCTCCACCCAGCCGAGATCCCGTGATCCCCAGCGGCGACAGGCTGCCGATGCCCGCAGGGCTTATAACCGGATCGATGATGGCCCTTTCTCCGGATTGCAAAGTAGAAAGCGTACCTGATATATTCACCTTTTCGCCTGCCTGCAAACCATGTTGCTCCTTTGCTACGCGAATTCCGCTGGCTCGATTAGTGGACTCTACATAGAAAAAGTCGTTGTATCTCGGCGCCCCAGCCGTCACCACCAGCCCTTCAATCGCCACAGGCTCTGCATCGGAGCGCGACTTGGCCAAACCCAGAGACGGCAGTGTCTGAGTGGTCGCGAAGAAATTCCCTCCAGCACAGACCATCCCAGATACGGAGTTAGCGTAGCGCACAGGTGGATCTATCGAAAAGTATGGCTTTGTCGCAGTGACGGACAGGTAGCTGCCTGCTTTGATCCCCTCGATCAGATAATTCCCATCCTGGTCGGTCGTAGCGCTTTGCCCGGATTCAAGCTGCACTTGAACGCCGGACAGCGGCCGCTCATTCCCCGCGATCATGTATTCATCTATTTCGAAACCCCAATACGTATTATCCGTACCATAACCGTAGTCCGACGTGATCATAATCAGCAACTGGTCGCCGTCGATCCAATCGCTACACACCCCGTCCGGATAACTCCCCGAATATGAATTGACAATCTCTCCGGAGCTCGTAGCGACATGCACAAAGTCGAAGTCCTGTTCGGTGTCGATGCACGAGAAGTGGACCCGCATCCGGCTGCAAGGCTCCGAACCGGTGTGGCTGACCCAATAGTATTCGGTGTAATCATCGTAGTATGGATGTTCCGAAGAAGTCGAATCGCCAAACGAATTAACATCTCCAGTCATAACTTGCCCGCTAAACGAAGCCGGAGGACACGCAAGGAAATCGATCCCCGGAAGCGTGATCTGTGGGTTTCCAGCCGGGGACGGCGGCACCGAGACAGAAGTAGTCGCAGGCCTGAAGTCCCAGTTTGGCTTCGATGCCGACAGATTATATGAGACAGGCTCAATCCCCGGCAGAGAATATAGCCCGGCGTTTTGGCTGGTGGTCGAAATGTTATAGGGATTCGCTCTAAGCATAACTCCATCGACCCCGCCTTCCAAAACAACGTCGGTCTCGTATCCATCTATATAAAAACCCCAATCGTTGTTCCAACTATTGGAAATGAGGCGGACTTGCACGGTGTTGCCGTCGAACCAATCGCTCCAATAGTCGCTGTAACCCCCACTTATATATTGAACCTGGTTCTCATCAGGGGTGGACAATATGACATAATCGTAGGATTCTTCAACATAGACGTCGGCGAAGTGGATTCGGATCTGATTAGTGCTCGGATGCGCCTGGATGGTGTATATGATATCAGCATCGTCGTTGTATGGGTGCGGTGACTCAAGGACATAATTGGTCATCCCTCCAACTGCCTTTTTAACTGTCCCGGATATCCCTCCTGCTGGCGCGGAGCCTTTGAAGTTGATGTTGGACAAACCGTGATCTGTGATAGCCACCTGCTTGGATGTCGGTAAAAATGCCCAGCCGGGTTTGCCGGCGCTTACCGTATAAGACGACGGCGAGACATGAATTGTATAAGCCCCGTTACCGTCCGTAGTTACGCTGCGAAACGCGTTGCCGTCGCTTACCGTTACCGTCGCTCCGGCAATCGGCTTTCCGGTGGCAGTCAACACCCTCCCCGCAATATATGTGCCCGGCAGTTTCGCCGACACAACCAACGCAAAAGGTTGCGGCCCGAATGGCACATTATATCCCTTGACTTTTACCGTATACGTGCCCGCCATGGGAGCCGCAATGTCCACTGTCTCAACATTATTAAGAGAATCGCGCGAAGTTCCATTCCCATAATATTTGGTGATGCCGTTGGGAGCTATCACCGTCAAATCGAGATCATTGACCAATTCCTGGGAAGCGAGCAGTTCTCCGGGGTAGTCCGTCCACGCGAGCGTTGCCGACAGCGGCAGGCTATTGTCGAGAACGGTATATTGATACACCCGTTCCTCACTGGTGTTGATGCCCGATGTCTCATCGACAATCTCGACTACGCGCGGCGCGGCCGGGTCGAGCGCGTTGGAAAGATCCAGCCGACCCCAGCCTTCGGATATATCCGGCCGTCGGTTTCGTATCTCTTTGTATGAACTGTTAGCGTCGCCATACTGCCCGGGGAACAGGTCGGTCGCAGCATTCATCAGCATAGCTTTGACCAAAGCCGCGCTGGGGGCTATCGACTTGTTTTTAATGCAATATTCCCGCACGATCGCAGCGGCGCCCGTAACGTGCGGAGCGGCCATGCTCGTTCCGCCCCAATAGAGGTAATTTGAGTCATAGACCTGCCAGCCGATAGTCGCCGATGCTTGCGAACGCGTCGATATAATGTTTACCCCAGGGACGCAGATATCCGGCTTTATACGACCATCAGCGCAAGGCCCCCTGCCGCTCCACGCCACCATACCGTTGGGGTTGTTTGATATAAAATCGTTAGAGATAGGTGTGCGCGGGAAATCGCCGGGCCAAAAACCGCCATAGGTGCCGATTCTGCCCGTCGTTCTATCGCTTTCCGTCGCCCCGACAGCTATGCAGTTCTTGGCTGTGGAAGGGGTATATAACGAACCGGGATCAGTGACCCCGTCGGCAGGTGATCTGTCAACTCCATCGTTGCCGACAGGGAAAACGACGACAAAATCTTTGTGGCTCCAGACAAACTGGTCGACCTGCTGAGCATATACGGTATATCTTCCATTCGCCGGGGATCCCCAACTGTCATTGTGGGTCCGCACCCCATCTTCATAGACCGGCGAAAAGAGATTTTCCAGGTTCATCGGAGGAAACACATCTCCAGTAGCGTCCCCGATCGACTGAATTACGATATTCGCTTCCGGCGCCATACCGGCAAACGAACCGGCGTAATCGTGATTCGACGGTTGGCTGCCCGATTGCGCGCCGCTGGCCGCAATTATACCCGCGACGTGGGTGCCGTGCCCCAGCGGGTCACTCCAGTCGGAAGGACGCCGGAAAGCATAGCCTTTGATGACTCTATCCGCAAAATCAGAGTGGATATTTGCCGGGTCGCCGGAATCCAATCCGGAGTCGGCCAACCCTACAACCTGCCCGGCTCCGTATAGCCCAAGCCGCTCGCGAGTGGGAGCCACCTGGGTGATCTGGCTGGCAACATTGTTTGTGGTGTGGGGCTGGATCCATTCTTCGATCCACTGCACATCATCGCTATCGGCGATATTGAGCAGCGCGCTGCTTGGCACGGTGGCCGTAAGCAGAGTGGTAGAATCGGTGGGGATCGATATGCCGGTTGCGCCGTTTTCCTGCAGATGAGCGACCACCTGCTCCGCACAACCCGCCGCCACCAACTTCACGACTACATTTATATATTCCGCCTGATGACCGAGCGTTTCCGGCTCAACCTTCAAATCAGCAGACACATGGCCGCACCAGCGAATAAACGGCATCTGACTCAGCTTCGCCAACTGCCCATCCCCAAGCCGCACCACGAGCGTATTCTCCGGTACATAGCCGACCACAACCGCCCCCAGCGCCTCCACTTGTGATCTCCATTCAGCCTGAATCACTCCGTCAAAC
>JAAYKG010000024.1 GCA_012522555.1 Armatimonadota bacterium
AGCATTATCTGCCGGGCGGTGTTGCCTGCGCCCGCCGGTATGACCCACATACCAAGCCTCTCCGCCCCATAATGCAGCCCCAGCCCGCCCGTAAACAACCCGTAACCGGACATATTTTGAAAAACATCCTGAGGAGTCGCGCCGCCCATCGCCAAAGAACGCGCCATCAGTTCCGCCCAGTTATCGATGTCTTCTTTGGTGTGAAAGATCGCAGTCGGCTTGCCTGTCGTCCCGCTTGACGTATGCATCCTGATAACCCGCTCAGGCTCTACCGTGAGCATGGTATTAGGATAGCTGAATCGCAGATCGTCCTTGGTGGTAAACGGCAGCCTCGTTACATCGTCAATAGTCTTTATTTCACTCGGATCGAGACCGATATCGGCAAACTTCCTGGAATAATATGGGGACTTTACCGCCTGTGCGATGCTGCGACGAAACGCGCCGTTTTGGAAATCGCGCAGCTCCGCCCGCTCCATCCACTCAAATCTCGCTCCGATTCTCTCTTTTAGCTCGCTCATTAGTAACCTCGGTATTTAACATACGCTATATTATTCTACTCTCGCGGCGGCTCTACCTGCATCTTTTTCACCGCACGGCCAATGCATAAGTGAGGAATGTGGGATAAGTCGGTATCAAGCCGTGAGCTTTCCTTATGGCACAGCTTTGTTCGCTCAACTTCGCCCTCACCCTGACCCTCTCCCCCGGGAGAGGGGACACGTGGGCTAACCCTTCCGCCCAGGAGAGATGACAGGTGCGCCAAACCTCTGCCTCACGACGAGGGGCCAGTTACTCCCTCTCCCTCGAGGGAGAGGGCGGGGGTGAGGGGGTAAGCGTGGCAAACCGGGCGGGTTGATGAGATATGAGAAAGTGTGCGGGAAGAGAGTTTTCAGCCTTACCTATGCCCGGGAAAGGGAATTCCACCTCGCCCTCACCCTAACCCTCTCCCCCAGGAGAGGGGATACGTGTGCTATACCACTCGCCCCAGGAGAGGGGGGACTCCCAGCCTAGCCCCAACACACCCGATAGAGAAATGCAGCTTTTTCAAGTCAGCTCGCCGTAATGGCTGTTGACAAGGGCGGCGGCGGTATGGTAGGATAACGGGTTAGTGTCTGTACGGGCGGCGATTTTTCGGCGCTATTTTATAACTGGTCTTCTGGGGGTTACAAGTGTACGCCATAATTAGAGCCGGCGGCAAGCAATACAGGGTCGCCGAAAATGACATAATCGAGGTTAATAAGCTCGACGCAGCCGAGGGGGAGGAGATCGTCCTCAATGAAGTGCTGCTCGTCAGTGACGATGCTGGGGTCAAGATCGGCTCGCCGTTTGTGCAGGGCGCATCGGTGACAGGTAAGGTGACTCGGCAATATAAAGGCCGCAAGGTAAGAGGCTTCACTTATAAGCCGAAGAAAAATATCCATAGACGATATGGGCACAGACAGATGCTCACGTCTGTGTCGATTCAGAAGATTTCAGCCTAAGAGGTATAATTGATATGGCGCATAAAAAAGGTTTAGGAAGCACTAGAAACGGTCGGGATAGTAACCCGAAAAGACTGGGAGTCAAAGAGTTCGGCGGAGAAACAGTGAAGGCCGGAAGCATACTCGTTCGTCAGCGCGGAACCCCGCTCAACGCGGGTGTCAACGTCGGCAGAGGTAATGATGATACACTGTTCGCCAAAATCGACGGGACTGTCAAGTTTGAGACGCTCGGCGGCAAAAGAAGAGTCAGCGTCTACCCGGCGACCGCGAGCTAGCTCGCGGTCCCACCACGTCGTCAACGAGGGGAGATGAATTGCGAGTGCATTCGTCTTCCCTTTTTGTTTTGCGGTCGGCAATATAGAAAATGCAATTTGTAGATCAGGTTGATATAAAAGTTAAAGCGGGGGATGGCGGCAACGGCATTGTTGCGTTTCGCCGAGAGAAATATGTCCCTCGCGGAGGGCCTGCGGGCGGCAACGGCGGGCGAGGAGGAAGAATCGTCATCAAAGCCGATGCCGACCTCAACACACTCGTCGATTTGCGTTACAAAAAACACTATAAAGCCGAACGTGGTGGGAACGGCGGGCCGAACGATTGCCAGGGCAAAACCGGAAAAGACCTTGTTTTGCGGGTCCCCATCGGCACGTTGGTCATCGACGCGGAAACTGAAAGGGTTTTGGCGGATTTCACACACGACAAGCAGCGGTTTATAGCAGCACGCGGAGGAGAGGGAGGCAGGGGTAACGCCAGCTTTGCCTCTTCCACCCAACAAACCCCGAAATTCGCGGAAAAAGGAGAGCCTACCGACGAAATCGCTCTGCGGCTGGAGTTGAAACTCATCGCCGATGTGGGCCTGATCGGATATCCCAGTGTAGGAAAATCCACGCTGATTTCCAAGATATCGTCGGCAAAACCCAAGATCGCCGATTATCCGTTCACTACCCTTGTGCCGAACCTTGGGGTGGTCAAGATCGATCACAATTCGTTTGTGGTCGCTGATATGCCGGGGCTTATCGAGGGCGCACACACGGGCACGGGGCTGGGGCATCAGTTCCTCAGACACATCGAACGAACCCGACTGCTGGTGCATTTAATTGATGTATCCGGCTACACCGACCGCGACCCGATGCACGATTTTGATTCAATAAACAATGAGCTTCGGCTTCACACGGAGAAGCTTGCGGAACTGCGGCAACTGGTGGCGCTCAATAAAGCGGATATGCCGGAGGCCGAAGAAATCATCTCCCGACTGCGGCCGAAACTCGAGGAGCGCGGCCTGGAGGTGTTTGTTATCTCTGCCATCGCAGGGCAAGGACTGCAGCCGCTGGTCTACAGGGTCTGGGAACTGCTCCAGCAACTGCCTCCCAAGGAATTGGCGCACGAAGCGGCACAAGACGAGGTGGTGAGATTCACCGTCGAGCCAGCAGACACTTGGGATGCGCGTAAAATCGGGGAAAACGAATACGAAGTCGAGGGCAGAGCCGTCGAGATGCTTATAAAGCGCACCGACCTGAACAACGAATACGCTTTGCGAAGGCTCCACAGACAGTTTGACAAGCTGGGTGTGATAAAACAACTCAAAAAGTTGGGGGTTGACGAGGGAGACATCGTCAGAATCTACGGGATAGAATTCGAGTATACAGATGAAATTTACGGATAAACCCGTTAAAACAGTTGTTGTAAAGGTGGGCACGAGCAGCCTGGTGGATGACGGCGGCGCGATTGATGACGTTAAGCTCGGCAATCTTGTCGACCAACTCGCCGCAATAAAAAAACGAAAAAAAGATCTGATTCTGGTCAGTTCCGGAGCGATTCGCGCAGGGATGGAAAAACTGGGAATCAGCCAAAGGCCTCAGACGATCCCTGAACAGCAGGCCAGCGCGGCGATCGGCCAGGGCGCGCTTATGCAAAAATATGCCGAATTGTTCGGCATTTTTTCGATCATACCCGCCCAAGTGCTGGTTACGCGTGATGACTTCAACAACCGTCTGCGCTATCTGAACATTCGCAACACCCTCTATACCCTGCTTCGGTTCGGATGCGTACCGATTATTAACGAAAACGACACCGTTGCCACAGATGAAATTCGAATCGGCGACAATGACACGCTGTCGGCGCTGGTTGCTGCGACAGTGGGCGCAGATTTGCTGGTGAATCTCTCTGATGTGGATGGATTATACGACGGCGACCCTCGGGCGGGCGTGGAGTGCAAACTGATCGAAGAGGTGGCCAAAATTACCCCTGAAATCGAGGCGTTGGCGGGCGGAACTCACGGAGTGTGCGGCATCGGTGGGATGCGAACTAAAATCGAGGCGGCTAAAATCGCGACCAATTCCGGGGTGAGGATGGTGATCGCAAACGCAACCAGCCCCAATGCTATCGTCGATGTCGTCTCCGGCGCGAGGGCTGGGACAAGATTTTTAGCGAAAAAAACCGAATTGAACCACCGAAAAAGATGGATCGCGTTTGGTCACCGCGTCAAAGGCAGTGTAATCATCAACGAGGGTGCGCGTGAGATGTTGATCAGTCGTGGCAAGAGCCTGCTGGCTGCGGGGATCGTAGGATGCGAAGGAGTCTTCGAGATCGGCGACCTTGTGGCGGTCATCGACGAACACCACAACCAAATCGCGCGGGGCTTGACGAATTACGCGGCGGCGGAGTTAACTTTGATTAGAGGTAAGCACAGCGACGAAATAGAAACAATATTGGGATACAAAGATTTCGACGAAGTCATCCATAGAGATAATTTGGTGCTGGGGGTCTGAGAGTCGGATATGAGCGAAGTATTGAACAAATGCGCGGTCGCCAAAGCTGCGGCTGCGAAATTGGCAACTCTGGGATCGCTGGTGAAAGACAAAGCTCTGCTGGCGATGGCCGATGCGTTTGAGGCGAACAAGGAATCGATCAAAGAGGCCAATCGAATCGACCTGGCAGCCGCGGAAAAGAACGGCCTGGCGGGAGCTATGCTCAAGCGATTGACCCTTGATGACGCAAAAATCGAGCAGATGGCGGACGGGGTCAGGCAGATAGCCGCGCTGCGCGACCCGGTCGGGGAGACCATTGAAGGGTATCTGCGGCCCAACGGAATGGAAATACGCAAGATGCGAGTTCCGATTGGGGTTATCGGCATTATTTATGAATCTCGCCCAAACGTCACCGCCGATGTCGCCGCGCTGTGCCTGAAATCCGGTAACGCGGTTGTGCTGAGGGGCGGTTCGGAGGCGATCAACTCCAACCTCGCCATCGCAAGGCTGATCCGGCAGTCGATCAATTCAGAGGGTGTGCCGGAGGGAGCGGTGCAGATTATCGAGACCACCGACCGACAGGCCGCGCGAGAGTTGATGGAGATGAAAGAGTATGTCGACTGCCTAATCCCTCGTGGGGGCAAAAACCTCGTTCGCACTGTGGTGGAAACATCACAGATCCCGGTTATCTGGCATCTGGACGGCAACTGCCATGTGTATGTGGACGCTGCTGCGTGCCTTGCAATGGCAAACGATATTACATTTAATGCGAAGGTTCAAAACCCGAGCGTTTGTAACGCCGCCGAAACACTGCTGGTAAACCAAAAAATCGCAGCGGATTTTCTCCCTGGAATATGCAAGCGACTTTCTGACGCAGGGGTTGAGCTGCGAGGTTGCGAGAAAACCAGAGCAATTGTGGCCGGGCTGAAAGAAGCGGCTGAAGAGGACTGGACCGAGGAGTATCTCGACCTTATCCTTGCGATTAAGGTGGTCGATGGGATCGAAGAAGCGATCGATCATATCAATAAATACGGCAGCAACCATACCGACACGATTGTCACGCAGGATTATTCGGCAGCCGGACGATTCACGAACGAAGTGGATTCCGCTTGCGTATTCGTTAATGTGTCGACCCGATTTTCCGATGGTTACGAATTCGGCAAGGGTGCAGAGATGGGCATATCGACGCAAAAATTGCACGCCAGAGGCCCGATGGGTATAGAGGAGTTGACGACCTATAAATATGTCGTCATCGGCGATGGGCAATTGAGGGGAGTCTGAGGGTTTGCGTATTGGTCTTATGGGCGGGACTTTCGACCCGATCCACGTGGGACATCTTATACTGGCGGATCAGGCGAGGGAGCGGTTTTGCCTGGAGAGGGTGATATTCGTCACCGCAGCGAACCCGCCGCATAAGGTTGATGAGATTGTAAGTGATGCACAGCATCGACTGAAGATGACGTCGCTGGCTGTTGAAGACAACAAATATTTTGAGTGTTCGGCGATAGAGATGGAGCGTTCCGGCCCGTCTTATACAATAGATACGCTGCGGCAATTGCTTGGGCAGTTCGATGGTAACATAGAAATATGCCTGCTGCTCGGCGCCGATGAGGGTCGAGACTTTGCGAGTTGGCATAAGCCGGCGGAAATCTGTAGGCTGGCTAAAGTTGTTGTGGCAAATCGGCCCGGTATGTTGGTAAATGAGGTGATTGACTCTTTGCCCGACGAGTTGGCAAGCGAGATTGTGCCGCTTGAAATGCCGGGAATCGACATTTCTTCGACCGACCTGCGGAGGCGAGTCCGTGAGGGTAAGTCGATACGATATCTTGTCCCCAGAGTGGTGGAGGATTACATTTGGGCGAAGGGACTGTACAAATAAAGCGCAAAAAACGTAAACGACGCGCACCGTCGCTGGTGACGGTTGTAGTCGTAATTACATTGGGCGCTGTTATAGGTGTGCTGGGCGCTTTGAAGCTGAAGGACATACCCATCCCCGGTTTTTCGGGAATCACTAATATAAGCGAGATACTGCGCACCAGCGAACTCGAAAGCAAACCGATCGTTCGGATTTTGATGATCGGGGAGGACGGGACGGGGAGTAAAAAATCCGGCAGGCACGGGCTTTCTGATACGCTGGTGGTGTTGGCGATCAATAATGAGACCAACCCAAAACAAGCGCGGCTCATCTCGATACCACGCGACACCCGGGTGAGAATCCCTGGCCATGGAACCAACAAGATCAACGCCGCAAATGCGTTCGGCGGCCCGGAGCTTTCCAGACAGGTTATCGAAAATATGCTTGGAGTCGATATCGACTACTATCTTGCGACCAGCACAAAAGGACTGCGCGGGTTGGTCGATCTGGTCGGAGGGGTATACATCATAGTTGACCAAAATATGAAATATACCGACCGCAGCCAGAAGTTGTATATCAACCTTAAAGCCAGCCCCGAAAAGCAGTTGCTGGATGGCGCACAGGCTGAAGGGTTTGTGCGATTCCGGCATGACAGGTGGGGCGACAGCGGCTACAAAATCGTGGATGGTAAAAAAGTGGCCGCCGGGCGTATCGCGAGGCAGCAATATTTTATGCGTGCACTGGCCAATCGCGTGCTGGCTCTTCCAACAAAGCGCGAACGAGCTGCTGTCCTTAGCGAGGCGTATGAAAAAGGCTATATCGAAAGTGATCTGAACATAAGGGATTGGGGAGCGCTCGCGGACTTTATGAAGGATATCGACCCGGAGAAGATCGGGATGGCAGTTTTGCCGGGTCAGCCGGGAAGCGAAGGGCATGCGAGCTATTGGCTTATTGACGACGCGAAGCTGCCCACAGTTGTCGCGCTGCAGATGCGATTTGAGGGTGAAGAAGAGGACGATTCCACAGTGGAGGTGTTGAACGGATGCGGCGTTGCGGGGGTGGCTGGCCGGGTGGCTGATAAGCTGCAAAAAGCGGGCTTTCAAGTCACCAAACAGGGCAATGCGCCGGAGTTCACCTACGATCGATGCTGTGTAATTTCTCGCAACGGGCGCACGCCAGGTGTGCAGCGCATCGCGTCTTTGCTAAACTGTCGAGATATTCGCACCGAAGCGAAAGATGGAAAAAGTCTGCCTGATATTACGGTAATAGTCGGCCGTGATTGCGCCGAATCCGATAGCATGTAGATCATATTAACCGAATGGAGTTGTGACCATAGAGACAAAAAACAAACTTGAACTGATTATCAAACTGCTCGAATCGAAAAAAGCCAATGACATTGAGATTATCGATCTTCAGGACAGGATGCCGTTGACGGATTATTTTGTGACTTGCAGCGGCACGTCAAATATTCATATTAAGGCTATCGCTGATGGGCTGCTGGTAGACGGCAAAGCGGTGGGCTTGAAAAAAGATCGGGTGGAAGGCTATTCTCAAGCGCGGTGGGTGCTGGTGGACTACGGAGATATAGTCGTTCATATTTTTTCTCCCGAAGAGCGCGAATACTACGATATCGAGTCGCTTTGGCAGGCCACTACCGTCAAGCTCGATCAAAACAGCGCCAACAAGGAATAACATTGTCACACGTCGACCCTCGAAATCCTGACGCAATTGCCGAGAAAGAAAAATTCGATCGGCTGATGACTGCAGCAGCGGTGCATAGACGGCGTGGGGATTACGCGGAGGCTACGGAGGCTATCAAGCAGGCGCTGCAGATATTCCCGGACGACCTCGACGCGCGGGAGTTCGCCGCAGATATGATCCAAGCCCACGGTGATCTGCAAAAGGCGGCAGACCATTATAAAGCTATCCTTGAAATTGACCCAGAGCGAGCGTCTGCTGAGACCAAATACGCAAAAGCGATACTTGAAATAGCGGAAGGAAAGCGGCAGCGGGAGCTTGTTGCGTATATGCTGGACAACCCCGGCAAAATGCAGGGCCAGCGCAGAAACCCCACAATTGCCGCTCTACTGTCGATTGCTCCAGGGTTCGGTCATATCTACTGCGGGTTGTATGCGGTTGGAATGGCGCTGTTTGGCGCCTGGATACTGTCGTGGATGTTGTTCTTCTGGACCTTGGGAGATTCTATGGGCGTCCAAATCACCCAAAAACTGACCGCCGCTTCCACTGCATTCGCCTGCATCGCGGCCGCAGTGCATATATACGCACTTGTTAGCGCGGCCCAGCAAGCCGAGCGGATAAACGCGAAAAACAAACCAGCCGAAACCGACCCGGACTGATCGACCCCTTTACTTGCAATCCCAAGTGTTCTTAACAAGCCTCAAGATTCCTCTTTTGGCTCCTCGGTTTGATCGGTTTTTTTGCGCCGGGTATAGGTCCGCCGCTTTCTTTTGGGTTTCTCTGTCTGTGTCGAATCCGCATCTGATACAGCCCCCGGATCAGCATTCGGAGCTTCATCCGGCTGTTGCGCTTCTTTGGAATCTGATGATGGTTCAGCGGCAGGTTCGACGTGTTTTGTCTTGCTGCGGCCGCGGCGCGAATGTTTCTTTTTCTCCGGTGGCGCGGATTCATCCCCAGGAGGCGGCTCGGGATACTCCACGACCACCTCAGCAGGCGCTTCAGACTCAGCCGGCTGTTCGTCAATTATGGGCTGAGTCTCCACTGGTTCGGCGTGTTTTGTCTTGCTGCGGCCGCGGCGAGAATGTCTCTTTTTCTCCGGTGGCGCGGATTCATCCCCAGGAGGCGGCTCGGGGTATTCCACGACCACCTCAGCAGGCGCTTCAGACTCAGTCGGTTGTTCATCAATTATGGGCTGAGTCTCCACTGGTTCAGCGGCAGGTTCGGTTTGATTGCCCTTGCGCCGACGACTGCCATGCGACCTGCGTTTGTGTTTCTTTGAAGAATCTTTTGCGTGCTCCGGTTTGGAAGCGACATCAGTTTCCGTGATTGTTTCAGAAGTTTCCGGTTGCAGCGCGTCGATGACAGTCGGCTCAACGACCTGCGCCGCGTCCATCCGCACATCCATAGGCTCTTGTGGTTTTGTCGGGCGCTTCTTTCGCCTTGGTTCAATTTCGATCCCGCGTCTGCCGAACCTGACCCCGTGGTCGAGAACCTGGACGTGAGGAATCAATGGAGTTGGCGCTTCGTCGTAATTGACCGGCTTGGGTGGCTTTGGATATGTGAGAGTGATTACATGGGTCCCTTGTGTGATCGACGCAAATCGAGTCGGCGAAGGCTTACCATCCACCTCAACCCACGAGCCGACCGGGCCGGGAGGATACACGTCCACGCGCACGCCTTGTGGCACCTCAACGTCTATCTGCAACCCGTGCCGCAGCGTTTTCCACGCCACCATAAGCGGGCCGAAGTCAGTGGCGAACGTGCCGCGCGCCCATTTGAGGTCTCCTATATGAGGCGTGACAACAAATCTATGCTGCCCGGCTACGGGCTTTATCCCCACATACTCGGCGATCAGATCACGAACGGGAGACACGGCTGAGCCGTGACACAGACAGCCTCGCGTAACAAAATCCTCCCACAGCGTCGTGGCGCCCGAATTTATCATCTCACCCCAAGTTTGACGCATATACGCCAAAGCCTCGGTGTGATTGTCCGCCGAATAGAGAGCTTCCAGATAATATGACGCGAAATATGGCGTGGTTAATTCAGGCACGGAGTTGCCGGCTAATCGCCTCAAGATGCCGGCCTTTTGATATTGATCGGCTATCTCAAAAAGCGCAGCCAGGATATTGGTCTGTCGGCTGAATGTCTCGACGAGTTGCCTGTCTTTGCGGCAATCGCTATACAACCCCTGTCTGGGAACATACAAAAACTTATTGATAGCAACCTTGAGACGATGCGCGGATGCCACATACTCTTCCGCTTTGTCAGCCTTGCCTGCGATCATCGCAAGCATAGCCGCCACCCTCAACCCCTGATGATAGAAGCAATTAAGCGCGGTCACCTCGCCCTCGCGCGGCAAGTCCGCATGGTCTATCTGAACATGGCCGGGGACATCCTCCAGCAGCCCATCTGCATTGACAAATCGGCCAAACCAATCCATCAGCCTCTCTATCGCCGGATAGAGTTCGCCTACCAGATCGGCATCATCCGAGAAAGCGTAATAGTCCAGAATAGAATAGACCCACAACAGCGACAAATCCGGAGCCGACATCTCGACCCCGGCCGGATACAGCGCCAACACCGCCCCGTCTTTGTCCTGCGACG
>JAAYKG010000194.1 GCA_012522555.1 Armatimonadota bacterium
ATATTGCAAAAACAAAAAAGCAGACTAATATGCGATCCTCCACTGAGGATGCAACCGTTCTCATCACACCGCCGAGGCACTTCACATTAGAGCAGGCGCTGTCGTTTATCGGCGACGATGAGCTTCTCGAAGTCACTCCGGAGGCTTTGCGGTTCCGAAAAAGGACCCTCTCCGGCCTTGACAGGAGGTTCGAGGAAAGAAGATCGAAGTAGCGCATGTAAACGCTACACCCCCGCGCTCCTCACAAAACTTCGCTGTCCTGCCGAGCGTAGGCGCTCCTTGAATGGCTTGATCTTGGCTGCATTATCAGTTCGATAGTTAGGCCCCATCGGCCGGACGCTGGTTGCGATAATCGAGAACGTCTCTCCCATCTTCTGCGCTTTGCCTTCAATTATCAGGGCGGGGTTGTTGAAAATCACAGCGCCGCATTTTTCATATACTTTTGGGAATACCACGCAGTCTGCAAACCCGGTTTCGTCCTCGAGGGTGATAAATACAACTACTGTCCCGGATTTTGTCGGCGGCCGCATACACACCACCACTACTCCGGCGACCTTCACCATCGCCCCATCTTTTAGAGACTTAACCTCCGCGGCCCTGCAAACTCGCGATTTGGCCAGCTTATCTCGATAAAATACCATCGGGTGGCATATAGTAGACAAACCGAGGATTTCATAATCCATCCGTACTCGCTCATGCAAGCTCAATTCAGGGCTATCGGGGAGTTGAGCAAGCCGCGCGTCCAGATCATCGGCGTTGAGGCTATCGAGCAAGCGTGGCGATTGCGCATCAGAACACTTCGACTTTGAAACAAGCTTGCTTTCCCCCAACAGCCAGAGCAGCTTTCCTCGGGGTATTTGAAACGAATCGAACCCCCCGCAGTTAATAAGGTTTTCGATCGTCGAGCGTTCGCATTTTGTTCGCAGACAGAAATCAGCAAACGAAGAAAACGGCCTCTGCGAGCGAGCATCCAGAACTGACGCAGCCTCTGCATCGCTGATTCCTTTGATTCGGCATAACCCGACTCGAATAGAGGGGATTATAGATCCACTGTCGTCAGCTTCTGCGACCTCCACTGTGAACCTGGCCTCACTAGCATTGATATCGACCCCCAGCAGCCCGATTCCCAGCCGTCTCGCCTCCTCGACGATCACATTGGCCGGATAAAACCCCATCGGCTCATTATTCAAAATGCCTGCGAAAAACTCGGCCGGAAAATGAGTCTTCAAATATGCCGTCTGAAACGCGATCTTGGCAAACGATGCCGCGTGCGCTTTGCAAAATCCATAAGCGGCGAAAGCCCTGAGTTTGGAAAATACCTCCTCGGCGATCTCCGGTTCCACCCCTTTGCCCTTCGCTCCTTCGACGAACATCGCCCTGATCTTTTCCATCCCCTCCTGACTGCGGTCGGTGGTCATGGCGCGGCGCAGCGAGTCCGACTGGCCATAGCTGAACCCTGCAAGCGCATGCGAGACCGAGATCACCTGCTCTTGATATAAGATCACCCCGCAGGTTTCTTTGAGGATCGGCTCCAGACTGGGGTGGAGGTAGGTAATCTCTTCGTCTCCGTGACGTCGTGCGATAAAAGGGTTTATCATATCAGCCTGCATCGGCCCCGGTCGAAACAGCGATATCTGCGCGATCACATCATCAAACACCTGCGGCTGCAGCCTTCCCAGCAACCCCCTCATCCCCGGCGACTCCACCTGAAAACACCCCACCGTATTGCAGCTTCGCAGGGTCGCATAGGTCGGCTCATCATCTAACGGAATATTATCTATGTCCAGGTCGATCCCGTAATTCCGCTTTATCATAGGCAGCGCATCCTCTATCGCAGACAGATTGCGCAGCCCCAGAATATCCATCTTCACCAGGCCGAGGGTTTCGATGTCGTCCTTATCGAACTGTGTGACGATCACCCCTTTGGCCGCCCATTCCAGCGGTACGAGGTCGGTCAGAGGCCCTTTGCTGATCACTACGCCGCCGAGATGCACACTCAAGTGGCGGGGGAAGTCGTCGACTTTCTCACATATGTCGATCAGCGCCTCCATGCGGGCGATTGGTATATTGGAGTTGCGCAGCTCAGGATACGTATCCATAACCTCCCGAATGCGCTTTCCGCCTATATGGGGCAGGGCGGAGGCGAGGCGGGATATATCATCCGGCGGAAATCCCATAGCCTTTCCCAGGTCGCGGATCGACGACCGCGCCTTAAGGCAGCTCACAGTGCAGACCATCGCGACCTTATCGTCGTCCACCGTATTGATATTTTGACTCCGCCCGAGGCCCGCGCCATAACGATCGTATATATACTCGATCACCTCATCGCGCCGGGCGGCGTCGAAGTCGATGTCGATGTCGGGCATACCTTTGCGCTCGGGATTAAGGAACCGCTCGAACAGCAGATTATGCTCGATAGGGTCCGCGATAGTGATCCCAAGGCAATATGCGACCAGCGAATCCGCAGCCGATCCTCTGCCGGAGCACCTGATGCCGTTAGTTTGGGCATAACGCACGATATCCCACACCGCAAGAAAATATTCAGGAAATCCGAGGTCGTTGATCACTTTAAGCTCGTGCTGAAGGCGCTCGACCACTTGTGGGGTGATTGGCTGGTAAAGCCGCTCCAGCGCATCAAAGCACAGCTTGCAAAGAAAGCTGTAAGCGGTTTCGCCTCCCGGCAGCGAATAACCAGGGAAACGAAAAGTGCCTAAGTTGAGATCGAGGTCGCACTGATCCGCAACCCACGCTGTGTTCTTAATCGCTTGCGGATAGCGCCGAAACAGGTTCGCCATCGCTTTCGGCGATTTCAGATAATATTCGCTGTTCCGTTTGCGCAGCGGGTGTGCATCGTCAAGGGTGGTTATGGTCTGCACGCAAACCAGCACATCTTGCGTCTTGAACTCCCCCTTTTCCGCGTAGTGAACATTATTAGTGGCGACTATTCTCAAGTCGAGTTCTGCCGCCAGTTCGGCGAGTTGTGAGTTTAGCAAAGCGGAGCCGGGCAGCATATTATTTTGCATCTCGATCAAGAATCGATCCCGGCCGAAGATATCCACCCATCTTTTCGCGACCTCTCGCGCCTGATCGAACATGCCACAGCCAAGCAGCGTCGGTATCTCCCCTTTTGAGCACCCGGAGAGACAAAACAGACCGTCGGAGTGCAGCTTTATCATCCCTATATTCGCCGCGGGCTTACCTTTTTCGTGCGATAACTGTGCGCGGGTGATGATTTTGCAAAGATTGGAATATCCGCTGAGATTTTTAGCGATCAAGATAATGTGTGCGAGCGGGTCGAGGGATTTTACGGACTCGGTGCGCTCGATGTCGAGTTCTACGCCGATGATTGGCTTTACCCCGACCTTTTTCGCATACTCATAGAATCGCACCGCACCATAAAGCCCGTTATGATCGGTGATAGCAAGCGATTTACAGCCGACAGCCTTGGCACGGTCAATCAACCCCCGAACACCGCTGCCGCCGTCAAGAAAGCTGAAGTTGGAATGTACGTGTAGATGTGTGAAGCTCATCTTTGGCGCTTTCAATCAGATAAGATAATATATTTCACTATGCTAATCGTTCACCCCGCTCATCTCCCAGCAGGACTCGTTATGATCAAAGCACAACTCATATATCCCGCCGTGGTCGGTGAGCACTCGGAAAAATGTGCGATCCCCGCCGCCGTCCCACCACGAATCCACCAACCGCCAGCACTCCTGCACCTCTTTGACGCGCCTCATTCTGCCCCGCCATTCGAACGACACGGGTACGTGCTTGCTGTTCAACATTACCTGTATGCTGCGGGCCATAGCTAATAAACCTTTGTGATGGCCGATTTTCGAGACATTAGCGACTTTGCGACAAATACGCTCTCATCTCCAAAACGGTCTGCCAGAATCTCAATGGCGCGATTCAGTCGATTTCCCCTCTCATTTTCGCCGATCAAACTGAGTTGAAAACTATCCCCCGCGCTCAGCTCGGATAACTCCACGTATACACGCGACACCTCCATTTTGGGCTTTATCAGAGATTTGAACAGCTTACACAGCGCTTGGGTGATCGTATAAGTAGAGCAGGTAGGCTTTTTGAACTTGAAATAGATTGGGTACATCCGCCCCAGGTCGCACTCCAGCCCCAGCATTATTTCTCCGGAAAGCAGGTTTCTTGTGCGCAGTGTGGCAGCCAGCTCGGCCGCCATTTCTTTAAGATACGCTTCAATTTCACCGGGTTCTTCAGCAGATAAAGAAAACGTATGTTCGGTATGAATAACTTCAGACGGATATCCCGCTTTGACAGCGCTGAAATCGATGCCGGCGGCTTGCTTGTGGATCACGCTGCCGATCAGACCGAACTGCCTCACCAGCACAGGTTCGCCGATTTGCGCAAGCTGTCCGATTTTTGTCACCCCAAGCTCACATAAACGCTTTTCGATTTTGCTCGTCACCGCATCCAGCACCGACAGCGGTAGGGGGTCTAAAAAAGAAGTCTCATTACCCGGCCTCACGCGAATGAACCACTTGCCCCTGCCTGACGCCGCTTTCGCCAGCAACTTATTCGGGGCGCACCCGATCAGCAAAGGCATATTCAGCCGAGCCGAGATCTCCGATATAAGCCTCGCGCAAAGCTCGGAAGGCTCTCCAAAGAGACGGCGGCTCGCGGTGATATCCATATAAGCGCTGCCGATCACATCAGCCTCGAGAAGGGGTGTAAACTGTGAGAGTATATCCATAAACTCCCCGAATACCAGCCTGTACGCGGCGTAATCCGATTTGAACACAACCACATCCGGGCAGATTCGCTGTGCGTGCCGAACGCTGTCGCCTTCGTTGATACCGAGCTTGCGCGCCTCTCTCGAAGAGGAGACGACGATACCGCTGGTGTTGCTGTGCGGTTTAGTGACGATCACAGGCTTGCCGGCCAAATTGGGACGCCGCCGCTGTTCGACCGTGGCGAAGAACGCATCAAGCCTGACATGTAGTATATCTCTGTTCAAGAATCACGCTCAAAGTTGAATATGATACTGGAAGTGGCTACATGGATTATAGGCATCGAACAGATGTTTGTCAATGGGTTTGGTGAACAAATGTATACTAATTATTTCGCTTTCAAAACGGAAGCATGCCCTCCGCGGGAGGATCAATCGCTCCGCTTGGCAGCGGCAGGCCCAGCATTTTTGCGCACATCCTGGCGCTTTGCACCGCCTTGGCCTTGTAGTGAGTATTGAAGAATACGTAGGTCTTGTTTGTCTCGGATTCGATGCCGATTATCCTGGGTTTCCACTCGGACAGTTCACTTTCGGTATAAAGATAATCGTAGCGCTCGTAGGCGTGATCATGTTTCCACCATTTCTTTGCATTGCGGCCGTGGAAACGCACGTATCCAACCTGTGAGGTGGCGACTGCTGCGGGGGGCATAAGGCCCTTCAAGTGAGGCTCATCAACACAACAAAACCCAAAGTCCAGTTCGCGTAGCAAATCGAATGCACCCTCATTTGCCCAGTCGGCGTTGCGAAACTCGATTACTCCAGGCAAATCCCCGATCCTATCCCTCAAATCTTTCAGTCTATCTGCATTTTCGTCGGTGCATTTGAAGCTCCAGGGGTATTGCGCCAGCATACACCCGAATTTGCCCGCATCCCTGAGCGGTTGAATCGAGCCGAGAAATATCTCAAATGTTGCAGGGTTCGGCTTCTCGATATGGGTCATATCCTGATGGGCTTTTACAACAAATTCAAAGTTATCCGGAGTTTTACGAGCCATACCAGCAAAAGAGGCGGCGCCGGGGATTGTATAGTAACTTGCGTTGATCTCGGTGACAGGAAACGACTGCGCATAATAGGATAGCATATCGCTTTTTTTGATATGCTCAGGATAGAACACGCCCCTCCAATCCTCGTAGCTGAACCCTGACGTCCCGATTAGAATCATAGATGCCTCCGTTTGGTTATTCATCTTTATCCGCCTTCTAACCTGCCTGAAACGCCCGTTCGGGTTTTAATGCTCTGCAATTGGGGTATCGCTTTCCAAAGCTGCCATATTTTGCTGAAAAATATAGCAGGTAAACGGATGATTCTTGGAGTAGTCTCGGAGTATGCTAACACTTGCAGCATTTGACGTATGGCCGGTGCTCGTCTATGGGGGGTTGGTGCTGGTCCTTGTCGCGGGCATGGTCGCACTGTCCTTTTTGCTTGGGACTCGACATTCCGCGCCTGGGCGAAACCAACCCTATGAGTCCGGCATCCAGCCAACAGGCTCCGCGCGTGTTCGCTACGGGATATCATACTACCTCATCGCGCTGTTTTTTCTATTGTTCGATGTAGAAGTCGCAATACTGTTCGCATGGGCCGTAAGTGCACAAGAGCTTGGGTGGCCTGGGTATGGCTTGGCGGTTCTGTTCATTGCGACACTTGCGGTGGGGCTTGTTTATATTTGGAAGCTCGGGGGGCTTGATTGGTTCTCCGATCCCGGTCGACGGAGAGAGCAATGAGACGACCCGAACCAGATTCCACCACATCGCCACTTCTTAGTTCAAAACCCATCGCGCGGGAGGGGTTTTTGCTGGCCAGGCTCGATGATCTGATAGCCTGGGGCCGCAAAAACTCTATTTGGCCGCTGGGGTTTGGCACGTCGTGCTGCTTTGTGGAGATGAGCGCTGCATTCACCAGCGAATACGATATAGCTCGCTTCGGAGCGGAAGTGATCAGGGGAAGCCCTCGAGAAGCCGACGTAATCATAATCGCGGGCACGGTATTTCGAAAAGTCGCGCCTGTAATAAAGCGCCTGTACGATCAGATGATGGAGCCTAAGTGGGTTATATCTATGGGTAGTTGCGCCAACTCCGGCGGGATGTATGACATCTACAGTGTGGTGCAGGGGGTGGATAGATTCATGCCCGTAGATATTTACGTGCCCGGCTGCCCTCCCAGGCCGGACGCGCTTCTGGAAGGGCTGCTGCTGTTGCAAAATATGATTAGCTCCGAAAGACGCCCGTTGAGCTGGGTTGTCGGAGAAGGCAGAATTGAACGGCCGGAGATGCCATCGATGAGAGACCTCAAGCGAAAGGAGAGGCAGGCGACAACCGATCTCCGCCCGCCAACCGAGGTCTAGTGAATCCAATCCAAGAGCTTCATAGTCGGTTTCCCGATATAGTCTTCACACAGCAAAAGACAAATGATGATGTCCCTACGTTGTGGGTGGATCGTTTTCGCGTAAAAGAAGTGCTGCTATATCTGAAGTCGGAGGCCGAAAAACCATACCGGATGCTCTACGATCTTGCTGCCATCGACGAGCGCGCCCGGCGCACTCCCGCAGCTCAACCCGAATGTGACTTCAGCGTCGTCTACCATCTTCTGTCATTCGATCGCAACTCTGATATCCGCCTGAAAGTGCCTTTGCGTGGCGAATATCCGTCGGTGTCCAGCATAACCGATATTTGGGAAAACGCAAATTGGTATGAGCGCGAGGTGTGGGATCAATTCGGCATAAACATAGAAAACCACCCGTGTATGCGCCGGATTCTAAATCCGCCTGATTGGGTCGGACATCCGCTGCGAAAGGAGCACCCTGCCCGTGCTACTGAGATGCCGGGTTATACCCTCGATGAAGACAAACAGCAGCGTGAAGAAGAGGAGCTGCAGGTCGATCCGGAAAGCTGGGGATTGACGCCTCGCGACGGTGTGGAGCACATGTACCTCAACTTTGGTCCGCATCACATCGGCACGCATGGTCTGCTCAGGATTATTCTTCAGATGAGCGGCGAGCAGGTCACAGACTCCGCGGTCGACATAGGCTGGCATCATCGCGGAGCCGAGAAAATGGCCGAGCGGCAGACTTTTCATACCTACATTCCATACACCGATCGCATTGACTATTTAAGCGGGTGCCACAACAACCTGCCATATTTGCTGACGGTAGAAAAAATTTCCGGAATACAGGTGCCGGATCGCGCGCAAGTCATCCGTGTTTTGCTGTGCGAATTGTTCCGATTGGAGAGCCACCTCGTCTGGTTCGGCACCTTCGCCACGGACGTGGGGGCGATGTCCCCTGTTTTCTATACATTCAACGATAGAGAGCGGGTGTTTGATATCATCGAAGCGATCACGGGCGGGCGCATGCATCCCCAGTGGTTCAGAATCGGTGGGGTCGCGGCGGATCTGCCCACTGGTTGGGATGGTTTGGTGCGGGATTTTCTGTCATATTTCCCAGCCCGCATAGAAGAATATGACCGGATGATCGTTCGCAATTCAATTTTCAAACAGCGCACCAAAGGGGTCGGGGTATATACGATTGATTCGGCGACGGAGTGGGGGGTTACAGGGCCAAACTTGAGGTCGACCGGATTGGACTGGGATTTGCGAAAGAAAAGACCATATTCGAGCTACGATCAGTTCGATTTCGAAATCCCAACCGCAACCGAAGGCGACTGCTACGCGCGAACTTTAGTCCGCATCGAGGAGATGCGGCAGAGCGTGCGCATCATCGAGCAAGCTTTGAACAATATGCCTGCCGGCTTATATCAAAGTGAAAACCGACTTGCGATGCCTCCCAGAAAGGCCGATACGATGGTCGCAATCGAGACTTTGATCAATCATTTCCTATCCGTAAGTTGGGGCCAACCTGTGCCGACTGGTGAGGCGATGGTCTCGGTAGAGATGCCCAAGGGCAATTCGGGATACCATCTGATCAGCGATGGCGGTAACTATGCCTATCGGTGTCATATTCGCACACCGTCGTTTGCTCATCTTCAGACCATTCCGATGTTGTCGAGGGGGTTGTTGGTTTCGGATCTTATCGCTATTTTAGGGAGCCTGGATTATGTCCTGGCGGATGTGGATCGGTGACGACCACTGCAAAGAAAGGAGCATAGAGGCGCAGTTAGATGCTGAGTCCTGAAGAATGTGCGGAAATTCGGGAAGACCTTGCCAATTCGCCGACGCCGCGGTCTGCGAGTGTGGATGCGCTCAAAGTCGTCCAGAGACACAGAGGCTGGGTTGACGATGAGGCGCTGGGGGATGTTGCCGAATTGTTAGATATGTCGTGCGCAGAGCTTGATAGTGTAGCGACGTTTTATAACCTGATTTTTCGCCAGCCCGTTGGCAGACACGTGATATTGATCTGCGACAGCATAAGCTGCTGGCTGACCGGGGGAGAGAATGTAAGAAATATGCTGGAGCGCAAGCTCGGCATCAAACTTGGCGAGACAACAGACGACGGGCAATTCACCCTGTTGCCGACGGTTTGTTTGGGTCATTGTGAGATAGCGCCTGTAATGATGCTGGATGGTGAGATC
>JAAYKG010000025.1 GCA_012522555.1 Armatimonadota bacterium
CTTGTTAGGCACATTGTAGGGCAATGCCGCTAATCGTCCAGCGCCGCTGTAAAACCGGTCAGTTTAAAACCGAAATCGTCGGTCAGTTATTTCCGAAATGAGCGGTCAGATTATTCCGAAATTCGCATCTCCAAGATTAGATCGCTGCTGGGATATGTCCCTCGATTCACACCTGAGCAGACTATGGAACGAGCGGTGCGCTGGATGTATGATAGCGGCTTGATGTAAATTCCATTCTTGCGTTTTGATTTCTTTGTGTATTCGTGGCTGCGTCAGTGTCAATATTTGTCAGTGCTGCATGATACAATCCAAACGTTATGTCAATTGAGAATTGGGGGTTTGGATTATGAATACGCAATGGACCGAGATTTTTTGCGTTATTGCCCGATCCGGCCGGATGGATGCAGTTCGCAACGATCCGAAATGCGGGTTCAATTTATTTTTGCGAGCGCAAAAAGACGCGCCAGGGGAGGCGCGACTCTCTTTGGCGCTGTTTGACAGCGAATATGATCTTATACTGGATGGAGCGCCTATTCAGGATATCCCGGAACTGCCTGCCGAAACATATGTTCCTCGCGGCTCAACAGCTCTGCTGGATGCCGTCGGCAAGAGCATAAACCACATGGCGACCAGGCTATCGCGCGCAGCAGAGATTCCTGCTAAAGTCGTATTTTGCATACTAACCGACGGTGAAGAAAACGCCAGCCAGGAATTCACCCGGGATCAGTTACTCGAAACGATCACCCGGCAGAAGATCAACAATGGCTGGGAGTTCGTCTTTCTGGCCGCAAATCACGACGCCTTCGCAAGCGGCGCGTCTATCGGTATAGCTCCCAGCGACAATATAAAGTTTCAGGCAACAGTCGTTGGCCTCGCTGGCGCTTATCAGAGAATGAGCGACGAGATCCTCCGACATAGGAGCAAAATATAACATTTTTCGATATAACAAATCCAGCCAGGCTCCCGCTTGTTTTTTATTCGTTGCATAAAGGAGTTGGTGGCTCTTGGCTGGACTGAGGTTGAGAGTCAATGCCACCACCAATTTTCAGCCTTTTCACATCAAAATAAAGCACGAAACCAGCGAAGATGCACAAAGGTATAGTAAAGAAAAGGCCAACGCCCAACGCAATAATCCCAGATGCTCCTACGAGACCTAAAACCAGAGTTATCCAGACCAATTTGAGCTTGATTCCACGGGTCATCTCGGTGCTCTGGGCAATCGCCGCCCGCGCAGTGGCCCCCTCAGCCGCGATATAAAACGTAAAGAGCCATCGCATTGTAACCGAGATAAATAGTACAATATAGCCCAAGCAGGCAAATACCAACAGCGCAATAAATATCGCGGATTCTTCTCCGAATGCAAAATAGGCGGCTGCAGCCAAAATCGCCGGCAGCACAGCACACGCTACCGTGGCCACGAACATATACCACACAAGCAGCCAGCCCACTCCCATCCATCTGGCCCAATTGCCCGCAAACCCGGAAAACAAAATCTCGAGCCGGGGACTCTCACGGGTAATAATTCTAAGAAATAAGGTATATAACCCACCCGCCAGAGGATAGTAAGCCAATATGAAGAACAGCACATTGACGACCGGAATAGACTGAAGGGCGTATGCACAAATCTGATACAGCGCATATGCTCCGATAGCCAGCCACATAAACGGCTTAAAAGCCTCCCAACCCTGTGAAAGGCAGCGCCCAATCGTAATATCCTCTAGTCTCATCTCGCTCTCCTAATCGACGTATACAGATAATTGTAGAGATACTACTGCTGAGTCAATCTGCTGTCAAGTATTATATAGTATATATTCTATTTCCATACATATCAATAATAAGTTGCAACACACTTTTATAGTTTCGCTATCACCCCACCCTCTCCTCCAGAGGGGGAATGAGAATACTCCTCTCTTCTTGAGTGAGAGCGACTTCGATTTCGCACGACGCGATTACAGTTCAGGGAAGCCGCATCCTTCGCCTCATTAAAAAAGCCCCCGCTATTAGCGAGGGCTTTGTATACTAATCCTGGCAACGACCTATTTTCCCGAGGCCTAAC
>JAAYKG010000195.1 GCA_012522555.1 Armatimonadota bacterium
AACCGCTCGAAGATTGGGTCGTCCTCTCTGAGAATTTCCATTAAAAAACCGCGCTCATCGGCGTTGCGTTTTAATTGCTTGATCTCGATTCCGTCTATCATCAGATAACACTCACCTCGCTGTTGTCTCCAAGCATCATTCGATAAGCCCTTGGGGTCTTACAATTTCTGGATATATGGACATTTCTGCCGACCAGGCTGTCGGCAAGCCTCGAGCCGATACCAACAACCTGCGAATCCTCCAGTATAATGCTGTGCTCGACTTCACTGCCTCGAATAATCGAGCGATCGTTGATCGAAGTATATGGACCGATAAAGGAATCTTCCACCACACAACCCTCGCCGATAATTGCCGGGCCTCGCACGCAACTGTTGGTAATTTTGCTGCCCTTAGCTGTGGCAACTCGCCCCTCAATTGTGGAGGTCGCATCCACTTCACCGGCAATCTGGGTTTCACGCCCGTCGAGAATCAACCGATTTGCCTCCAGCATGTCTTCGAGTTTGCCCGTATCCTTCCACCAGCCGGTGATGGTGTGGCTTTCGACACTGTAGCCCTTGTCGATTAGATATTGAATTGCGTCGGTGATTTCCAATTCGCCGCGTGCCGAAGGTTTGATCGAATTGACAGCTTCAAAGACGTTCCTATCGAACATATAGACGCCGACCAGCGCAAGGTCCGAGGGTGGATTATCCGGCTTTTCCACCAGCCTTATAACTCGGCCTCCCTCGACTTCCGCCACGCCGAACTCTCGAGCGTTTGGCACGTGGGCCAGCAGTATCTGTGAATTAGCTCCGGATCGTTCATATTCTTTGACCAGCGGCCGAATCCCGTCTTTGATGAGGTTATCGCCCAGGAACATAACGAACGGCTCGCCGTCCATGAACTCCTCTGAGATCATCACCGCGTGAGCCAATCCCATCGGCGCTTCTTGTTGGATATACGTAATTCGCACCCCGAAGCGATTTCCATCCCCCACAGCTTGTCGAATCTCTTCATGGGTGTCGCCGACGACGATGCCAATGTCGCGTATCCCGGCATCGCGGATGGACTCTATGGCATAGAAAAGTATTGGCTTATTAGCTACAGGCACAAGTTGTTTTGCACTTGTATGAGTAATGGGGCGAAGCCTGGTACCTTTGCCGCCGCTTAGAATAAGAGCCTTCATTTAACCCTCCACCATCCTCCTAGAGCATAGACTTTCTAAACTCAGGTGTCAACGCGCCGCAAACACTTTACTATAATGGCATATAATCGCCTACTGTTTAGGGGTGGTCTGTTCGGCTGCGTGATATGAACTTCGGACAAGCGGGCCGGACTCGACGTGTGAAAAACCCATCTCCAAGCCGGCTTTCTTAAGCTGTTCAAACTCATCTGGCGTATAATAGCGCTCTATAGGATGATGATGATTCGATGGCGCGAGATATTGGCCAATTGTCAGAATATCGCATCCAACTGAACGAAGATCAGCCATAGCCTGTACCAATTCACTCCAATCCTCCCCTACCCCGACCATTATCCCGGATTTCGTGCGGACACCAGACTCGATCTCTTTGGCTTGACGCAGCAGTTCTATCGAACGGGAATATACAGCCTGTGGGCGCAGTGCCGGGTAGCAGCGCGGGACCGTCTCTATATTGTGGTTTAAGATTTCCGGGTTTGCCTCGATGACGCTGCATAATGATTCGCAGCGCCCCTGAAAATCCGGTATCAATACCTCTACGGCACAGCCCGGCAGCATCTCGTGGATAAGACGGATGGTCTCGGCAAAAATATGAGCGCCGCCATCCGGCAGATCATCTCGAGTAACACTTGTTATAACCGCGTGCTTGAGGTCAAGAAGTCTCACCGCTTCCGCAACTCTTCTCGGCTCATCGTCGTCCACAGGCAGAGACCTCAACGGTCCGGAGTCGTTCCAGCACGAAGGAACAGCGCAGAATCGGCAGTCCCGAGTGCAAGTGCCTCCCAATATCATAAACGTAGCCGTGCGTGCCCGCCAACATTCGCCGATGTTGGGACAACAGGCGCTCTGACAAACTGTATGCAGTCTAGCTGATTCAACTAGACTTTTCAGCTCGTTATATTCGGCTCCGACGGGAGCCTTGGCTTTTATCCATGAAGGTCTGATCATCGGTCTTTAGCAGGCTTGCGTTCCTCAATCACAGAAAGAAGAAAATCACGGGACTCTCGGAGCGCTTTTATAGGATGAGCCGGCCATGCGATCTCAAGACACACGATCGTCTCAGCAGGCAATTCGACCATTGCATCCATCACAGCCCCCCATTCAATAGTGCCGTGCCCAGGCGGAAGGTGCAGGTCTTTGTGGCCCAAATTGTCATCAACGTGAACCTCGCGTATAATATCTCGGAACTCCTGCAAAAACGCCTCCGGACGTATTCCATCTTCGGAGCAACTTCTATGCGCATGCCCCACATCGATGCAAACACCCAAACCTGAGCTTTTTATATCCCAGCCCACCGCATCCAAAACGCGTTTTAGCCAGGGCATCCCCATCTTCCCCAGATTCTCGAGTACCAGCAATATTCCGCAGTCTTGGGCGAAATGGCACAGGTCGCGAGCAGCCTGGGCGGATGGTTCGTGTCCCTCCACATTGAAGCCCAGAACATAGGGATGTATTACCATCTGTTTTATGCCCATGCGCTGGGTAATGAGTATCTCCTTGCGCAGCACATCGGGGGCCCAGGTGTTGACGCAGGCGTGAGTGGTCATCAACGCCGTGGATTCAGCGATTTCGGCTATCGCTTCAATCAGTTTATCATCCGGCAGAGTTCTATCATCCCAGCCTTGAGCGGTCAGTATCTCAACTCCAAATCCGGCGTCCACTATTCGCCTGGCAGCATCTACCAAAGGCAAATCACAGACAGATGAATTGCGCACCCCGTAAAACACCTCCACGGACGCGCTCAGATTTGCAGCAACATCAAGCATAATAATTCACGCGTCATCTCCTATTTTGAGAACACTCATAAAGGCTTCCTGCGGAACCTCGACACTGCCGATGTTCTTCATTCGCTTTTTGCCCTCCTTTTGCTTCTCCAGGAGCTTGCGTTTTCGGCTGATATCTCCGCCATAGCATTTGGCGGTAACGTTTTTTCTATACGGCTTTACCGACGCTGCAGCGATAATCTTGTGCCCGAGTGTAGCCTGTATACGCACTTCATACTGCTGGCGTGGTATGACTTCTTTGAGGCGCTCGACTAGCACTTTCGCGCGAGAGTAGGCACGGTCACGGTGCGTAATGAACGACAACGCATCCACCGGCTCACCGTTGAGCATCACATCCAGTTTGCTGAGCTGGCTGACCCCATAACCACTGAACTCATAATCAAAACTCGCGTAACCCCGAGTCCGGCTCTTGAGCGAATCAAAAAAGTCCATCACAATTTCGGCAAGAGGCAGTTTATACTGAATCATGACTCTGTTAGGCGCAGGATACTCCATCCCCACATATATTCCACGCCGCTCGCGGCACAGTTCAATCGCCACTCCCGTATATTCAGCAGGCACAAGAATCGTGGAGTTCACATATGGCTCTTCGACTTCATCTATCTCAGTAGAGGGCGGCAGGTTGTTAGGGTTGTCCACATCGATAATATCCCCGCTGGTTTTCAGCACCCTGTATACTACGCTAGGCGCAGTCGCGATCAGTGTAAGCCCGAATTCGCGCTCTAACCTCTCCTGCACGATGTCCATATGCAAAAGGCCCAAAAAGCCGCATCTAAAACCAAATCCGAGTGCGGCGGAGCTTTCCGGTTCAAATGTCAGAGCGGCATCATTGAGTTGCAGTTTCGTGAGCGCTTCGCGCAGAGTTGTATATTGGTTGGAATTGGTGGGAAAAAGGCCACAGAAGACCATCGGTTTCACATCACGATACCCAGGCAGCGGCGCTGCCGCAGGACGAGAGGCGCAGGTGACAGTATCCCCCACCCGGCTATCACCAACATTTTTCATTCCTGCCACAAAATACCCGACTTCTCCCGCTCGCAACGACCCGGTCTGCGCCATATCCGGCTTAAAAATACCTACCCCGCTGACTTCAAACTGCTTGCCACTCGACATCATTTGAACGCGCTCGCCCGGAGATATGACGCCATCAACCACACGCACATAAGCGACTACCCCAAGGTATTGATCGAAATGCGAGTCGAATATCAATGCACGCAGCGGCTTCTCGGGGTCTCCGGAAGGAGGCGGGACTCGACGAACAATAGCTTCCAGCACTTCCTGGGTTCCGATGCCCTGCCTGGCGCTTGCCAGAACCGCATCCGATGCGTCTACCGCAACCGCGCTTTCAATTTCCTCGCGCACTCGCTCGGGATCGGCCATTTCGAGGTCGATTTTGTTGATGACAGGAATGATCTCAAGATTCTCCGCCATTGCCAAGTTGGTGTTTGCCAACGTTTGCGCCTCAACACCCTGGCTGGCATCAACCACCAAAATCGCCCCTTCGCAGGCTTGTAGAGAGCGTGATACTTCGTAGTTGAAATCCACATGGCCAGGGGTGTCGATGAGGTTCAGTTCATAAACCTCACCATCGGCAGCCGTATACGAAAGCCGCACGGCTGTCATCTTAATGGTGATGCCTCTCTCTCGTTCCAAGTCCATTCCATCGAGAACCTGGTCCTTCATCTCACGGTCATCAATCGCGCCTGTATGTTGGAGTATACGATCAGCGAGGGTAGATTTGCCGTGGTCTATGTGCGCAATAATGCAGAAATTGCGAATGTTGGACTGCGTATTATTCATCGCTTCTATTTTACCAGAGACAGAGGCTTACCGGCAAACGGAATGATTCTGTCAAACTTCCCGCCACAGTCCTGATTCGGAAGAAGCGATTGCAGCATCGCAAATTCGCTGCACAGCCAACCCGTCCTCAAACGACGGGCAGCCGGTTCGATTATTGATCACATTAGACACAAACGAGTGCAGGCTTTCTATGTGGAATCGCATCCAGCCGACCGGAGCTTTGGCTCCCGGGAGCATCGCGGGTTTTGGATAGGCTTGAATGCATTCAATTTTCCGCCACCCTCTCTCGCCGCCATAGTCACCGCCAGGTTTGGTGTCATCATAAACCGACAGCCAATTGGCATCCATCAGGTCAAAGGCTATAGCGCCCTTTGATCCTTCAATTTCAAATCGCAGGCCATCCGTGGCCCCCACAGCCATACGCGAAACTTCGATTGAACCAAGCGCGCCGTTGGGCAGCTCGACCATCATTGCAGCAATGTCATCCACACTAACAGCCTCAAGCTGTGTGCTCCCGGCTTGCCTGGGGCGCTCCTTAATCAATGTGCGCAAACGGGCGTTGACTTTGTGAAAATCACCCACTAACCACCTGATCATATCGATTATATGCGTGCCGAGATCGAGCAATGCCCCCGCGCCGCTGGTTTCTTTTCTCATCTTCCAACTCATCGGCCGTTTCGGGTCGTTATACCCACTATGCAGATAAGCCGCCCTGAACGAGATTATATCTCCCAAAAATCCGTCCTCGACAAGTTGGCGAGCACGCAAAACAGCCGGACAAAATCGATTATGAAAAGTAACCTGGCAGGTACGGCCGGATTGGTTGGCAAGCAGCGCCATCTCCTCGGCGTCGTCGGCTGTCAGCGCCAGGGGTTTATCGCAGTAAACGTGCTTGCCTGCTTTTATTGCCGCGATAGCCTGTTCTTTGTGCAAATAGTTTGGGGTGCAGATATTTATGAGCGATATATCATCCCGCGCGAGCAGGTCGTGGTAATCCGGAGTCGTGAACTCATAGCCCCCACTTTTGGCGGCCAGTTCTCTGCTGGCATCGCTTAGTGCGCAGGCTCCGATCAGCTTAATCTGCGGCTGCGGAGGCTCAAAAACATAAGGCAGTGAGGCGTACGCATAGCTGTGCATCTTGCCCATAAATCCATAGCCTATCATCCCGACGCCGAGCATCTTTTCACATTCTGTCATGTCGGTATTTTATTCCTCAATAGTCATCGCCACCAAAAACGGCGATGCCTCCGGGTGTTCGGCTATAAAGTCGATGCTGGTCACTTTAACTTCCGGCCTTGGATTCTCCCACCGCAGTTCGCTTATGCCGATAAGCTTGCCATCTTGAGATTTATCGCGCCAGGCAATTCCGTATGCCAGCGAGTTCGCTTGATCGTTCCACCCGCATATTTCGCGACCATACGCCAGGCTGATCTGCTCAATCTGCCCATCCTCATAATGTACGGTGTAACCGCCGACCTTGGATTCGTATTCCGCGCTGCGGGCGCACCCGTGCAGGAAGTTGATATGAGACAGGCGAGAGTTGATAGCTATCCCATCGACTCGCGTTGGAAATTGCTTCGACGCACGTCCTCCAAGCATAACTATGGATGGATAATTGGCTGCGCCCGGCAAGACCAGATATGGTGTGTCTTCCATCCAGTTGATGCCTTCTCGCAAACGTCGAAGGTCATTTCCGTGGCCAAATCCCATCCAGCCCAACGCACGAGCGGAATCGACTCTGGAAATATTGCAATGGCTGTCCAATCGAACGGTGTGGAACACAGGCTTATTGCGACCATTCAAGCCATACATATCCTTGAAAACAACATCCGGCCTGTAAGGCAGATTGTCCAGAGACGGCTTGGAAGGGTTCCACGCCCAGGCCGCGCCGAGGATATACGAATATAGCTGATGCGGCTGGTAGCGCAGCGAATCACTCTCACCAGACCACCCTGTCCAAGTGGTATGCAGCATGCCCTGTATATTGCGTTTAGCGGCATATTTAGCGAATGTTTCGATATTGCGAGGATCATACCAGGTGCAGCCAACCAACGAGAATCCCTGGGATTGATACAGGTCGACCGATGGAAATTCCATCGCTGCGGAATATCTCCAGTCGTTTATCAGGATATCCTTTGGCACGTCCGCAAGCAGGTCACGATATTCTGTCTTTGACAGTATATCCCCCCAGATCATCATCTTGCAGTCTTTTGACTTGAGATAATCGTATATTTTGTTGATATGCTGCACATAGAGCCTCTGTTTGCCGACAGCTTTGCATTGGTCATCGTATGGAATTACCCCGCGCATGTCGAACTCGTCGTGGCCCATATGGACATATTCCGGATGATTGAACAACTCGATTGTCTCGTCGATCAAACTGTAAATAAACTCATAAGACTGCGGATTGGACATGCAATAGCAGTATGGGCAATCAGGATCTTCAGCCAGATGTCTGTTCTGCGGAGCCTGAAGCGCGTATTCGAGATGGCCGGGGCATTGAACCAGAGGAGTAACGTTGATATGGTGCCGCCTCGCGATTTCCAGCAATTTCTTGATGTCCTCACGCGGCACGCATCTCGTGCGGTTTACGATCTCCGGATGGCTTGCCCAATCAATGTTGTCGATCTGCAGCACAATCTCGTTGATTTTGAACGGGGCGAGCACTTTGTCTATCGGCCTGCCGATATAAGACAGCGTATCTTTTGACGCTAGAAGATGCAGACCTCGGAAATTGAAACGAGCAGCATCGCGGACGGTGACTGGAAGAGCAATAATAGATCCATCAGACTCACTGCGAAGCAATTGTTTGAAAGTCTGGACGCCGTAATAAGTATCCACTACGGAAGACCCGGAGATCACCACATGTCGTTCGCGAACCGACATCGCATAAGCGCCCATCCCCTGCTCTGTACGCGGCAGATAGAGCATATCGTGCCTGCAAATCGCGTTGAGCAATTGGTTTCGCGCTGCCTCTCCGATCACAATAACGTCTTTAACGTGCTCTGGATCGCTGCCCACAATAGTTGAACGTATCACGTTTAGAGGTTTTCCCCCCATACCCTCGATTGTCCTGTTGATCTCATCGGCAGCCCAAAGATCCTCATCCTGCGCGTCATCGTTGACTATGATGCGGGTTTCAGACGTGACCTGAAACGGCGACTTGCTGCGATGGCTCATAATCTGCAGCGGTTCCGGAACAATGTTAAGGCGGCTGTTTGCCGGAGGTTTCGTCAAAATCGGCTGCAGTCCGGACGGCGCAGAGTCACCCGGCTGCAACAGAACTTGATCTCCGCGAAATGTGCAGAACGAGTGCTGTCCATTTTGAGGGGTCAACATGCCAAAGCGAGAGTAGGTTGCATATTTGCTGGGGACATACGACCAACTGCTAAGCTCGTTAAGTCTGATCTCGTTACGGCAAAGGTTCAGTCGCCAAAACGCCTCGTTTTTGCCAAGCGGCCGGAGCATATCCATCGGAATCGAGACTTCTGCGACCCAGCGATCAGACATCTTCGAAACTGCCGCACGCCAGTTCTCCGCTCTTGGCTCCCAGCCGGACTGGACATAGGTTTTGGCGCCTGCAACGTTGACCGTAAAATGGTGACACGAACCGGCGTCGGCCACGGCGTTCGGCGATATATAGATTTCTATTGAATCGTCCTGCCAGACAGGTTCGCCATCCAGAGTATACTGCGCCTTAACGCTTTCCATCTCGTCGTCAAAGCACTCAAACGCAAAATACAACGTGTTTTGATCGTAACACACCCGCACATCTGTAGACTGCGTGGCGGGGGCATTTGTACCGACCACCTTGAAATCACCCAGTTTCGGCACGCTTTCCCAAATACGCTCACTGATCTTCCCGTCCACTCGCGGAGTTTGGCCAACGTATACTGGCGCTGCAACAACCACACCTGTTTCATCAATTCCGTTCGAAGCCTGCATTGTGCCTCCATAGGCGTGACAGCAAATTCCCACACTCAACACCACTGCAATAATTGCTGCCGATCGCATAATATTTACTCCTGATTGATATTTCATTCGCTCCGGATAAGTTGTATTCATCAGCGACTCAGGAGCTGTTTCCGTTCAACCAGTTTCTGTTTTTTCTCCGTCAGCTCTTCCACAATACGACGCTCCTTGTCGATGATCGCCGCAGGAGCACGGGAGACGAACTGCTCATTGGCTAGTTTCGCCTCATGAGGCGCTAGTTCCTTGCTGATGGCATCAAATTCCGCCGCGATTCTGGCAAGCTCCTTGTCAACGTCTATAACCCCGGCCATATCGATGTAAATATCGACCCCAGCCAAATTCGCCGACAGACTTTTGCTCTTTTCAGAATCATCTATATCGTCGGAATAACTCATTTGACCTATTCGCGCAAGAGCCTTGATGCTGTCGGCGCTGCGCTCGACCAGAGATTTTATATCATCTTTTGCAACGACCCGCACATCGACAGGCTTACCTGGGCTTACCCCCAACTCTGCCCGCAGGTTGCGAACAGCCCGCACAATGTCCATAACCACATTCATCTCGGACTCCGCGGCATCGTCGATGAGCGACTCTTCAACTTCGGGGAACCGCGCAACCATAATGCTGTCCCCTTCATGCGGCATCGCCTGCCAAATCTGCTCCGTTATAAATGGAGTAATAGGATGCAATAGCCGCATGGTGGTCTCAAGAACGTGGTAAAGCATATTTCGCGCCTGAGATTGCTCATCGTCGTCACCGCGCAATCGAGGCTTGGCAAGTTCGATATACCAGTCGCAAAACTCGCTCCAGATAAATTCATAAAGAGCATTGGACGCATCGTCAATATCATATTCGGCCAACGATTCATTTACGGTCCGAATTGTTCGATTCAATCGCGACAATATCCATCTGTCTGCCAGATTTGCAGCAGTACAATTGCTGCTGACCTCGAAGTTTTCGAGATTCATCATCACGAAGCGGGAGGCGTTCCAAATCTTGTTGCCGAAATTGCGCACGTTCTCGACGCGCTTGTCGGAGAAACGAATATCCTGGTTTTTGCCTGCCTGCTGCATCAGAGCAAATCGCAAGGCATCGGCTCCGAACTTGTCAACGAGAACGAGTGGATCGACCCCAGTGCCCAGAGATTTGCTCATTCTCTTGCCTTCTTCGTTGAGCACAGTGGCATAGATATAGACATCCTTAAAAGGAATCTCGTCGAGATATTCCAGGCTGGAGAAGATCATACGCGCAACCCAGAGATAGATAATTTCCCTGGCAGTTACAAGCACATCGGTGGGATAGAAATATTCCAACTCCGCAGTTTTCTGCGGCCAGCCCAAAGTTGCGAACGGCCACAGCGCCGAAGAAAACCACGTGTCCAGCACATCCGGATCCTGCGTCACATTGCAGCCGCCGCACTTCGAACAGGCATCCAACTGCGATTTCGCGGCTGTGTATTGCCCACAGTCATCACACTTCCAGATCGGGATTCGATGGCCCCACCAAAGCTGCCTGGAGATACACCAGTCGCGGATATTTTCCATCCAGTCCAAATAGATCGCTGCATAGCGTTCCGGGAAGAATTTGATTTTGCCTTCTTTGACCACGTCGATGGCAGGCGCCGCAAGTTCTCTCATCTTGCAAAACCATTGTTCCGAAAGCAAAGGCTCGATGGTGGTATGGCATCTCTCGCACGTGCCTACCGAGTGAGTATAATCTTCTATCTTTTCGATTAACCCCTGCGTCTGCAGATCCGTGACCACTTTTTCGCGAGCAACATAGCGATCCAAACCCTCATAATCAGGGCCGGCCTCCTGGGTCATTGATCCGTCTGGGCCAATCACGACGACTTGCGGAAGGTTATGTCGCAGCCCTATCTCAAAGTCATTTGGATCGTGTGCAGGGGTTGCCTTAACCGCTCCGGTCCCAAACTCCATATCGACGAACTCATCGGCAATCACCGGGATCATACGGTTGGTAAGGGGCAGCTTCACGGACTTTCCGACCATATCTCTATATCGTTCGTCGTTAGGATTCACAGTGACCGCAGTATCGCCCAGCATCGTCTCTGGTCGGGTAGTTGCTACGACCACATAACCTGAGCCGTCTTCGTAGGGATAGCTAATGTACCATAAATGGCTGTGCTGCTCGACGTATTCGACTTCTATATCCGATATCGCAGTATGGCATCGAGGGCACCAGTTGATAACCCTCGCGCCGCGATATATCAATCCTCTGTTGAACAGTCGCACAAACGATTCCAGAACAGCGTCAACATAGCCCGCATCCATCGTGAATCGTTCGCGGGACCAGTCGAACGAGAAGCCCATCGTCTTGAACTGGTGCAGAATCTGTCCGCCGTATTCTTCTTTCCAAGCCCAGACGCGTTTTAGAAACTCCTCGCGGCCAAGGTCGTGCCGAGAAAGACCTTGTTCGGCTATCTGCTGTTCCACTTTGTTTTGGGTAGCAATGCCGGCGTGGTCGGTGCCGGGCAGGCAAAGAGTTTCATAGCCCTGCATTCGCTTCCAACGAGTCAATACATCCTGAATGGTATAACAAAGAGCGTGGCCTATGTGCAGAGAACCTGTTACGTTTGGGGGCGGAATCGTAATACAATACTCCGGTTTGCTCTCTTTGACATCTGCGTGGAAGTAGTTCTTGTCCTGCCAGTAGTCATACCATTTCTTTTCAACCTCGGCCGGGTTATAGACTGTTGGCAATTGTTGGGTTGTGTTGCTCATATTGAAACGCCCGTCATCTGAGTTGTTCAGGATCTCTTGCAGGCTCCTCCTCTTATATTTGTTCAACGAAATATCTATCTCGGCGCAGTGCGAACCACGCGCCAAACGTCAATCCCCAGAAACCCGACAGCGAGATCGCGAAGATCATAATCTCATACGCCATTGCTATCGTTTCCTGGGTGGGATATTGTTCGATGTTGTCCCTCATCACGCTCAAAATGATCCCGCAGATGAGAACTGCGATCAAGATGGCCACAAGTGCGCACAAGATCGAATTCAGCAGCCACGCGTATTTTTTGCCGAGGCGCATCCATGGAAACTGCGTGGAGATTTTAGCCGACATAAGCCCCAATAGTACACTCGCCACACCGACTATAGCGCCATAGGTCAGGCGTGTCTGAAAAAGATTGACGGTTGACTCATAGTAGAAAAAAGATATGATGATGGAAGCAACTCCAGCCGCCGCGGACCATACAGCCGTTCGTACCCAAAACCATTCGCGTGCTTCCGCGTAACTCAATTTATTCAAGACAATTACCCCTATGACAAAGCCCCCGTCGCCTGTTCAAGGACGACAGGGGCTTGATTCCTCTGCGTGGTACCACCTTGATTTCCTCGCACACAAATATATGCAAGGCTCAAACAGCGATAACGGGCTTACCCGACGGGTTCTAATAGGCAAAGCCGTTCTTCCCGCGGCTGCAAGGCGACGTTCGAAGGAGATGCGCCGAAAGCTCACACCAATGCTCGACACCAGTGAGCGCCGCTTCCTCTCTTGAGGCGACCCGCCTTCTACTCTTCCCAGCAATAGCCTTTGTCAATTACTTGTTTATTGTAACTGAACAAGGCTTTATTGTAAAGCGCCGCCCAATTTTTCAGCCTATTGCGCCTTTCAGGCTGCCAGCGTCCATCTGTCTGCCGGATTTGATCAGCTCGCGAGCATCTGGAACCTTATCCCACACGTTGACCATCATCGCCCCGCGAACCCGCCTATCTCGCAGATAGTAAACGACACCTTTCTGGTTTTCTTTCTGCCAATCGATAACAATATCCAAGCGCGAATCGACCTCTCCGACAGCTTCATAACCGAAATCGAAGAGATCGGAGAAGAAGTAGGGCATGTAAGTATATTCCTCCCCCGCCCCCGCCATATTCCGGCCTGCCTGCTTACCCTGGTTAAGCGCATTGTCCCAATGCTCAACTCGAGTCGCCATTCCCAGGGACTGATACGGATACTTCGCATTATCCCCAGCAGCATAAATGTCCGGATTTGAGCTTTGGAGGCGCTCATTTACTACTATGCCGTTGTCTATCTGTAAGCCAGCCGTCTGAGCCAGGGCAGTCGAAGGGGTTAGGCCTATTCCGACGATGACGATATCAGCTTTCAGTCCACCCCCGGATTTTGTGTGAGCCACATACTGCTGACCGTTTTTTTCGATTGATTCGACAGAATCCTCTGAAAAGATGGTTATTCCGTGCTTACCGAAATCTTCTTGAACTGCAAACGCCAACGATCTCGGGAGCACTCGCGCACAGATATAGGGGTCGGGAAATATCAAACTCACGTCGACACCGTTCATACTCAGCGCCGCCGCGATTTCCGATCCGATAAACCCCCCTCCTATCACTATCGCCGATTTTCCATCGTCAGCCCGCTCGCGAATATATTCATAATCATCCAAATATCGGTAGTAGCATACGCCGTCCAGTTCCCCGCCCGGAACAGGCAGTCTTCTGGGAGCGCCGCCGGTTGCGAGGAGCAATTTATCGTAATGATAAATATCTTCAGTCTGCACGCGAACGGTTTTCGCTATGGCATCGACCTCAACAGCGCGCACATCCAGAACCACTTCCGCTCCGTTTGTCGAGTAATAATCTGCCTTTTCGACGAATATATCCTCAACGGTCTGCTTGCCGAACCACAGCTTCTTCGTAAGCGGTGGTCGATTATAGGGCAAATGTTGTTCCGCGCCGATCAGGGTGATCGATGCCCTGTCGTCAACCTCACGTATCCCTTCGACCGCCGATGCCCCGGCCAGTCCTCCTCCAACAATGACATACTTGCGTTCGTGCTCAACCATGCCGACCTCCCAGATTATCCATAGTTATCAATCCACGAAATCGCCCACCACCGGATAGTCATCCATCACCTCGTCACCGTGCGGCGCGTCCTGCATCACCTCAGTCAGGTCTTGCCCAGCCAGATGCTCATAGTGCCCCCCGCCGTCCCAATTCGGTCCACCAGAGACATCATAGACTTTCCCGTTGTAGGCGACATAGGCTGGGTTCTCACCCATACCGTCGTATTTTGCCAATTCCTCGCCCGTAAATTTCATTGTATATACCCTCCGATAGCAATAATGCTGCAATCCGCTGATCATTGTGTGCGATCAGTTGCTCCGAGAGCATCCAGCAGCTCCTGCATATTATAATAGATTTTGTCGGGAATTTGATTGGCAGCCACCACCACCGCCTCCGGCCCATCACTGGACTCCACCCAACCCAAAATCTGTTGCTTATTTGCAGGAAAACCGATGCCCCCCAAACACTTCATCGCGCCTTCACTAGAGGATATAAAATCGCAGATGCCCATTCTCTCACCTCTCTATCTCGAATCGAAGACGGATGCTCTATACCCTAAAGCCCGCCTGCTTAACCCCAGCTATTATCACAAAGCACGATTGAGTTGCGACGAGCCTGGGAATGACATAAGGTCAAGCTTATTATACCTGGAGGACAACAAATGAAAATCGGTATGGCGGCCGACCATGGTGGATTCGAACTAAAGACGCGGCTGGCTGAAGAACTGCTCGGCTTGGGGCACATCATAACCGACTTCGGCGCGGACAGCTTTGAGCCTGGCGACGATTATCCCGACTTCGTTATCCCTTTGGCAAAAGCCGTCGCGAGTGGGAAAATCGAACGAGGCATCGCCGTCTGCGGCAGTGGGGTTGGAGCGGCTATCGCGGCAAATAAAACAGCCAACGTTCGAGCCGCTTTGATCGTTGATTGCTTCTCAGCTCGCCAGGGTGTGGAGGATGACGACATGAATATCATCTGCCTGGGCGGCCGCGTGGTTGGTTATAATCTGGCCCTCGATTTAATCAAAACATTTCTATCGGCTCGATATTTAGGTTCAGAGAGGTTTCAGAGGAGGCTCGATAAAATAAAGGCTATCGAGCATTCGTGATACTCAATCGGAGTCGTCCGCGCCATCATAAAAGTCGCGTTCTGCCTCATCGAGATACTCGTCGATGTCCTCGCCGTCCTCCGCGAGATCCTTGCCCATCTCCCGCATCAATTTGCTCATCGCCGCCGGGTCATCGGAACTTCTCAGGGCGGCATCCTCCATTGCATCGAACTTTTCATCCTCATTGCGAACGCGCTGGAATCGAGAGATGAGTTTACGTATATTCGAGCTTCTGCATTTTGGGCACTCAGGCTCGGCGGAATCTGCGGTCATCCCCACAAGAGCAGAGAATTTCTTTGAACAATCCTCACAGCGGTACTCGAATATAGGCATACCATTTCACCTGTTCGTATGTTTTGCAGTCAGTTCCAGCAGATATTGTGCATCTTTTTTGAGGGAGTCGAGCATAGCATCCTCGCTGATCTCCTCGTCTTTGAGAAACTCAACTTCCACATACCCATCAAAGCCGCGCTTTGCCAAAGCTGAAAGCACCGTATCATAATTCACCAGCCCTTCGCTGATAAGCGACCTGATGAGGGTTCCGGGACGGCAAGAAGAAAACTTGAAGTTCTGAGCATGAATCATCGCTATATGATCGCCAATCATAGCGATATCTCTCTCCACATTGGAGTCTGCGAAATCACCAACCTGATAGTTGAGCTTTAGATTGGGAGCATCCGCCATCTCCAGCAGCCGCATCGCCCCTTCAGGGGTGAGACAGAGCGTACCGGAGTGCATTTCAGCCGCAAGAGTTAAGCCATTATCCTCAGCTCGAAGCGCAAACTCTTTCAGAGCTTTTGCCGTTTGTATCCAAAGAGACTCGTCAGCTTCGTGAGGCTCTTTGTTTCCAGCCCATATGCGAATGATTTTGGCTGCTAGACGACCTGCGATCTTGATGGCTTGTGCAGATTTCTCTTCAAATTCCGGCCAGGACGGATTGACATACGACCCAAAAATCGGAATCTTCAGACCATTTGAGCGCGCTCGATCCTTGATGCGCCTGAGATGTTCTTCGTCCACTCCCTCGGGAGTATGCGGCGGCTTTCCCCATATCTCCACTCCGGCAAAACCCACCTGCCCGGCCATATCAAGAGCTGTGAAAACATCGTAGTTGCGAAATGCGATCGTTGCTATTCCAGCTTTCATAGTCCCTCCTGGTCTAATGATAACGCTGCCTGTCTATCGAGATGATATTGCGAAAGCGGCAGTTTGTAAAGGCCGCACGGGTGTTCGCTTCAGCTTGTATGCCGCATCTGAGCGTGGTACAATAGGCTACCAGGAGAATTACGTATGGGTTTGGACAAGATCGTCGTAACCGGCGCACGCGCGCATAATCTTAAAAATATTACTGTTGTGATACCAAGGGACAAGATGGTGGTCATAACCGGGCTTTCAGGCTCCGGCAAATCGTCGCTTGCGTTCGATACAATCTACGCTGAAGGCCAACGGCGTTATGTCGAGTCGCTAAGCTCGTACGCGCGCCAGTTTCTTGGGCAAATGGATAAGCCGGATGTGGAAGACATCACTGGCCTGTCCCCTGCGGTTTCGATAGATCAAAAATCCACAACTCGTAACCCTCGCTCCACCGTCGGCACGGTTACTGAGATATATGACTACCTGCGTCTGTTGTTTGCCCGCATTGGACACCCACACTGTCCACAGTGTGGCCGCGAGATCACCCAGCAAACCGTTGAACAGATGGTCGACGCGATAATGGCGCTGCCTGAGGGCAGCAGGATACAAATCCTCTCGCCTTTGATTCGCGGCAAAAAAGGTCAGTATCGTAAACTTATCGAAGAGGTGCGCAAAGAAGGCTTCGTAAGAGTCCGGGTGGACGGTGAAGTCTATGAAGTCACAGACGATATTGAGATGGATCGCTACAAAACCCACACGATCGAAGTTGTGGTCGATCGGCTCATAGTTAAACCGGGTATCGAAAAACGGTTGAATGACTCGGTGGAGACCGCGCTGCGCAAAGGCTCCGGCACCATCGCCGTGGATATTATCGACCAAGAGGAATTGCTGTTTTCGGAGAAGTTCGCGTGCACCGAATGCGGCATCGGCCTGGAGGAGATTGCGCCTCGCAGCTTTTCTTTTAACAGCCCTTATGGCGCTTGCCCCGAGTGCCACGGTCTAGGCTCGCATAGGCGGCTTAACCCTGACCTCATCATTCCGGATCGAGATAAATCCATCAGCCAGAACGCGCTTGCGCCGTTTGCGCGAGGTTCTAATGATTGGATCATGGCCCAGATTCAGGGATTGGCGGACGCGTATGGTTTCAGCCTGTCGACTCCACTCAAACAGCTTCCAGCTATAACGATCGATGCCTTGCTTTATGGCGCTGAGGAGCCGGTTTCCGTGACTTACAAGGGCCGTTTTCGCAGATCTTCACGAACATATCGGACTCATTTTGAGGGTGTGTTGAGTATGCTCGATCGCAGATATCAAGAGACGTCGTCGGATATGGTGAAAGCCGAAATCGAGCAATATATGTCGGAGATCCCGTGCAGCGTGTGTGGGGGCAAGCGGCTGAAGCCGGAGAGCCTGGCAGTCACCGTTGGCGGGATAGACATATCCGATGTGGCAAATAAATCCGTCAAAGCCGCTTTCGACTGGTTTGCCGGTTTAACCTTGACGAGACGAGAAACAATAATCGGGGAGCAGGTTATCAAGGAAATCCGCGCGAGGCTGAGGTTTCTGTTGGATGTGGGGTTGGATTATTTAACCCTGGACCGTGCTGCAGCAACTTTGGCGGGAGGAGAGGCACAGCGGATACGGCTGGCAACACAGATCGGTAGCGGGCTTATGGGGGTGCTTTACATCCTGGACGAGCCGTCGATTGGCCTTCATCAGCGGGACAACAAACGACTTATCGGAACACTGCATCAATTGAGGGACCTCGGCAATACTATCATTGTAGTGGAACACGATGAGGAAACGATGTTTGCGGCAGATCATATCATAGACATTGGGCCGGGTGCGGGAGAACACGGCGGGGAAGTCGTAGCTGAGGGCACGCTGGGTGACATCTGCCAATCACACGATTCCATCACCGGCAAATATCTATCCCACGAGTTGAGCATTCCGCTTCCCACTCAACGACGCACTCCGAATGGCAACTGGATCGAGCTGACTGGGGCGCGACATCATAATCTCAAAATCGTCGATGTGAATATTCCAATGGGGGTTTTCGTCTGCGTGACCGGGGTGTCTGGTTCCGGTAAAAGCACGTTGATTAGGGAAACCCTGCTGCCGAGGTTGTTATATCAGATTCACGGCACACACAAAGTTTGGGGGCCGCACGATGATATAAAAGGTCTTGATAATATTGATAAAGTCATTGATATAGACCAAAGCCCGATAGGCCGCACTCCGCGCTCGAACCCGGCGACCTACACCGGCGTGTTCGATATGATTCGTGACCTCTACAGCCAAACCCCTGATGCAAGAATGCGAGGCTACAAGCCGGGCCGGTTCAGCTTCAACGTGAAAGGTGGACGGTGTGAGGCGTGTAAGGGCGACGGCATCATCAAAATCGAGATGCAGTTTTTGCCGGATGTGTATGTGCCTTGCGAAATATGCAAGGGCAAGAGATACAATCGGGAGACGCTGGAGGTCAAGTATAAGGGCAAGAGTATAGCTGATGTGCTGGATATGACGGTAAATCAGGCTCTGGAATTTTTCAAACACATCCCGCGAATTCATAGACGACTGCAGACTATTCACGATGTCGGCCTGGATTATATCCGGATGGGCCAACCTGCGACTACCTTATCCGGAGGAGAGGCGCAGAGGGTGAAGCTGTCCAGCGAACTGGCCAAGCGCGGCACCGGCAAGACTCTGTATATCCTGGACGAACCCACTACTGGGCTGCACTTCCACGACATAGCTAAACTGCTGGAGGTGCTGGGCAAGTTGGTTGACAATGGCAATACCGTGCTTGTTATCGAGCATAATCTTGATGTAATCAAGACGGCAGATTATGTGATTGATTTAGGCCCTGAAGGCGGGGATAAAGGCGGACAGATCATAGCCGTCGGCACCCCTGAGGCAATAGCACAAAGCGCTGGCTCATACACGGGCCAATATCTGCGACCGATAATCACAGGCGCCACAGTGCCGGCGTGTGAGTTGGTAACGAATAAATAACGCACCCTTACCCTCCCCCCAGGAGAGGGGACAATCGCCCTCACCCTAGCCCTCTCCCCCAGGAGAGGGGACACGTTACCTAACCCTCTGCCCCTTTGACGCAGGCACGATCTACTCCCTCTCCATTGAGGGAGAGGGCGGGGGTGAGGGGGTGAGCCAGGCAAAACGAACCGGCTGCGGT
>JAAYKG010000196.1 GCA_012522555.1 Armatimonadota bacterium
CCGGGCCGGACGGCGCATCCCCCTGCTCAACCGCGACTTCGATTACGCCCGGCTCGCCGACGGTCAACTCGAGCTGATCGGCGATATCGATCACTTGAACCACACTATCTATCTCGTGATATCCGTCAGGTCTCAGCGTCGACACATCGAGACTCAGATTAATTTTGGCATACGAGGATAGTTTAACGGTGTTCATAGCGCCAAATATAACATAAACAGCCCCGGTTTCGATGCGACCTCAACTAATCTATCAGGGCTTACGCCCCAATCCCTCTCCCGGTGAGGGCTGGAGAAAGGGTGATTTACCTAATCCTCTTCCCAAGGACAGGTAACAGGCTTTGCAACATTGAAACTTTGCAGTCTTAACACCGACATATCAAGCATTATTTATCTGCGCGTTGGTTCCGGCTAAGTCGTGCATCGGCTGCGGAATAGCAGATCATTCGACTATCGCGAGTATATCATCCTGGCGCAAAACGATATATTCATCCGCGCCCAGTTTTACTTCAGTTCCGGCATATTTGCCGTAGATGACCTTGTCACCGGCCTTGACATCGACTGGCCTGAACTCCCCAGACCCAAGTTGCTCTCCCGGCCCGACTGCGATCACCTCAGCCTCCAACGGTTTCTCTTGCGCGCTCTCCGGCAAAACAATTCCACCCGGCGTGACTTCTTCTGCCGACAGGGCCTTTGCAATGATTCGATCTCCCAATGGTTTCAGCATATACTCCTCCGCTATAATTAATTATACACAAGGGCGAGCCTGCGCCCGCCCTGTTTATAAATATGCTCTTTTGGCTTATTTTGCCGATTTGATGATGGTGGCAAATGCATCCGCCTTAAGCGCAGCGCCCCCAACCAGCGCACCATCAATGTTGGGCTTGGATAGCAACTCAGCGGCGTTCTTGTCGTTGACGCTGCCACCATATTGTATCCGAACCGCCTCGGCTACATCCTCGCCATACATCTCTTTGACTATCCCGCGAATAAGCCCGCAGACCCTGTCGGCCTCGTCTGAATCGCAAACTTGCCCGGTTCCGATTGCCCAAACCGGCTCATATGCAATCACCATCTTCATAGCCTGTTCTTTGGTGAAACCGTCGAGACATACATTCATTTGCGCGGCAATTATCTCATCGGTCTTGCCTGCTTCACGCTCAGAAAGCAGCTCGCCGCACGCAATTATCGGCAGCAACCCGGATGCAAACGCATACTTGGCTTTCATATTGACAGTCGTGTCATTGTCACCGAAATACGAGAGCACCCCCTCAAGTTCATCGTCTACCGTGCCGAACCGTCCGCGAGTCTCGGAGTGGCCGACTATTACCCAACTACATCCCGCATCCGCCAGCATCTGCGGGGATATCTGGCTGGTCCACGCGCCGGATTCTTTCCAGAAAGTGTTCTGTCCTCCCAGCATTATATTGCTGTGCTCAATCACTTCTCCGACCTTGGCCAAAGCGACAAACGTCGGGCAAACCGCAATGTCAACATCGTCGATGCCTGCAACCAATCCTTTGAGTTCATTGGCAAGAGCCACACCCTCAGCGATAGTCTTGTTCATCTTCCAGTTTCCGGCTATAAATGGTTTTCTTGGCATTATTTCCCTCTCGGTCGATATCCGAATAAACTTGGCTCAAATCTATGATAAGGCTCAAATGCGCCGTGGTGCTGCTCACTTGTCCTGCAATGCGACCACACCCGGCAATTGTTTTCCCTCGAGAAATTCAAGCGACGCGCCCCCGCCGGTGGATACATGGCTCATTTTGTCCGCATAACCCATCTGCTCAACCGCAGCAGCCGAATCACCACCGCCGACTATTGTCGTTCCGTCACATTGCGCCATCGCCTCCGCAATGGCCAAAGTACCCTTCGCAAATCTTGAATCTTCAAAAACACCCATCGGGCCATTCCAGACGACAGTCTTGGCATTTTTGATCCTGTCGCTAAAAAGCTTGGTACTCTCCGGGCCGATGTCCAAACCTCTATAGCCGTCCAGCATCGCGCTGCTTGGTGCGGTCTGTATATCCACATCAGCCGGGATTCCCGATGGAATGTCGAAATCGGCGGCAAGCTTGGCCTCGAGTGTGTCGACCGGCAGGAGCAGTTCGACTCCCCTGTCTTTGGCTTTCTTCAGCGCGTTTGCTGCCAGTTCCAGCCCCGATTCCTCGACCATCGAATTGCCTACGCTCAACCCCTGCGCAGAAAGGAATGTGTAAGTCATCGCCCCGCCTACGATAAGCACGTCGCCTTTCTCCAGCAGTTTGTCTATGACGTCAATTTTACCTGAGACCTTTACCCCACCGAGCACCGCCACAAACGGCCTCTTCGGATCGGCAATCGCATTGCCCAGGTAGGCCAGTTCCTTTTCGATCAAGAAGCCGGCAACCCCAGGAAGATATTTGGTAACTCCCTCGGTGGAAGCATGCGCCCTGTGCGCCGTGCCGAACGCATCATTCACATATAATTCAGCCAAATCGGCGAGTTGCTTTGAAAAGTCCGGATCGTTTTTGGTCTCAGCGGCATAGAATCGGACGTTTTCCAAAAGAAGCACGTCCCCATCTTTAAGCCCTGCGGCTGCGCTCTTAACCTCATCACCTATGCAATCGCTCATCTTCTTGACTGGTTTGCCAAGCAGCTCAGAGAGCCTCGCCGCTACGGGGTCCAAATTGAACTTTTTGACCGAGCTTTGGTCCGCTTTGCCGGATTCATCGGCTTTGGGGCGGCCAAGGTGACTCACTAGAATCACCCTGGCGCCATTATCTATAAGGTAGTTGA
>JAAYKG010000197.1 GCA_012522555.1 Armatimonadota bacterium
GATCGGCGACCTCGGCGGGAGGCACGTCATCGTCGTCATCCGGTGCTTCCTCGAACGGCAGCCCGATTTTGCCTCCTAGAACAGCTTCCAGATCGGCCTTGGTGATTAGCACCTGCCTGGGTTTGGCTCCGTCCAACCCTCCGACAATCCCCGCCTCTTCCATCGCGTCCACGATTCGGGCCGCCCTCGTGTATCCGATTTTATACTTCCGCTGCAGCATCGATGTCGAACAGTAGCCCGTAGATACCACAAACCTGACGCTCGGCTCATAAAACTCATCGGCAAACGCTTCTTCATATTCTCCGCCGCCCGGCCCGCCTCCGCCTGAAACAGCCCCCGGTTGGATCGAATATATCGGCTTGCGCTGGTTTTTGAGAAACTCGCACACAGTTTCGATCTCGCGTTCCGAAATATAACAGCCCTGAACGCGCATCGGTTTGGCAGCGTCAATCGGCATAAACAACATATCTCCCCGCCCGATCAAGCGTTCTGCGCCCTTTTGATCCAGGATAGTCCTGCTGTCGTGCTGCGATGAGCAGGCGAACGCGACGCGCGATGAAATGTTCGCCTTAATCACCCCTGTAATAACGTCTACCGACGGCCGCTGAGTGGCAATCACACAGTGAATACCTGTGGCTCGGGCAAGCTGGGTAAGCCTTTGGATGGAAGCCTCGACCTCCGCCGCGGCCTGCATCATCAGGTCGCATAGTTCATCGACAACTACCACCATATACGGCATTTTTTCGGATTCAGTGACACGTTCGTTATATCCATCTATATTACGAACGCTGTTGCGCGAGAAAAGCTCGTAGCGTTTCTCCATCTCCTGCACCACCGCCCGAAACACGCTGGCCGCCTGTTTTACATCCTTCACAACCGGGCAGGCAAGATGCGGTATCCCCTCGAACAGGCTCAATTCGACCCTTTTAGGATCGATCAGCACCAGCTTAAGTTGATCCGGCGTAGCTCTGAAGAGCAAGCTCGCTATAAGCGTATTCAGCCCAACACTTTTTCCGGCATTTGTTGCGCCTCCCACAAGCATATGCGGCATCTTCGCCAGGTCTGCAACAATCGCATTCCCCGCCACGTCCTTACCGAGGGCAAAAGTTAGAATCGAGCTTGCTTGCACGAATGGATTGCTTTCGACAATCTCCCGTAACGCCACCATACCCCGGTTCTTGTTCGGAACCTCCACCCCGATAGCCGCTTTGCCAGGTATCGGAGCCTCGACGCGAACATCTATCGCTGCCAACTGCATCGCCAGGTTATCGGCCAACCCGACGATTTTGTTGACTTTAATCCCCGGCGCAAGCTGTATTTCGTAGCGAGCCACAGTAGGTCCACACGCGATCTCGACCACGTTCGCCTGCACCTTAAACTCCTCAAGGGTGCGCTCGATGATCTCTATATTGTTTTTCAGCTCGCTCTCGACCCTCGGCGGAGGAGGCGGAGGCTCCGACAGCAAGCTCGACGGCGGCAATTGAAACTCGCCGTGTTGCGGTACCTCTTCTGCATTCTCTCCATTTTTCGGCTGCCGAGCGGGCCTTGTAACCACCGGCAGGGTGATTTTGACCTCGCCGGGGTCCGGAGGTTCAGTTTGGGCCTCTTCGGTTTCGGTGAATATCGTCTCTAAGGTGCGCTTTCGTCCTTTTTCGCGCTTTTCCTGTTCCTTTAACTTGGCAGCCGATTTTTTATCACGGGTTTCCTGTCGGATCGCCGCACGCTCGGCGGCCCTTTCTGCGTTAGCTATCCAGTGGCCTCTGATCCAATCGATCAGGTTAGCCAGCGGCTGATTTATTATTATGATAACTCCGACCGCAGCTAGAGCTGTGAGAAGTATGTGACCAACCACCACTCCGCCGGCTCTGCGGGCCAATACCGCCACTACGTTGCCCACATATCCCCCGCCGGCGCTCACGACATCCCAAGGCACCCCTTTAACCAGCGACACCCCTCCGACAAACGCCAGAAACACCATGCTGCTCCCGACCAGGATGTTGCGTGGAATTATTTTGAGCGGCCCGACGATACAAAACGCACCGAACAGGCCGATTAGAAACGGTATAACATATGCCCCGATGCCAACGGCATTACGCATCAGTGGCGCCAGATGATGACCTAACGCGCCTGTGGAGTCCTCGGCACACAGTGAGATCAGTGTCGCCAGGCCAAAGACGATCAACAACACCCCAAAGATGTCGATTACAGGAATCAGAGGCTGGCTCTTACTGGCTGCCGACTTCCTTGTTTTCCTACCGGTTGTGGATGCCCGCGTCTTGCGCACCTCAAACGTACCTTTCCTGAGCTTTCGGCCTTCAATTTTGACGAAAGCCCAACGTATTATACTCAATGCGCTCGCACGTGGTCAATTAAAGGGGCGCAGAGGCACAGGACTGGCTCACTAAAACACAACCGCCACTCTTTTGGTGGAGAGGGTTAGCACACGTATCCCCTCTCCGGGGTGCGTTAAGGTTAGGCCCACTTGTTGGGTGAGGGCGAAAACCAAACTTCCACAACCCACTCGGTTTGCCTGGCTCACCCCCTCACCCCAGATTGTGCCTGCGTCGGAGGGGCAGAGTTGGCCAGCTTGCCCCCTCACCCCAGCCCTCTCCCTCAAAGGAGAGGGAGTAGCTGGTTCCCCGTCGTGGGGGAGAGGGGGCGGATCTACCAATGTCCAATGCAGTTATCTTCGCTAGAACCCAGTGAACAACTCGAGGAATAGCAGGTCGTTTTTGGGTTTGGGCAGGCCGGCGGTGGTCTCCATGTTCTTTTCGTAATCCAGCTCGACCCACATCCCCGGTCGAAGCGGCTTGATTATACCTACCGTGAACTGACGGGTCGGCCAGGTCAATTGGCTTGCAGTTCTGTTGTTCATACTACCGTTACTGAGTGCCGACCATCGCACATAGCCGCGGATCTTGTCCTTCGGCTGGTAGCCAAGGAGCACCTGATAGCCGGTGATTGTCAAGAAGCTGAACTTACCTTGATAGTACTCCGTTTGCAGGCAGAACGGGCCGCGCGCTACCGCAGCGTCGAGGCCGTATTTTTGGTGCTTACGTGATGTGCTTTGGCTTTGTATACCAAAAGCAGTATTCAAGACAGCTACATCCTCTTCCACCATCTTTCCGGATGCGCCTGATAGGTGAACCTGATAGTCGGGCTTGGTGATGCCGAACCTCACGGAGCCTGCCAGGGTGCCGGGATTGTTGGCCGGGTCGTCCTTGTCGACGATATGGGCAACGACCTTTGTGCTAGGCATCAACTGATTGACCGATGCGCCGGCGAAATCACCGATTTTTCTATTTTGCACGCGTTGATCGGTATACAGACTTCCACCGAAGTCAAACGAGCCGATTTTTTGAGTATACTGCGCTCCGACAATGCGGTCCTGAGTGAACGTCTCCGATATGATTCCGTATTGGCTTGTCTTTCGATTCGGATAGGTAGGAGTAAGCCCGAAGTTAAGCTGCCTGCCTTTTCCGATTCGCAGTCGCCCCTCCCCCGCCGGCAGATCGGCGTAAGCGCTCTCAAGATAGATTCGCGATTGCTCGGCTGTGTAACCAGTGACGGGGGGAGTCGGCTGGGGGACGCCTATCACTCGGTCGGTAAGCCAGGGATGATAGTAGACCTCCACATACCCGATAGCATCGGTTCCAAACTTTCCGACGGCAGACAACGACACGCGTTCAGCGACGAAGCGCGCAGAGCTGTCTGGGTTGGCATAAAACCGATTTTGCATGAAACCGTGTAGTTCCACGCTTTGCACGCCTTGAGCAAGCGCACATATCGCGAGCAAGCTCATCATTAACGACACAAAAAGTAACGTAGCCAGATGTTTTTTCAACCTTTCCCTCCATACGAAAACGCAATTGTTTTCAAGTTATCGTAACGGTAGAGATACCGATTTACGACTGCTGCCGGCGCGGCGCTAAATCTCTCTATTGTCCAGAACCCTTTGCGCAGAATCGATGCTCTGCAGTGTCTTCGGTTCGACCAGTTTGATCTGGGGAGTCAACCCCACAACGGCGTGTACTCTGTGCTTAATTAGCTCCTCAAGCTCGACAAGTCTGTGCATCTGGTCCGCGATAAAATCGCCGGACAACTCTACTTTCAGAGTCATCTGTTCAAGCCCAGCCTCGCGAGCGATGATAATCTGGTAGTGGGGTTTCACCTGTTCTATATCGTGAAGGATTGCTTCGATTTCCCCAGGATAGATATTAACCCCGCGCACGATAAACATGTCGTCGGTGCGCCTGCGTACTGGGGCGATTCTGGCGGTTGTTCGGCCGCATTTGCATTTGCCACGAATAATTCTGGTCACATCGCGGGTGCGGTAGCGCAGCATCGGCAGCCCCTCTTTGGTCAGAGTAGTGATGACCAACTCGCCTTCTTCACCATCGTTTAGCGTTTGCAGCGTGTCGGGATCGATAACTTCCACGAAAAAATGATCCTCATTTACGTGCAATCCGTCTCGTAGTTCGCACTCGCCCGCAATTCCCGGCCCCATAACAGCGCTGATGCCGTAGTTGTCCGTGGCGACAATGTTGAGCTTTGATTCGATCTCGGATCTGGTCTTGTCGGCCATCGGCTCTCCTCCGAACAAACCAACTCTCAGCCACAACCCGGCCGCCGATACTCCCAATTTTGACATCACCTCAGCGAGATATAAGGCGAAACCAGGGGTACTGACGAGGGTAGTGCTGCGGAAGTCCTGCATAATCTGCACTTGGCGTTCGGTGTTGCCGGACGAGACAGGAATCACCGACGCGCCCAACCTTTCCGCGCCGTAATGCATCCCAAATCCCCCCGTATACAGGCCATAATCGAACGCTATCTGCACCACATCATCTTTTGCAACCCCAGCCGCGCTAAGCACCCGAGCAGTCTGCTCGGCCCAGTGTTTCAAGTCATTGCGAGTGTAGCCGACCACGATGGGTTTAGCGGTGGCGGATGATGAGGAATGGATCCTCACTATCTCGCGAAGAGGGACCGCGAACATCTCGTATGGATAGCCATCCCGCAAATCGTCTTTGGTGGTGAACGGCAGTTTTTGGATGTCGCTCAGGGATAACACATCCTCCGGCGCAACGCTCAGGCGTTCAAATTTTTTGTGGTAGAACGGCACATTGCGATACGCCCGATTGACCGTGGCCTGCAGCAGCTCGAGCTGAAGCTGCTCCATCTCCGAACGTTCCATTGTTTCGTATTTACGATTCCAAATCGGCATCTGCTTCCCCTACTCCACCATTTGTTTGTAGCCTTTTCCGAGATATGCACGCTGAATCTCCGGATTTTTGGAGAGTTCCGATGCGGTGCCTTCCATCACAACACGGCCGGTTTCCAACACATAAGCCCGCTTCGCCACTGCAAGCGCCGCTTTCACATTTTGCTCAACCACAAGCACGGTAGTGCCCTCTTGTTTACAAAGCCCGGCGATTATTTTGAACATCTCTTTCACTACCAGCGGCGCAAGGCCCATAGATGGTTCGTCCAAAAGCAGCATCTTCGGCCTTGCCATAGGCGCCCTTCCAAGAGCCAGCATCTGCTGCTCGCCGCCGGAAAGAGTGCCGGCGGATTGCGTACGACGGTCTTCCAATATCGGAAACATCGCGAATACTCGCTGCAAATCGCTGCGCACGATTGATTTTTTGTCCGCCGCGCTTCGCCGATACGCCCCCAGCATAAGATTCCCGTAAACCGACATATCGGCGGATAACTGACGCCCTTCCGTAACCTGAACCAGACCCATATCCACCAAGTTATCCGTCGACTTGCCGGCCACTTCGCTCCCGTCAAAAACGATCCTGCCCGACTTAGGCGCAAGCACCCCTGATATCGTGTTTAGCGCGGTTGTCTTGCCCGCTCCATTAGGCCCAACCACGGCCACGATCTCTCCCGGGTCCACATGAAGCGAGATACCTCTCAGCGCCATAATTCTGCCGTAGTAGGTTATCACGCTTTGCAGTTTCAGCATCATCCGGCCTCGATTCCGAGGTATGCCGCTATCACCTTAGGATTGTTTTGTATTTCAGCCGGAGTGCCTTCAGCGATCTTGACGCCTTGGTCCAGCACCGTCACCTCGTCGGATATATCCATCACAAACTGCATGTCATGATCCACAAGCAACACCGTCATCCCATCGTCAACGATGCTGCGAAGAAGAGCGGCCAGCTCCGTCCTCTCCCGTGTCGACAGGCCGGAAGCAGGTTCATCCAACAAAAGCAGATTCGGTCGACTGGCAAGCGCTCTGGCAATCTCCAGCATCCTTTGTTTTCCAAACGGGAGATCCGCCGCGTCCGAATCGGCCACCTGCACAAGTCCAACCTGTTCAAGACGCTCCATCGACTCCGCATATATTTTGCGCTCCTCGTTCCAATGGCCGATCAGTCGCAACGCGCCTGACAGCATCCCCTGCCGCGTCCAGCTATGGCAGCCGACCATCACGTTTTCCAGCACCGTCATATTCTGAAACAGCTGCACATTTTGGAATGTGCGCGCCACACCAAGCCCTGCTACCTCGTAGCACGATCGCCCAACGATGGAACTTCCGTTGATACATATTTCTCCGCCGCTAACCGGCATCATCCCCGTCAGCAGATTGAGAAGCGTGCTTTTTCCCGCGCCATTCGGGCCGATGAGAGCCTTAGTCTGCCCCTGGGTGACAACTACATCGACATTCTTAACGGCGTCAAGCCCACCAAACGACTTGGTCACTGCTGATGCTTCTATCAATGCTCCCACGGCTTCTAGCTGACCTCCCGCTGCGCCAGTCCTTTGGTTCGTCTGATTGCACCAACAATCGCGTCGGTCAGCCCCCTGGTCAGCCCCTGCGGCATCAACATCATCACCAAAACCAAAATCCCACCGAATACTATAGGATCGAGTCCCTTCAACGCCAGGCCAAAAATAGAAATGTTTGCCTTGTCGAGGGTGAGTATCCAGTTTTTGATGAGCTGAATTGCGCTCGCCCCCAGCAAAGCCCCCCATACGCTCGCCAATCCGCCGATTACGACGATCACCACCAACTGCACACTTACCAGGAAGTTGAACTCACTTGGGCTGATATAACCAACCCCGGCGTTGTGCGCATGCAAGCTGCCGGCTATCGACGCCAGCGCTGCGCTTAAAACGAACACCTGGACTTTATATCGACCGGTGTCGACCCCAAGTGATTCTGCCGCTTGCTCGCTGCCGTGCACCGCACGGAACGCCCGCCCCACTCTGGATCGAACAATATTAACGGCCAAAATAAGAGCAACAAAGACAAATAACCATACAAGATAGAAATATTGCTGTTGGACGTCAAGGCTTCCGCCCCGGGCGAACTCGAATATCCTCCGAACAGGACCAGGCAAACCATCGACAAACGCTATCGTAGGAATGCCATAAATACCCTCGCTCGAGCCTCCAGTCACCGCCACCCATTTTGACAGCATAATCTCGACTATCACACCAAAGGCCAATGTCCCCATCGCCAGGTAGTTGCCCTTCAAGCGAAGGACTTGCGCACCGATGAGATATGCAATCAAGCCGGTCAACAACACTCCGGCAAGCATCGCGATCCACGGAGACGTCTCTATACCCGCGGCGCTTCGCGCGAGAGCGCCTTGGAGGAATCGCGCGCAAATAACAAGCGCGGCGATGTTTATCAACCCGGCTAACATCGACCTCCACCAGCCGATCTTCAGAGCATATCCGCAAGCCGCCATTCCAATTAAGGTGACGACAAGCGTCACCGGAAGCCCGAGATGGGTGGCGCTGCATATCCACGATAAAACAATCAATCCGCCAACGCCCGCAGCAAGCTTCCACCCAGATGCTTTTGTAAGAGACATCAACGCGGCCACTCCGGCCATCAACCCCACCCCCGCGCTA